>NZ_JBEBMH010000013.1:0-171818 GCF_040081985.1 Mesorhizobium yinganensis | reverse complement strand
AGCGCCTTCCACGACAGGTTGCACAAGGCCGGCAAACCCAAAATGGTCATTCGCATCGCGCTCGCTCGCAAACTGCTCGTCATCCTCAATGCAAAAGCACGCGACGCGCGAAACGAGTTCGCAAATGCAACTTGACACCAAAGATAGTCGCTCACCGGCCCTTCGGGCCACCTCTCCCCCTGCCCGGGGGAGAGGAACCCAAGCCGGAGAAGCGCCGGCATTGCGGCAGCGCATTTCCTCTCCCCCGGGCAGGGGGAGAGGTGGCCCAAAGGGCCGGTGAGGGGTGATGTCTCAGCGTTCAGCTGAGAATCGTTTGGCAAAGCAAATCCATTTGCGATTGCCTACCGTTCACGGGGAGGGCACAGCCCTCATCTTATCCCCTGCTTGGCCAGCACCAGAATCGCCTTGGCCTTTTCCGGCGTGTCGACGAACAGCGGGCCGGTGTAGGAATTGTTGATCGGCCAGAAGCCGTGGGTAGCCTGTTCGACCAGATAGATCACCGGCAGATAACCCATCAGGTACTGCTGGGCGTCCATGCCGAAACCCATCTCGCCGGCGACGATCGAGTCCAGCACCTCCGGGCTGATGTCGAAGGTGTAGAGCTTGATCTTGCCGAACAGTTCCTTCTCGCGGAACATCGGGATCAGCGGATTGGCGGCGGTGGCGCCGAGTGCGAACACGGCCTGCACGTCCGGATGGGCCGAAAGATAGGCTTCGGTGCGGCGCTGCACGTCGGCCGGATCGGGCGTCACGGCGACTACCTCGGTGCCGCCGCCCGACGGCTTCAGCCCGTCGTTCAGGCCCTGGCAGCGCTCATCGAGGCTGACATTGCCGACTTCGTGATTGATGCAGACGACCTTCAAAATGCCGTCCTTGGCCAGGCGCTCGCCGGCCTTCTTGCCGGAATCATATTCCGAGACCGTGCCGACATAGAGCGTCGTGCCCATCTCGGCGCCGGTCTTCTCGCCGGAATCCAGCACCACCACCGGTATGTTGGCGGCGAGCGCCGACTGGATCGATTTGCGCATGGCGTCGGCGTCGGCGATCGATACGGCGATGCCGTCCGGCTTGGTGGCGATTGCCGCCTCCATCATGCGCGCCTGCTCGACCACGTCGAACACCTGCGGCGCATGATATTCGACATTCGCGCCCGTCAGCTTCGCCGCGTCGTCGACGCCGCGCTTGACCACCGACCAGTACGGATCGGAGGCGGAGCCGTGCACCACGAAGGCGATGTGGACGTCCTTCGGTTCCTTCAGCCCGTCGGCATTGGCGAGCCCCACCATCATGCCGGCGGACATCAATGCGCCGAACGCCAGTTTCACTACGGATCTCATTTCAATCTCCCATTTCTGCGGCCAATTTCCCTTGTCCGTCCGCCGCCCGGCCCTTAGGCCGTCCCGGCGCTATCGCGGCGGCAGGCCTCTTGCGGGCCTTGCGTCGCCGTGTAGTCCCTTCAGCCCGTCCCTCAGGCCCTAGCATGAGTGCCGGCCGGCGTTGGCCGGCAGCGAATTTCAGTTCACCGGCGCCGCGAGCCGGGCGCGAAGGTCTTCACGCAACGGCTTCATGCCGATGATGTCGAGATCCTGCGCCAATAGCCAGTCGCGAAAAGCCTGCGAGCGGAACAGGTCATATTCCTCGGTGCGGATATAGGCCGAGCGCGGCTCGATCAGTTCGAGTTCGCCAGGCGCGTTGAAATGCAGGCACACGAAGGTCAGCCCGTCGCGCACACTTTCGATGATCGCCTTGTAGGCAGGCTCCGCCGGCTTCGAGCGCGGCCGAGCCCAGGTCGTCTGCAGCGCGGCGTCGAAGATTTCAAAGCCCGCCGCCCGCGCTTGCTCGACGCCGCGCGCATGCGCCTTCTCGGTGACGCCGACCAGATTGTCGTTGGGCGTATAGGCGGCAATCGTCGAGGTCAGCAGGATCGGCAGCCGGTATTCCAGCCCGAGCCGGATATAGACGTCGCAGAACTCGGGCGACAGCGCCGCGCCCATATGGGTGTCGAGATGGGTGACGTCGATGCCCGCCCGGTAGGCGGTCTCGATCTGCGCGCGAAGTTCGGCCTCGACGGCCTCGGCCGAGCCGTTGCGGCGGGTGGTGGCAACGTCGGGATGGAAGAAGCCGTATTCGTCGGTAAGCCCGGCCGAGGGCGGCGGCGCGGTCAGCGGCCGCCATTTGTAGTGGCGTTTCTCGCTGTTCAGCGTCAGGTGAACGCCGAGGTCGAGCGAGCCATCGGCGGCGGTCGCCTCCGCCATTTCCAGGAACCACGGACACGGCACCATCACCGCGCCCGAAGTGCAGACGCCCAGCCGGCAAAGCTCCAGGAAGGCGAGATTGGCCCCCTGGCACATGCCGACATCGTCCTCGTGCAGCACGACGCGGCGCCTGGAATGTGCCGCGCTCATGCGCGGTGATCCCTCAGGTGCAACTGCGAAGCGGGTCGTCCAAAGTCTGTTCCGGGTCTCATGGAACCAACCGTTTAGCCAGCGGCGCATGACCGGAGGCGTTGCCCAACTGGATCGGATGGAACGACGGATCGCCCTGTTCCGACAGGGCCACTTTCGCGGTTTCGGATGGATACGATTTTCGTTTGGACGACGGTTGGAATGTCTATGCCGGTCGGACGCGCTGGATCGGAAACGGACCGGCGGCTGGTTCCGCAGTGGTTTCGTCCGATAGCGGCGGATTGGTTCTTTCAAAAACCCGTCTCGCTGGCGCATCACTCCAACCAGTGAAGAACAATGGGAGACGTTCCATGTACATGGCGGGCGAGGAAGAGATCGAGGCGATCGCAAAAGTCATCCGCTCCGGGAAATTGTTCCGCTACCGCGACGACAGCGAGTGCGAGCGGTTCGAGAAACGCTATGCGAAACATCTGGGCGTGAGCGAGTTCGCGCTTGGCGCGAGCGGCACCTACGGCCTCGCCGCCGGCCTGGTCGGGCTAGGCATCGGTCCGGGCGACGAGGTGCTGGTGCCTGCGCATACCTACATGGCTACGGCCACCGCCGTGCTGGCGGTGGGCGCAATCCCCGTAATCGTCGACATCGACGAAACGATCACCATCAGCCCGGACGCCATCCGCGACGCCATAGGCCCGCATACCAGGGCGATCATTCCGGTCCATATGTGGGGCGCGGCCTGCGACATGGACGCCATCATGGACATCGCCGAGGAACGTGGCCTGCTGGTGCTGGAGGACGTCTGCCAGGGCATCGGCGGTTCGTACGAGGGCCGCAAGCTCGGTTCGATCGGCCATGCCGGGGCCTTCAGCTTCAATTTCTTCAAGAACATGAGCGGCGGCGAAGGCGGCGGCATCGCAACCAGCGACCCGAAGGTGGCGGAGCGCGCGCGCTGCTACATCGATCCCTGTCATTTCTACTGGCAGGGCCGCAACGACGACACCAAACCCTTCGCCGGCGTCGGCGCGCGCGCCTCGGAACTGCTCGGCGCGATGCTCAACGTGCAGCTCGACCGGCTCGACGGCATGATCCGCTCCATGCGCGCCGAGAAGAAGAAAATCCTCGCCGGCACGAGACATCTCGACAATCTCGGCCTGCGGGCCAGCCCGATGAACAGCGCCGACCACGATTGCGCGACGCAGGTGATGTATACGCTGCCCAGCGAGGCGGCCGCGCAGGCCTTCGTGAAAGCGACGCCCGCGGTGATCGCCGGCAAGACCGGACGCCACACCTTCACGCAATGGGACCAGGTGCTGATGCACGAGGGCGCCCACCATGCGGCGCTTAATCCGTACAAGCTGCCGGAGAACAAGGGGCTGCGGACGGGTTATGCCGAGGGCATGTGCAAAGGCTCGCTCGACATCCTGAACCGCACCGTGATGGTGGCGACGAACCCGCTGCACACGGACGAAGAGATCGACGACATCATCCACAACATCGACGCGGCCGCCCGTGTGGCATTGGAGAATGCCGCGATTGACGAGGTCGAGTTGCGCAAGATCGCGCCGGTCGACTTGCAAAAATTCGACAGCTCCAGCGCGGGTTAGGACACCACGCATAGGCGGTTCCACCGGCCGCGCGCAGAGCCTGGGCGAGCGGCTGGCTGTGGCTAAATCGTCGCTGCACAGGATTCAGGCTTGCTGGCTGCCCGCCTCAAAAATAAGCTTCGCTGCGAGTCACCAAAACCCCCCAAGGCGAGGCGCATATGAAGCTCGGGTCCTTTCTTTCCATTCTAGGCAGCGTCGGTGTCGCCGCGCTGCTGTCGGCGGCGCCGGCGCGGGCCGAGGGCAAGACGCTGACGATCTCCTGGTGGGGGTTCAACGGCGAGAAGCTGACGCAATTCCAGGTCGACCCGTTCAAGCAGAAATGCGGCTGCGAGATCGTGTTCGAGACCGGCAACAATGCCGACCGCCTGAACAAGGTGAAGATCCGCGACGGCGCGGGCGTCGACCTGATCTATCTGACCGACGCCTACTCGCAACTAGGCATCGACGACGGGCTGTTCCAGAAATTCGATGCGTCGAAAGTGCCGAATCTCGCCGGCTCCTACGATCTTGGCAAGGACCCGCAGGGGGGCTACGGCCCGGCCTACACGATCGGCCGCGTCGGCATCATCTATGATCCCACGAAGATCAAGACGCCGATCACCTCCTGGAACGACATCTGGCGCGACGACGTGAAGGGCCAGCTCTCGCTGCCGGGCATCACCACCACGGCCGGGCCGATGATGGTGCTGATCGCCGGCGCGCATGCAGGCGTCGATCCCTATGCCGACGAGGACGGCGCGTTCAAGGCGGTGGAGGAACTGAAGCCCAGCGTGGTGAAGAGCTACAATACCGGCTCCGAACTGGTGAACCTGTTTTCCACCGGCGAGATTTCGGTGGCGGTGGCGCAGGATTTTACCCTCGCGCAGATCCAGGCGGCGGTGCCGACGGCGGTGTGGGCCGACATTTCCGACGGCGCCTATGCGACGCTGAACACCGTCAACATCCCGAAGGGCGCGGCCAATCCCGATCTCGCCTATGAGTGGATCAATTTCCTGCTGTCGCCCGAAATCCAGCAGGTCAGCGCCGAGAACGGCATCGACGCGCCGATCGCCAAGGACGTCAAGCTGACGCCGGACCAGGCCAAGCAATGGACCTATGGCGCGGACATGATCGCCTCGCTGCGGCAGGTCGACTACACCAAGCTGAACGCCGCCAAGCAGGGCTGGATCGACCGCTGGAACGAAGTCTTCGGCCAGTGATTTTTGAGGAAACGGACGCGCGGCCGGAGGCGGTGTTGCGCTTCCGGCCGACACTTTTCGCCCACGATTGTTGCGTGGTCCCGGCACCATGAAACGTTTTGCAGGCTGGCTGCTTGCCGCGCCGGCGACGGCGCTGGTCGTGCTGTGCCTGCTCGTGCCGGTGGCGGCTACGATCGCGACGACGTTCGGCGAGGCCAAGGGCGTGTTTTCGCCCTACATCGCGTTCTTCGGCAGTGGCTTCCGCCGCAACGTGCTGTGGCGCACGCTTGAGATCTCGCTGGCGACCACGGCGATCTCCGTGGTGGTGGGTTTCCTGACGGCCTATGTGGTCGTCCGTTCGCCGGGGCGCATCAAGAGCATCCTGATCATCGCCGCGGTGTTTCCGCTGCTGACCGGCGTCGTGGTGCGTTCCTTCGCCTGGCTGATCCTGCTCGGCAAGAACGGCATCATCAACGATTTCCTGACCTGGGTCGGCATTATCGCCGAGCCGCTGTCGATGCTTTACACGCAAGGCGCGGTGATCGTCGCCATGGTCTACCTGTTCGTGCCGCTGATGATCCTGACGCTGGTCGGCGTGCTGGAGAACATTCCGGACGACGTGGTGCAGGCGTCCGCCTCGCTCGGCGCCACACCGGCGGCGACGTTTCGCCAGGTGATATTCCCGCTCGCCGTGCCCGGCCTGATCGTCGGCGCCGTGCTGGTGTTCACCGGCAGCTTCACCTCCTACGCCACGCCGCAGCTGCTCGGCGGCGAGCGCCAGATGATGATGGGCACGCTGATGTACCAGCGCGCCATGGTGTCGTTCGACTGGGTCGGCGCCTCGACGGTCGCGGCGATCATGGTCGTTGTCACCGTCGCCGTCGTGCTGGTGATGGCGCGCGTCGCGCGGCGGCTGAACCCGATGGCGACCTGATGAAACCGCGCACCAGCCCCTTCCTCATCGCCTTTGCCGCGCTGGTCTACATCTTCCTGGTCGGGCCGCTGGTCATCGTGCTGGGGGCTGCGCTCAGCGACACGACCTACCTGACCTTCCCGCCCCATGGCCTGTCGCTGCGCTGGTTCGAGAAGATTTTCGAGGTGGGCGCCTTCCGCACAACCTTCGTCACCAGCTTCCAGCTCGCCTTCCTGGCGACCGCGCTGGCGCTGCTCATCGGCATTCCCGCCGCCTATGCGCTGAACCGCTACCGGATCGCGCTGCCCTCCTGGCTTTCGACCGTCTTCGTCCTGCCGATCCTCGTGCCCGAGATCGTGCTGGGGTTCTCGCTGCTGAAATCCGTCACGGTCGGCGCCGGCGCGCCGATTTTCCCGACGCTGCTGATCGGCCATACGCTGATCGTGCTGCCCTATGCGGTGCGCGTGGTCAGCGCCAGCCTCGCCTCGTTCGACTTTTCGGTGGAGGAGGCCGCCATCAGCCTCGGCAGCCCGCCGGTGAAGACGTTTCTGACGATCGTGCTGCCGAACATCCGCTCCGGCGTGATCGCCGCCTTCATCCTCGCCTTCATCACCTCGATCAACGACGTGTCGACCTCGCTCTTCCTCACCGGGCCGGGCATCAGCACGCTGCCCATCGCCATCCTCGCCTATGTCGAGCAGTATTTCGATCCCACCGTCGCCTCGGTCTCGGTGCTCCTGATGCTGCTCACCGTCGCCGTGATGGCTATCGTCGAGCGCACGCTCGGCCTGACCTTCCTGACCAAATAGATGACCCAAGCGCTTTCCATCGAGAACCTGACCGCCCATTACGGCACGACAAAAGTGCTGGAAGACCTGACCATGCATATCGCGGCGGGCGAACTCGTCTCGCTGCTAGGCGCCAGCGGCTGCGGCAAGACGACGACCTTGCGGCTGATCGCCGGCTTCCTCGATCCGACCGCCGGAAAAATCACGCTGGGCGGACGCGACCTGACGAGATTGCCGGCCTACAAACGCGACATCGGCCTGGTGTTCCAGAACTATGCGCTGTTTCCGCATCTTTCGGTGCGCGACAACGTCGCCTTTGGCCCGAAGCAGCGCGGCGTTTCTGTCACCGAGCGCGAGAGGCGCGCCGATGCAATGCTTCAGCGGGTCGGGCTGGAGGGGCTGGCCGACAGGCTGCCGGCCGCCCTTTCCGGCGGCCAGAAGCAGCGCGTGGCGCTGGCGCGCGCGCTGGTGATTGAGCCGCCGCTCTTGATGTTCGACGAGCCGCTGTCGAACCTCGACGCAAAGCTGAGGGTCGACATGCGTGTCGAGATCCGCCAGTTGCAGCGGGCGAACGGCACCACCTCGGTCTATGTCACGCACGACCAGGAGGAGGCGTTCTCGATCTCCGACCGGGTGGCGATCATGAATGCCGGCCGCATCATGCAGTTCGACACACCGGAAAAGCTTTATCAGCGGCCGGAGAATGCGTTCGTCGCCCGCTTCGTCGGCTTCGAGAACCTGATCCCGATGCGGGTGACTGCGCGCGACGGGCGCAAGGTGACGGCGGAGGCGCCGGGCGGCACGCTGCTGGCGCTGGACGAACAGCGGCTCGGTCCGATCCCCGACCGTTTCGTGCTGGCGACCAGGGCCGACGGGCTGGAGGTCAGCGCCGATCCGGCAGCACCCGGCCTGCCCGCCACGCTCGGCCTGCGCACCTATCTCGGCCGCGCCTATCAGTACCAGTGCGATACGGCTGCCGGTGGGCTGATCGCCAATGGCGCGCTGTCGGCCCCGCTTGCTTCCGGTGCGTCGGCAAGGCTGGTGCCGGTGCTCGACCAGTGCTGCGTGCTGAAATCCGAATAGTCGACTGCAGGCCCCGATGACCATCCTGATCACCAACGCCACCCTGCTGCCGTGCACGCCGGACATGCCGGTCGTTGAGAACGGTTATGTCCATATCGAGGGCGATACGATCAAGGCCGCCGGGGCAGGGCCGCCGCCCGCCGTGGACGGCGCCGAGATCGTCGATGCGGGCGGCGATGTCGTGATGCCCGGCATGGTCAACCCGCATTGCCACATGGCGATGACGCTGTTCCGCGGGCTCGGCGAGGACGTCGACGACCGGCTGTTCCGCTACGTGCTGCCGATGGAGCGAAAATTCGTGACGCCGAAAATGGTCGAGGCCGGCACGCGGCTCGCGGCGCTCGAATTGATCGAGGCCGGCGTCACCACGGTCGCCGACATGTATTATTACGAGACCGAGGTTGGCCGCGTCGTCGACGAGGCGGGGTTTCGCGGCGTGGTGGGGCAGACCATCGCCGACTTCGATCCGCCCGACCATGCGACCATCGACGCGGGTTTTGCGCTGACGGAAGAACTGGTCGCCGAATTCTCCGGCCACGACCGCGTCATTGCCTCGATCGCCCCGCATGCGCCTTACTCGACCGACATCGCTGTGATGAACCGCGTCGCCCGCTGGGCCGACGATCATCCGGACGTGCCGGTGCAGATCCACCTCGCCGAGATGACCAGCGAGATGGAGTGGTGCGAGAAACACTATCAAATGACGCCGGTCGAGATGGTGGAGAAGGCTGGGCTGCTGCGGAAAGGCCTGATCTGCGCGCATTGCCTGTATCTGAATGGCAGCGACATCGAAAAGATGGCGGCGGCAAAAGTCTGCGTGGCGCACAATGCGCGATCCAACGCCAAGGCCGGGCGCGGCATCGCGCCGGTGGAGGCTCTGCGGGCGGCGGGCATTCCGGTGGGCGTGGCGACCGACGGTCCGATGAGCGGCAACACGCTCGACCTCTTCTCGCAATTCGGCCCGGTCTCGATGTTCCAGAAGCTTTTGGGCAAGAGCCGCAAGCCTATGCCGGCGCGCGAGGTGATCCGCATGGCGACGCTGGAGGGCGCGCGCGTGCTCGGGCTGGACGCGAAGATCGGCTCGCTCGAGCCGGGCAAGAAGGCCGACCTGATCCGCATCGACTTGTCGGCACCGCGCACGCAGCCGGTCTACGACATCTACGCCACGCTGGTCTTCGCCGCGATGGCGGTCGACGTGCGCGACACGATGGTCGCCGGCCGCTGGCTTATGCGCGGCCGAAATGTGCTCACCGTCGAGCGCAAGAAGGCGCTGCGGGATGCGCTGCAGGTCGCCACGGCATTCAAGGCCGAAATGGCCCGTATCGATTCTCAAGCCTAGGTTTTCATGATGACCGCTTCAAAACTCAATGCCGTGCTCGCCCATGCCGATGCGCACCTGCAGGACAGCCTGGACCGGCTGTTCGAGCTGATCCGCATCGAGTCCATCTCGACCGATCCGGCCTATGCCGCCGAATGCCGGCGCGCCGCCGAATGGCTGTCCGGCTCGCTTGACGCGATTGGCTTCGACGCTTCGGTGCGCGACACGACGGGCCATCCGATGGTCGTCGGCCACGACACCACCGGCGCCGGCCCGCACGTGCTGTTCTACGGCCACTACGACGTCCAGCCGGTCGATCCGCTGGCGCTGTGGAACACGCCGCCCTTCGAGCCGACGCTGGTGCCGCAGCCGGACGGCGACACGCATATCGTCGGGCGCGGTGCCTCGGACGACAAGGGCCAACTGCTGACCTTCGTCGAGGCCTGCCGCTTCTGGAAGGAGGTGGCCGGCGCGCTGCCGGTGCGCGTCTCCATGCTGTTCGAGGGCGAGGAGGAATCCGGTAGCCCAAGCCTGCCCGGCTTCCTCAAGACGGCCGGCGCTGAGCTCAAGGCCGACATGGCGCTGATCTGCGACACCGACATGTGGGACGCGAAGACGCCGGCAATCACCACGATGATGCGCGGCATCGTCAAGGAAGAGTTCGAGATCACCTGCGCCAACCGCGACCTGCATTCCGGCATCTATGGCAACGCCGCGCGCAATCCGTTGCAGATTGTCGCCGACATCATCGCCGGACTGCGCGCGCCGGACGGCGGCGTCACGCTGCCGGGTTTCTACGACGGCGTGAAGGAATTGCCGGAAAAGGTGGCGGCGCTGTGGAAAAAACTGCCTTTCGACGAAGAGGGGATGCTTTCGGGCGTCGGGCTGAAGATCCCGGCGGGAGAGAAGGACCGCTCAATCCTTCAGCAGGTGTGGGCGCGGCCGAGTTTCGAGGTGAACGGCATCGCCGGAGGCTATTCCGGGGAGGGGTTCAAGACTGTCATCCCGTCGAAGGCCAGCGCAAAGATCTCGTTCCGGCTGGTGGAGGGGCAGGACCCCACGCGCACCCGCGAGGCGTTGCGGGCCTATGTGCGCGGGCATATCCCTGAGGATTGCAGCGTCGAGTTCCGCGACCACGGCGCGGGTGCGGCGACCGTCATGCCGGTGGACGGCGAATTGCTGCGGCGCGCGCTGGGCGCGCTGGAGGACGAGTGGGACGGGCGCGCCGCCGTCGCGGGTTCCGGCGGCTCGATCCCGATCGCCACGGAGTTCAAGCAGAAGCTCGGCATGGACGCGCTGCTGGTCGGCTTCGCGCGCTTCGACAACCGCATCCACAGCCCCAACGAGAAATACGACCTGTCCAGCTATCGCAAGGGCATCAGGTCGTGGATACGCATACTTGCCGCCTTTGCCGGCTAAGTTTCGGCTCTGCGACCTGAACCCGGCACATCGAAACCATGTCCCGAATCACCATCATCGACACCGATCCGGGGATCGACGACGCCGTTGCGATCCTGCTCGCGCTGGTGTCGCCCGAGTTCGATGTCGCCGGCATCACGACCGTCGCCGGTAACATTGGCATCGATACCGTGACGCGCAACGCCGGCCGCATCCTGGCGCTTGCCGGACGCGGCGATATTCCGGTGATCCCCGGCGCAGCCGCGCCGCTGTCGCGAAAAGGGTTCGACACCGCTGATATCCATGGCAGCGACGGTCTCGGCGGCGTGACATTTCCCGAACCGGTGTCGGAGCCGCTTCCCGGCCCGGCCTGGACATGGATTGCCGACATGCTCGACCGGCACCCGAAGGGAACGGTCGACATCCTCGCGCTCGGCCCCTTGACCAACATTGCCATGCTGGTGCGCGAACGCCCGGAATCGGCAAGCCGTATCGGCCGGCTGATCGCCATGGGCGGGGCCGTGCACGAGCGGGGCAATGTCGGGCCGCGCGCCGAATTCAACATCGCCGCCGACCCCGAGGCCGCCGACATCGTATTCCGCGCCGGCCTGCCGCTGGTGCTGGTCCCTCTCGACGTCACCCGCCGTGTGCGCGCGACCAAGGCTGACACGGCTTTCCTGCGCGAGAGCGGGACGCCGGCCGCGAAAGCTTCCGCCGATCTCGTCGACGCCTATTTCCAGTCGACGGGCTCCGGCGAAAGCCGGCCGCTGCACGATCCATGCGTGATGCTGTTCGCGATGCGCCCCGACCTGTTCGAATTGTCGCCGTTGAGGCTTTCGGTTGACTGTGGATTTGGCGAGGATGCCGGCGCCCTTGGCCTCTCTGATGACGGGCCGGAGGTTTCCGTGGCGATGAAAGTGCTGGGGGCTGAGGCGCTGGCCCTGCTGGCCGAGCGTCTGACCAGGCCTCCGCCGCCAGTTCCTGACGCGCCTGCGTCGTCCAGAAACTGAGGCCGCTGGGAATCACCGTGTCGCCAGGCGCGTCGTTCATGACCGCTCCAGCCGCATGAACGCCGCGCGCAGCGCCAGCACGGCGCGCAGGATCTGCCGGTCGTCCATCGCGGCATAACCGAGCAGCAGCCCGTGCTCCGGCTCGGTCGAGTGGTAGTTGATCGAGATGCCCTGCACGTCCAACCCCTCGCGCAGCGCGGCCGCGACCACGTCGCTGTCCTTGAACGGCCGCCGAAAGCTGGCGAGCAACTGCATGCCGGAATCGTTCTCGCGCACCGTGATCCAGTCGCCAAGATGATCTTCGCAGAGTTTGACGAAATTTGCCTGGCGGCGTGCGTAGAGCCTGCGCATGCGTTTCAGGTGCGTGGCGAAATAACCCTGCTTGATGAAGTCGTTGACGGTCGCCTGCAACAGCAGCGGCGCGAACTGCCCGGTGATCGAGACGGCGCGGTCGAAGGATTCCGACAGCTCGCGCGGCACGATCAGGTAGCCGATGCGCAGCGCCGGGATCAGCGTCTTGCCGAAGCTGCCGATATAGACCACGCGGTCGGTGTGATCGAGGCCGCGCAACGCCGGCACCGGCCGGCCGCGGAACCGATACTCGCCGTCATAATCGTCCTCGACGATCCAGGCGCCGCTGCGCTCGGCGATGTCGAGCAGTTGCAGCCGTTCCTCGATGCGCATGATCGTGCCGAACGGCCATTGGCATGACGGTGTGACGTAGATCAGCCGAGGGCTCGGCAGGTCAGGATCGGAAAGGTTCCAGCCGCGCCGGTCGACCTTCAGCGGCGCAAGCTGCGCCCCGGCGGCGAGGAAGGCACTTTTGGCGCCGAGATAACCGGGCTCCTCCATCCAGACATCGTCGCCCTCGTCGGCCAGCACCCGGGCCACGAGGTCGAGTGCGGCCTGCGCGCCGGTGACGACGACCACCTGATCGGCGGTGCAGTTTATGCCGCGCGACAGGCTGATGTTACTGGCGATGGTCTGGCGCAGGCCGGCATGGCCGGCGAAGGAGATATAGCCGAGCAGCGCCTCGTCGCGGCTGCGCGAATTGCGCACCAGAAGGCTGCTCCAGATCGAGAACGGAAAGGAGTCGGTCTCCGGCACGCCGGGATGAAAATTGATGACGCCGGCGTTGCGTGGCGGCTGCGGCCCGTTGACGATGGTCTGGCCGCGCCGCGACAGGCGCCGCGCATTGCAGGCCGGCTTGCTCGGAGCGGCGGCGCCGCGGTTCTGCTGGATCGGCGCCACCCATGTGCCGGAGCCGCCGCGCGCTTCGATAAAACCTTCGGACAAAAGCTGGTCGTAGGCGGCGATGACGGTGTTGCGGCCGACCTTCAGGTCCTCGGCGAGCGAGCGGGTCGAGGGCAGCAGCGTCTGCGCCTGGATCTGACCTTCGAGGATGTAGCGGCGCAGCGCGCTGTAGATCTGCCGGTGCATCGGCTCGGCCGACTGGCGGTCGACCGACATGATGTCCAGCGACAGGCGCATGTGGTCGGCCATCCCTATCCTCCGGCGAGGCGGGCCGCGCGCATGATCTTGTCCTCGTTGAGCTGCCGCGTCGTCTCGAGGACCAGCGGGTAGGTGTCGCGGTGCACCGACTTGCCGCCCTTCAGCGCGCGATGCACCGTGCCCGCGCCAAGGCCGCATTTCGCGGCGATCTCCTTGATCGTGCAAAGCCGCTCCGCGCCAAGTGCCGTTTCGAACGCCATGTTTTCAAACCTCCCGTCACGGATCGTTATCGTGCCTTCATGCGTTGAAAAATGCACGGGGTGGTATCATCGGTGATGCGCCGCCCGCTCGACCACCTCGAAGCCCGCCGCCCGCGCCGCTGCCGACAGCGAGCGGCAGCCCATTGTCGCATAAGTCAGCGGATGCGCCTTGGCCGGGTCCTGCTCCGCCTCGACTACGAACCAGCCGTCATAACCCCGCTCCGCCAGCAGCTTAAGCAGCGACTGGAAATCCACAAAACCGTCGCCGGGCACGGTGAAGATGCCTTCCATCACCGCGGCCATGAAACTCATGTCTTCGCGCCGCGCCTTTTCCAGCACCGGGCGGCGCACGTCCTTGCAGTGGAAATGGACCACGCGATCGATATGGCGTTGAAGAAGCGAAGCCGGGTCGCCGCCGGAAAACAGGCAGTGGCCGGTGTCGAAGAGCAGCCCGACAGCCTCGCCGGTCGATCCAATGAATTTGCCGATCTCCGCGTCGGTCTCGACGATCGTTCCCATATGATGGTGGAAGGCCATGCCGACGCCGAAATCCGCCATGCGCTCGGCCAACGCTGTGATCTTGCGGCCATAGGCCGGCCATTCGTCTTCGGCGAGTTTTGGACGCTGCGAGATCGGCGCGAAAATGCCGTCATGCCGGCCGCGCGACGTGTCGGCATAGACGACGTGTTTTGCGCCGAGGTCGCGCAAAAGGGTCAGATGCGGCCGGATCGCCTCGAACTCCTCCTCGACCCCGCGCTCGAGGATGCGCCCGTCATACCAGCCGGAAACCAGTTCGAGCCCGTGGGCCGCCAGGATCGGCCCGAGCGTCGCCGCCTCACGCGGGAATTTTCCGCCCAGCTCCGTGCCGCGATAACCGGCCTGCGCCATCTCGGAGAGGCAGGTCTCCAGCGGCGTGTCGCCGCCGAGTTCCGGCACGTCGTCATTGGTCCAGGTGATGGGATTGATGCCGATCCTGACGCTCATATGGGTCTTTCACAGGTTTCGTGCTGGAAGGCAGAGTTGCCTGGAAGGCAGAGTTGCAGCCGGCAGGACCCATCGCTAGGTCCGGTTTATCTTGATTTGGTGGAACCACTCTGCATGTGGATATTTGTTCGCGCCGGAAAAGGACCTGAAAGGCTGCCTGAAAGGGGTGTCGCAGGCGGCAGGTGATGGCCGGCGTTCAGGTCGCTGGTGCGAGGCTGGCTTAGTGGCCGGAGAAAAAAATTTCCGTGAGCGCCCGCCGGCAGCGCGAAAAATGCGGAACGAATTCCAAGTTTGGGGATTTTGCTACGCCCGTAATCTCTACCCAGCAGATAGAGTAAGTTCGTTATCGAAACGGAGGCACCACATGACCCTCAATCGCAGATCCATCCTTTTATCGGCGCTTATCGCGGGTTCGGTCCAGTTCGGTGGGCTTGGTTTCGCCTTCGCGGACACCACTATTCTCAACGTCTCGTACGATCCGACGCGCGAACTCTACAAGGAATACAACGCCGCCTTTGCCGCGCACTGGCAGAAGGAGACCGGCGAGACCGTTACCATCCAGACCTCGCATGGCGGTTCCGGCAAGCAGGCCCGCGCGGTGATCGACGGGCTCGACGCCGACGTCGTGACGCTGGCGCTGGAAAGCGACATCAATGCCATCGTCAAGAACGGCGGCAAGATCAATGCGGACTGGCGCGGCAAGTTCGAGCACAATTCCTCGCCCTACACCTCGACCATCGTCTTCCTGGTGCGCAAGGGCAATCCGAAAGGCATCAAGGACTGGGGCGATCTGGTAAAGGACGGCGTCGAGGTCATCACGCCGAACCCGAAGACCTCCGGCGGCGCCCGCTGGAACTATCTGGCGGCCTGGGCCTGGGCCAACAAGGAATACGGCGGCGACGAGGCCAAGGTGAAGGAATATGTCGCGGAGCTGTTCCGTCATGTTCCGGTGCTCGACACCGGCGCCCGGGGCTCGACTACGACCTTTGCGCAGCGCCAGCTTGGCGACGTGCTGCTTGCCTGGGAAAATGAGGCGTTCCTCGTCGGCAAGGAGTTTGGCGCCGACCAGTTCGACACGGTGATCCCGCCGCAGTCGATTTTGGCCGAGCCGCCGGTCGCGGTGGTCGACGCCAATGTCGATGCCAAGGGAACCCGCAAGGTCGCGGAGGCCTATCTCCAGTATCTCTATTCGGAGGAAGGCCAGCAGATTGCGGCGCGCAATTTCTATCGTCCGTCGAAGCCCGAGCTGGTGCCGGCCGCCGAGCTGGAGCGCTTCCCGAAACTCAACCTGGTGACGATCGACGATCCGCAGTTCGGCGGCTGGGCAAAGGCGCAGCCCTATCACTTCGGTGACGGCGGCATCTTCGATCAAATCTACAAGCCCGCGTCCTCGAACTGATGGCGACCGCCGCCGCTTCGAGCGTCGGTTGGCATTTCCGTAGGCCGAGCGTCATCCCGGGTTTCGGGCTGACGCTCGGCTTTACGGTTACCTACCTCACGCTGATCGTCCTCATCCCGCTCGCCGGCGTGGTGTGGCGCACCACCGAGCTTGGCTGGGCCGGATTCTGGGCGATCGCCATGGATGGGCGCACGCTGAACGCGCTCAAGGTTTCCTTCGGCACGGCGCTGATCGCCGCGCTGGTCAACGTCGTCTTCGGCGTGATCATCGCCTGGGTGCTGGTGCGTTATCGCTTCCCCGGCCGCCGCATCGTCGACGCGGTTGTCGACCTTCCCTTCGCGCTGCCCACCGCGGTGGCGGGCATCGCGCTGGCGGCCATCTATGCGCCCAACGGCTGGATCGGCCAGTTGCTCGCGCCGCTCGGCGTCAAGGTGGCGTTCACGCCGCTCGGCATCGTCGTGGCGCTGATCTTCATCGGCCTGCCTTTCGTCGTGCGCACGGTGCAGCCGGTCATGGAAGAGATCGACAAGGAGGTCGAGGAAGTGGCGGCCACGCTGGGCGCCACGCGCTTCCAGACGATCACGCGGGTCATCCTACCCGGCCTCGCGCCGGCGGTGCTGACCGGTTTTGCATTAGCCTTCGCCCGGGCCGTCGGCGAGTACGGCTCGGTGATCTTCATCGCCGGCAACATCCCCTATGTCTCGGAGATTGCGCCGCTGCTGATCATCATCCGGCTGGAGGAATTCCACTATGCCGGGGCGACGGCGATCGCGGCGATGATGCTGGTCATCTCCTTCCTCATGCTGTTCGTCATCAATCTCATCCAGGCCTGGAGCCGCAAGAGGTACGGTCATGGCGGTTGAAGCAGTCAGCGGACCTTTGCCGAACCGCTCGCGGGCTGGTACGCTTGCGCCGGTGAGCAAGCCGGTGCGAGCGACGACGGAATCGACCGCCACAAAGGTGGTGTTGGTCGCCGTTGCGCTGATTTTCATGGCGCTGTTCCTGATCCTGCCGCTGGTCTCCGTCTTCTTCGAGGCGTTCCGCAAGGGCGCCGGCGAGTTCTTTTTTGCGCTCAACGAGCCCGACACGCTGTCGGCAATCCGGCTGACGCTGCTGGTCGCGGCCATCGCGGTGCCCTGCAACCTGGTCTTCGGCGTCGCGGCCGCCTGGGCGATTGCAAAATTCGAGTTCAAGGGCAAGGCGTTCCTGACGACGCTGATAGACCTGCCTTTCTCGGTTTCGCCGGTCATTTCCGGCCTCGTCTACGTGCTGCTCTTCAGTGCCAATAGCTTTCTCGGGCCTTGGCTGAAATCTTATGGCATCGAGATCCTGTTCGCCGTGCCGGGCATCGTGCTCGCCACCATCTTCGTCACCTTCCCCTTCGTTGCGCGCGAACTGATCCCGCTGATGCAGGACCAAGGCGCCGGCGATGAGGAGGCTGCGATCTCGCTTGGCGCGAACGGCTGGCAGACCTTCTGGTACGTGACGCTGCCCAACATCAAATGGGGCCTGCTCTACGGCGTGCTGCTCTGCAATGCCCGTGCCATGGGCGAGTTCGGCGCGGTCTCGGTTGTGTCCGGCCACATTCGCGGCCTGACCAACACCATGCCGCTGCATGTCGAGATCCTGTACAACGAGTACAATTTCGTGGCGGCTTTCGCCGTCTCGACGCTGCTCGCGGCGCTTGCGCTGGTGACGCTGGTGCTGAAATCCGTCCTCGAATACCGTTACGGCGACGAGATCGCCGCGGTCGCCAAGCATTAAAGCATGACCCCGAACCGAAGGTCAGCGCAGCAAAAAGTTGCAGACTTTTCGGATTAGGTCATGCGGAACATGAACTAGAACCAGGAGCGCTCTTTGGACGTTTCAATCCGCCATGTCCGCAAGGAATTCGACCGGTTCCCGGCGCTGCGCGACGTTTCGCTCGACATCCGCTCAGGTGAATTGATTGCGCTTCTCGGACCGTCGGGTTCGGGCAAGACGACGCTGCTGCGCCTGATCGCCGGGCTGGAGCGGCCGACCGAGGGCGCGATCTTCTTCGGAGACGACGACGCCTCCCAAAAGAGCGTTCAGGAACGCAATGTCGGCTTCGTCTTCCAGCATTACGCCCTGTTCCGCTATATGACGGTCGCCGACAATATCGGCTTTGGCCTGAAAGTTCGTCCGGGCGCCTCGCGGCCGCCCAAGGCCGAAATCCGCCGCCGTGCCTCGGAATTGCTCGACCTCGTCCAGCTTTCCGGCTTGGAGAAGCGTTATCCGAACCAGCTTTCCGGCGGCCAGAGGCAGCGCGTGGCGCTGGCCCGAGCGCTCGCCATCGAGCCGAAAGTGCTGCTGCTCGACGAGCCGTTCGGGGCGCTCGACGCGCAGGTGCGGCGCGAATTGCGCCGCTGGCTGCGCGAGATCCACGACACGACCGGCCACACCACCGTCTTCGTCACCCACGACCAGGAGGAAGCGCTGGAACTCGCCGACCGCGTCGTGGTCATGAGCCAGGGCCGCATCGAGCAGGTCGGCACGTCCGACGAAGTCTACGACACGCCGAACTCGCCCTTCGTCTACGGCTTCATCGGCGATTCAAGCTCGCTGCCGGTGCGCGTCGAGGGCGGACAGTTGTGGCTGCAGGATCGGGCGCTCGGCCTGACGGCGTCCAATGTGCCGGATGGTCCGGCGACGCTGTTCTTCCGGCCGCACGAGGTGGAATTGCTGGACGGCTGTGGCGGCTGCATCGCCGGCACTGTCGCGGCCACCCGCCGCGTCGCCGGCACGCGGCATGTCGAACTGGAGATCGGCGGCGAGCGGCATCGGGTCGAGATCGAATTGCCGATCGAGCACCCGGCGGCGAACAAGAGCCGCATCGCCTTCCGTCCACGCCGCTGGAAGGTTTTTCCGGACGGCAATGGCGAAAGCCATCCCGGCATCGTCCGCCGCCAGCCGGAAGAGACCCCGCCGCTGGCTCTGACCGGGAGCTGATTCCGGCGGCAGGGATGACGCCATGCTTCTGGCATAAAACGATCCCTGCCGTCTGCCCGAAACATGTGAAAACCCCCTCGCGGCAAGCTCGCGAGGGGGGTGCGTCAGCGCAAAACGGTTTTCTTCCCGTCGTTTTACGTCAAATCATTGAAATCACTTTGATTTCCGAACTTGCCGCGGCTGCCTAAGGTGACCGCCTGAGTGCGCCTCTACGATAACGCGCTACCGCGCACCGAGGCCAATACCGGGTCAGATCGGCTGGCGTTGACCGGCGAGAGCCCGGTCCACCGCCAGCGTCGACAATACGTCTATTGTCTCCAACCCATTCAAATTCATAGCGAATTCGTCAGCCTGCGGTGGTTCCAGCGCGGCAAACTGGCTGTCGACCAAGCTTGCCGGCATGAAGTGGTCCTTGCGGCTGCTGACCCGTTCCCAGGCGGTTTCCCGGTCGATCGCGAGATGCACGAAAAGGATGTTCGGCTCGAACGACCGCAGCCGGTCGCGGTACTGGCGTTTCAGCGCCGAACAGGCCGCCACGACACCGTTTCCATCCTTGGTGCCCCCCGCGATCGCGGCCCCGATAGCGTTGAGCCAGCCCTCGCGGTCCGCGTCGGTCAGAGGTTCGCCCCGCGACATTTTCGAAACGTTTTCAGAAGGATGCAGCCTATCGCCTTCGATGAAAAGCCAGCCGAGAAGCCGCGCGATAGCCTCTCCCACGACGGTCTTGCCGCAACCGGTGACGCCCATCACGACGATTGCCGCGACGGGTCCCTTCGGTCCCATTCGACCGGGCAGGTTTTGCAAATTCATCATCGCTCAGCGGCTCGCCGGGCTGCGGCCGTAGAGCAGCAACATCGCAACAATAACAATGCCATAGATGATCTGGCGCCCGGCTTCCGGCATCTGCATCACCGACAGGATCGATTGCAGCAGCGTGATAAGGATGACACCTGCCACGGTGCCGAGATAGGAGCCGCGGCCGCCGAGGATCGACGTTCCGCCAAGTACCACCGCGGCAATCGCCGGCAGCAGATAGGCGTCGCCCATCGACTGGGCCGCCTTCGACGCATAGCCGGCGAGCAGCACCCCGCCGAAGGCCGACAATCCGCCGGAAACGGCGAATGCAATCAACACGATACGCCGCGTGTCGATGCCCGACAGGTAGGCCGCGCGCTCACGGTTGCCGATGCCGTAGACGGCCCGGCCAAAACTCGTCCGGGTGAGCACGAAGACCGTTGCCGCGCCGATCAGCGCCCAGATCACGACCGCGTTCGGCACACCGGGAATGGTGAAACCGGTGGCGAGATAGCGCACCGCCGCCGGCGCCGAATCCTGCGGTGAGAAGCCGCCCGTATAGACGACCATCAGGCCCTGCGCGACCGCGTTGGTGGCAAGCGTGATGATCATCGACGGGATGCGCAGATAGGCGACGCCGATGCCGTTGACGAGGCCGATCAGCACGCCGCAGAGGATGCCGAAGGGTATGGCGAGGAACACCCCGACCGGCCCGTAGGCCGCGGCGGCACAGGCCATCATGGCGCCGACCGCGACCACCCAGGGCACCGAAAGGTCGATTTGTCCCAACAGGATAACGATCATCATGCCGGTCGCGATGACGCCGAGGAACGAGGCGACCTTCAGCTGTTGCAGGAGATATTCGGGCGACAGGAAGCTCGACGAATAGAGGCTGCCCAGGAACAGCAGCAGGATGATGCAGGCAAACGAGGTCGCGACCGCGGGATCGGCGCGGCGGATGAATTTCGGCATACGGCCGGCGAAGCGGCCCGTGGTCGTGGTGGCGCTCATCCGAACCACTCCAGTCTGTTGCGCACCCTGAACAGGGCGAAGGCTCCGAGGCTGACGGCGATCAGCAGGACCACGCCCTGGAACAGCGGCTGCCACAGCGGATCAAAATCAAACACGAAGAGCAGGTCGCCAATGGTGCGGAAAGCGAGCGCGCCGAAGATTGCGCCGATTGCGCTGCCCCTGCCGCCGAACAGCGACACGCCGCCCAGCACCACGGCGGCGATCGAAAACAGCGTATAGGCATTGCCGCTCGCATAGGCCGCTTCGCCCGTATAGGTGAAGAAGGTCAGGAACAGCCCGCCGATGGCCGCAAGAAGTCCGGCAAGCGTATAGGCGGCGAATTTGGCGCGGCGTATCGGAACGCCGGACATGTAGGCCGCCGTCTCGGAGGAGCCCGCCGCATAGGCCGCGCGCCCGAGCACGGAGCGGCTGAACGGCACCCAGATGACAAGCACCACCACCAGCAGCGCGACGAGGCTCGACGGGATCACCCCGAACAGCCGTCCGGTCAGCGCATCCGCGAGATCCTCATTGACCGAGCCTCCCGGAAACGGCCGCAGCAACAAGGCTATGCCGAAATAGACAGCACCGGTCGCAATGGTCGCCACGATGGGCTGCAGCCGCCCGTAGATCACGATCGCCCCGTTGACCGCGCCGCAGATCGCGCCGGTCAGCAGCACGGCGACGACGCCGAAAGCCGTCTCCATGGGTGTGCCGAGGACCAGCCAGGAGGCAAGGCAATTGGTCAGGATGAAGATCATGCCGACCGACAGGTCGATGCCGGCTGTGATGACCACCAGCGTCTGCGCCATCGCGACGAAAGCGAGCAGCACGCCCTTGTTGGAAGCGGTCTGCACCACGTTGGCGGTGAGGCCGGCCGGATGATTTGAGGCGTAGATGATGAACATCACAACAAAGATGCCGACGGCCAGCAGGGTGCCGCGCTGTTCGGCGAGCCAATAGCGCCAGTCCTTCACGCGACCGCTCCCTGCCTCAAGCCGGCCTCTCCGCCGTGGATATTGAGCGCGCTGGCGATCAGCGCGCGTTCGGTGATCTCGGCCCCGACCAACTCGCGCTTGACCGCCCCATCATAGAGGACCAGCACCCGGTCGCAGCAGCCGATCAGCTCGTCATAGTCGGTCGAGTAGAACAGGATCGCGGCGCCCGCGTCGGCCAGTTTGCGCAGGAGCTGATACAACTCCTGCTTGGTGCCGACATCGATGCCGCGCGTCGGATCGTTGAGAAGGATGATGCGCGGCCCCCGCATCAGCCATTTGGCTATGACCACCTTCTGCTGGTTGCCGCCCGACAGTGCGCCGACCGGGATATCGAGCCCGGCGGTCTTGATCGCCAGAAGCTTGATCATGTCGTCAATGTGCCGCTGTTCCGCGGCGCGGTCGATGATGCCGCCTTTGGACAACCGGTCGAGCGCCGAGAAGGACAGGTTTTCGCGCACCGTCATCGGCAGCATCAGACCCTCGGTCTTGCGGTCCTCGGGGATCAGCGCCATGCCGATGCCGTCCTTTCTGGCCGCCGCCGGGCTGGCGATCGACACCGCCTTGCCGTCGATCAGAACCTGGCCGGAAAGCCCCCGCAGCACGCCGAAGAAGGCGAGCAGCAACTCGCGCTGACCCTGCCCGTCGAGACCGCCGAGGCCGACGACCTCTCCAGGCCGCACGCTCAGCGATATATCGTTCAGCCGGTCGGTCCAGCAGAGGTTTTTGCATTCCAGCACCGGCGTCTTGTCGGTGCCGCCGAGCTTCGGCTTGGGCGGAAAGACGTGGCTGTATTCGCGCCCGATCATCATCTCGACGACCTCGGTGTCGGATTTCGTGCCGGCCGTATAGGTGGCGACATTGCGGCCATTGCGGAACACGGTGCATTCGTCGGCCAGTTCGGCAATCTCGTTCATGCGGTGCGAGATGTAGAGCAGCGCCAGCCCTTCAGCCCGCAGCCGCTTCAGCACGCCGAAAATCTTCGAGACGTCCGTCGCGGTCAGCGCCGATGTGGCCTCGTCGAGGATCAGGATGCGCGGCTTGCGTGCCAGCGCCTTGGCAATCTCGACCATCTGGCGGCGCGACAGCGGCAGGTCCTTAACCAGCGCCGAGGGATGGATGTCGCCGGCGCCCGCCCTGGTGAGCGCGTCCTCCGCGATGCGCCGCTGGGCCTTGCGATCGATCATGCCGAAACGCTTCGGCGGGTCCGAGATGACGATGTTGTCGGCGACGCTGAGTTCGGGGATCAGCGACAATTCCTGGAAGATGCAGACGATGCCCGCCTGGTTCGCGGCGGCCGGCGACGCGAAACTCACCTCGCGGCCTTGCATCGTCATGCGGCCTTCGTCCGGCGCGACGACGCCTGCCATGATCTTGATGAGCGTCGACTTGCCGGCGCCGTTCTCGCCAAGGATGGCGTGGATGCTGCCGGGCCTGACGCTGAGTTCGGCCTTTTCCAGCGCCCGAACGCCACCGTATCGCTTGGATATGCCTTCCATGCGAAAGAGCGGAACCGCCCCGTCCATCGGCCCCTCCCAAGGCTCTTGTTCGGTTCGGCGCCGCGGGATGGCCGCGGCGCCGACGAGATGAAGTCTATTGGTTTTCCTTGGACTGGCCCATGATTTCCTGCGCCGTGAAATTGATGCCGCAGGTCGGGAAGGAATTGCCGACGAAGAAGTTGTCCGACTGGTCGGGGAAGTAGTCAGACCCTTCCTTGAAGTTCGGATCCTCGACGATGGCCAGCGGCAGCTTGACCGATTGCGGCACGACCTCGCCCTCGAGCGCGGTAATCGCCGTCTTGATCGCCACCGCCACCTGCGCTGGGCCGGTGCCGGCCGACGAGCACTTCAGGCCCTCGCCGGCAAATTTCGCGCAGAACTTGCGGAAACCGTTTTCCGTCTCGCCGCCGAACGGCACGAACGGGTGCTTGGCATCCATCATCGCCTGCACGACGCCGGTGTCGCCGCCTTGCGCGGTGAAGCCCGCGAATGGGCCATTGGTGGCGATTGCGTCGGCAGTTGCCTTCTGGGCAACGCCGTCGTCCCACTTGCCGACGACCTCGGTGACTTCCCACTTCTTGCCCGAGGCATCCAGCGTCTCGTGGATGCCGTTATGGCGGTCGGTGTCGACCGACGTGCCGGCGACGCCGCGCACTTCAAGCACCTTGCCGCCATCCGGAACATTCTTGATCAGCCAGTTCGCCCAGAGCACGCCGAGGCCCTTCTGGTCGACATTGACGTTGATGGCGTCTTCGGTGTCGAGAATGTTGTCGAAGGCGACCAGCACGACGCCGGCTTCCTTGGCGCGCTTGATGACCGGCGCGAATGCTGTCGGGTTCTGGGCGTTGACGACGATCGCGTCATACCCGGAATCGATAAAGTTGTTGATCGCCGAGATCTGCGCCGGCACGTCCTCGCCGGTCGACACGACCTTGAATTCCTTCAGTTTCGCGGCGACGTCGGGCTGCGCGGCATAGGCCTTCGCGGTCTGGATCATCTGGATGCGCCAGGTATTGGCGATATAACCGTTGGCCAACGCGATGCGGTACGGGCCTTCTTTCTTCGGAAACTTGAAGAACTTGGTTTCCGCTGTCCACGGCACGAAGCAGCCGGCATCGGCGGCCGGTCCAGTGACGACTTCCGGCTCGGCGAAGGCGACGGTGGAGGCGAGTGTAAGCGCGGTGGCGGCAATGACACCGCCGACGAGTGACCTGATCATAGAATTCCTCCCAGAATTTGATGAAACGGCGGCGACGGGAGACGTCCCGATCCGTGCGCCCTGCAAAGCGCGGATGCCTTAAGGCATTCTCATCGCCTGCCTGGCCCTGGGTCGCCGACGAGTCCTTGGTCGGATGCCAGCCGATGGTTCCTCCCGAAAGCCGGCAACGATCAAGATGGTAGCGCTACCACATTCGCCTGTAAAGCGGGTTTTTGAATGTGACGACTTGGAGATTTGCTTTATCGCGGCCCGGCAGTGCTTTCGCGAATCTTGAGTTCGAAGCCGAGATCGAGCACAGCGGGCTCGACGTTGTTTCCGCTCAGCTTTTCCAGTGCCATGGTGACGGCGCGCCGGCCGATCTCGTAGCGGTGCGTGCGGATGGTGGTGACCGACGGGAAGGCTACGTGCATCATTTCGAGATCGTTGAAGCCGCAGATGCCGAGCTTTCGCGGCACCTCGATCCCGGCGCGGTGACATTCGAACAGAACGCCGAGCGCGAGGTCGTCATTGTTGCAGAACACCGCGTCCAGCGTCGGCGTCCGCGCCAGGGTGTCGCGCAGCAGCTCGCAGCCGAGCGAGACGCTGGACGGAGCCGGCGTCGTGTTGACTAGGCGAGGATCGTAGAGGCCGGCCGCCTCGACGGCGGCGCGGTAGCCGGCAAGGCGGCGCTGCGAGCGCGGATCCATGCGCGCGCCGATGAAGCCGATGCGCTTGTAGCCCCGGTCGATCATGTGCTGGGTGGCGACACGCCCGCCCTCGAAATGCGAGAAGCCGATCATCATGTCGACCGGATGATCGCCGATCTCCATGATCTGGACGACCGGGCAGCCCGCGCCTTCCAGCAGCTTGCACGCGGCAGGCGTCTGGTCAAGTCCAGAGACGATGAGCGCCGCCGGGCGCTGGCCGAGGAAGACCTGAAGCAGGCGTTCCTCTTCCAGTCCGGAATAGTGGGTATTGCCCATCTGGATCTGGAAGCTGCGGTCGCCGAGCCCGTCATAGATGCCGCGTACCACATCCGCGAACACGTTGTTGGTCAGCGACGGCACCAGCACGCCGATGACGTCGGCGCGCGCCGAGGCGAGCGCCCGGGCGTTCGGATCGGGCACGTAGCCCAGCGTTTCCACCGCCGCCTCGATCTGCCGGCGCAGTTCGTCCGAGACACGGCCCGGCTCGCGCAGGGCGCGCGAAACGCTGATGGCGCTGACGCCGGCAAGCTTTGCCACATCGGCGATGGTCGGGCGTCCGCCGCCACGGCGGGACCGGCTCTTCATCGAAGAATTGTCCTTATCCCTCACAACCGCCGCTCCCTATCACGCGACGGTTAGCGCTAACATAACATGTGCGTCAGCGATTTGCACGCAGCGGCCGGAAACGAAACGGCTTGTGGACCGGTGATGGCGGGCGACAAATCGCGGCTTGGTCTGGCGGGCCGGGCGCCAATACGTTAGAAGCCGGCATTGAACCTTCCGTGGCCAAAGCTGGACCGCCACCTTCCTCTGCGCATCTGCCTTACCCATGTCCCCAAGTTTTCGTCTTGCCCTGGTCATCAGCGTCATACTGCCGGCGGCGCTTGCGAGCGGCTGTGCAGGCCGGACGCCCGATCCTGCTCCGACCGGCAACGTGCCCCAAGGCGACATTTCGGCCGATGAAAAACCCGAACCGCTGCCGCCGGGCGTGAAACCGCTGACGGTCGAGCAGGAGGAAATGATCGCACAATGACATCGACGACAGCGCCGGCGCTTTATCTGGGCATCGACACCGGCGGCACCTACACGGACGCCGTTCTATGGTCCGAAACGGCCGGCGTCGCCGCCAAGGCCAAGGCGCTGACCACCCGTCATGACCTTGCGGTCGGGATCGGCGGAGCCGTCGATGCCGTGCTGGACAAGGCGCGGACCGACCCGAAATCGATCAAACTCGTGTCCATGTCCACGACGCTCGCCACCAACGCATTGGTCGAAGGGCAGGGCGGCCGGGTGGCGCTGGTGATGATCGGCTTCGCGCCCGCCGATCTGGCGCGCGACGGTCTGGAAAAGGCGCTCGGCGGCGATCCGTTGATCGTCTGCGAAGGCGGCCACGACGTGCACGGCAACGCCAGGGCGCTCGACCTCGGCCCGCTGGAGGCCGCACTTCCGGCGCTGGGCGGTTCGGTGTCGGGTTTCGCCGTCTGCGCCTATTTCGCGACGCGCAACCCGGCCCACGAGATTCTCGCACGCGATCTTATCCGCGAGCGCACCGGGCTGCCGGTCACGGCCAGCCACGAGCTTTCGTCTAAACTGGGCGGGCCGCGCCGCGCTCTGACCACGCTGCTCAACGCGCGGCTGATCTCGATGATCGACCGGCTGGTGGCGGCGACGGAGGGGTTCCTTGAGCAACGGGGCATCGCGGCGCCTCTGATGGTGGTTCGTGGCGACGGTGCGCTTGTGTCGGCGGGGTTTGCCCGGCAGCGGCCGATCGAGACGATTCTCTCCGGGCCGGCGGCCAGCCTCGTCGGCGCCCGCCACATGACCGGCCTCGACAATGCCGTCGTCTCCGACATCGGCGGCACGACCACCGATGTCGCGGTGCTGGACAGGGGCCGGCCGCGGCTCGATCCCGAGGGTGCCACGGTCGGCGGTTTTCGTACCATGGTCGAGGCAGTCGCCATGCGCACGTTCGGCCTCGGCGGCGATTCCGAGGTACGGCTGGAGGAAGGCGCGCTGACGCCGAAGATATTGCTAGGCCCGCGCCGCCTGGTGCCGCTGGCCCTGGCCGGGCAGGCACATGGTGAAGCGGTAACAAAACATCTGGAACGGCAGTTGCGCGCGCCCAACCCCGGGCGCATGGATGGGCGCCTCGCGATGCGCACCGGTGTGCCGGAGCGGCTTGCGGCCGGCCTGACCGGACCTGAGCAAAAACTTTACGACGCCATCGGCGTTGTGCCGCTGCCGCTCGACACGCTACTGACCTCCACGGCGCAGATGGCGACGCTGAATCGGCTGGTGTCGCGCGGCCTGGTGCATATCTGCGGCTTCACCCCGTCGGACGCCGCCCACACGCTCGGCCGGCAGGCCAACTGGGACGCCTGCACCGCGCGACTCGGAGCCGAACTGTTCGCCCGCCGCCGCGACGGGCGCGGCCAGCCGATTGCCGAGACGCCGGAGGCGATCTCGGAGCGTGTTCTGGCCGCGGTGACCCGGCTTTCCGCCGAAGTGATCTTGGAGACCGCCTTCGCCGAGGACGGGCTGGATGGTGCGGCGACGGTCGCGCATGCCCTGGTGCAGCGGGCCGTGGATGGACAGGAGGGCATTGCCCGCTTCACCGTCGCGCTGGACCGGCCGGTGATCGGGCTCGGAGCATCGGCTCCGCTGCACTATGCCGGCCTGCCGCCCTTGATCGGCAATCGCTGCGATGTGCCGGTAGACACCGATGTCGCCAACGCTCTGGGTGCCGTGGTCGGCCAGGTGCGGGTCTCGGCCGAAGCACTTGTGAGCCAGCCGAAGGAAGGGCTTTTTCGCCTATCGGCAGGCGATGTCATGCGCGACTTCACCGATGAGAACGCCGCCGTCTCGACAGCGGAAGCGAAAGTGCGCGAACTGGCGTCCGAGCGCGCAAAAGTTGCCGGCACCGACATGGCCGAGGTCGCGGTATCGCGCGATATCCGGACCTCGACGATCGAGGGCCAGCGCATGTTCATCGAGGCGCGCATCGTCGCGGTGGCGACAGGAAGGCCACGCATCGCGGCGTGAACTGCCGTGCCGCGGTCCGAGCGTTCGCCGGGTAAAACGGCCGCTTTTCCGTTTAGGCCGCTTGACGAATTGACCAGCCGGTTGAGGCGTGCCAAAGCCCTGAAACCCAAGACGAAACTGACCGCGAGGACTTTTTGAGATGACGGAATGGACGTCCGTTGCCGGACTGCGCGTTGACAGCATCCTGCATGATTTCGTGATCGGCGAGGCGCTGCCAGGCACCGGCATCGAGGCCGCCGCATTCTGGGATGGGTTTTCCGCGCTGGTCCATGATCTTGCGCCGAAGAACCGCGCGCTGTTGGCCAGGCGCGACGAACTCCAGCACAGAATAGACGCTTGGCATCGTGCAAACGGCGCGCCGGTCGACCTCGCCGTCTATCGCGCTTTCCTGACCGAGATCGGCTATCTGCTGCCGGAAGGGCCGGACTTCAGTATTTCGACCGGGAATGTCGATCCCGAGATCGCTAATATCGCCGGGCCGCAGCTTGTCGTGCCGGTGATGAACGCGCGTTATGCGCTCAATGCCGCCAATGCGCGCTGGGGGTCGCTGTACGACGCGCTCTATGGCACGGATGCCATTGCCGAGACGGACGGCGCGGAAAAGGGCAAGGGCTACAACCCGAAGCGTGGCGAGACGGTGGTCGCCTGGGCGCGGGCGTTTCTGGACGAGAGCGTGCCGCTCGACGGCGCGGGCTGGAGCGATGCGAAGAACCTGTCGGTCGTGGATGGAAACCTGGCAGTCGCTGTAGAGGACGGCCGGGCTGTCGGGCTGAAGGACGCCGGGCAACTGGCGGGCTATCGCGGCGACGTGTCGGCGCCAAAAAGCGTACTCCTGTGCAAGAACAACCTGCATGTCGAGATCGTGATCGACGCCTCTTCGCCGATCGGCAAGGACGATCCCGCCGGCATCGCCGACGTGGTGCTGGAATCGGCCGTGACCACCATCCAGGATTGCGAGGATTCCGTCGCCGCCGTCGATGCTGAGGACAAGGTCGCCGTCTACCGCAACTGGCTCGGCCTGATGAAGGGCGACCTCGCCGAGGAAGTCGCCAAGGGTGGCAAGACGTTTACGCGTATCCTAAGCGGCGACCGTGACTATACGGCGCCACATGGCGGCAAGCTCACCCTGCCGGGCCGCTCGCTGATGCTGGTGCGCAATGTCGGCCACCTGATGGCCAATCCGGCGATCCAGCTTTCCGACGGCAGCGAGGTACCGGAAGGCATGATGGACGCGGCGATCACCGCATTGATCGCGCTGCACGACACCGGGCCGAACGGCCGCCGCGCCAATTCGCGCGCCGGCTCGCTCTATGTCGTCAAGCCGAAAATGCACGGCCCGGAGGAAGTCGCCTTCGCCGTCGAGATCTTCTCGCGCGTCGAAAAGCTGCTCGGCATGGCCGAAAACACGATAAAAATGGGCATCATGGACGAGGAGCGGCGCACCACCGTCAACCTGAAGGAAGCGATCCGCGCGGCGAAGGAGCGCGTCGTCTTCATCAACACGGGTTTCCTCGACCGCACCGGCGACGAGATCCACACCTCGATGGAAGCCGGGCCGATGATCCGCAAGGGCGATATGCGCCAGGCGCCGTGGATATCGGCCTACGAGAACTGGAACGTCGACATCGGGCTTGCCTGCGGGCTTTCCGGCCGCGCCCAGATCGGCAAGGGCATGTGGGCGATGCCCGACAAGATGGCGGCGATGCTGGAGCAGAAGATCGCCCATCCGAAGGCCGGCGCCAACACGGCCTGGGTGCCGTCGCCGACCGCCGCCACGCTGCACGCGACCCATTATCACAAGGTCGACGTGCATGCCGTTCAGGAAGCATTGAAGGCCCGGCCGCGCGCCAGGCTGGACGATATCCTGTCGGTGCCGGTCGCCGTGCGCCCGAACTGGACGCCGGAGGAAATCCAGCACGAACTGGACAACAATGCTCAGGGCATTCTTGGCTATGTCGTGCGGTGGATCGACCAGGGCGTCGGCTGCTCGAAAGTGCCGGACGTCAACGATGTCGGCCTGATGGAGGATCGCGCGACGCTGCGCATCTCCTCCCAGCATATCGCCAACTGGCTGCATCATGGCGTCTGCACGCGGGTGCAGGTGATGGAAACCATGAAACGCATGGCCGGCGTCGTCGACCGCCAGAACGCGCACGATCCGCACTACCGCCCGATGGCGCCATACTTTGACGATTCGATCGCTTTCCTCGCCGCGTGCGATCTGGTGTTCAAGGGCGTCGAGCAGCCGAACGGGTATACGGAGCCGGTGCTGCATGCGCGGCGGCTGGAGTTGAAGACGAAGGATCGGGCGAGATGACGCGCGCGGCCTGTCCCTCCCCCTTGAGGGGAGGGTGGCCAGCCGTAGGCTGGCCGGGAGGGGCCGCAAAGGCCGCGCACGACGTCTTTATGTGTGTCGCGCACTGCAGCGCGGACCCCTCCCGCCTCGCTTCGCTCGGTACCCTCCCCTCCAGGGGGAGGGAGAAGGCGGCCCCATGATCCTGCTCGCCATAGACTGCTCGGCCAATCTCTGCGCCGCCTGCATCTACGAGTCCGGTGAAGGCCGCGAACTCAGCCGCTCGGTGCTGGACCTCGGCAAAGGCCATGCGGAGCATCTGATCGCGGTGATCGACGCGGCGCTGGCCGAGGCCGGAAAGGGCTACGCGGACCTCGACGCGACAGCCGTCTCCATCGGCCCGGGCTCTTTCACCGGCATCCGCGTCGCCGTATCGGCCGCGCGCGGTTTTGCGCTGGCGCTGAAGATTCCGGCGATCGGCGTCGATACGCTTGAGGCGATCGCCGCGGAGGCGCGCGGCCTTGTGGGCGCCCGCAAGATCATGAGCGCGCTGGGAAACGTCACAACCGATGCCGACGCATTGGTCCAGGTCGCCGTTTACGATGAATTCGGACAAGAGCTGTATGCTCCCTCCATCATGCGTGCGGGGGAAGCGGCAAATCTGGCGAGCGGCCATGGCGCGGTGCTGGCAGGCAGCGCGGCTGAGGCGGTTGCGGCCTTCTCGGCGGCGCCTTTGACAGTGGCCGCAAAAGCTGCCACTGCCGACATCGCCGTCTACGCCCGGCTCGCAGCGGCAAAAGGGCCGTCGGCCACAAAACCGTCGCCGCTTTATCTGCGCGAGCCAGACGCGAAACCGCAGGCCGGTTTCATCCTGCCGAGACGGGAGGGCTGATGCGTTTTCCATTCCTGCCGCCGCGCCAGCGCGATTTTGTCGTCGAAAAGCTGACGACGGCCGATGCCGAGGCGGTTGCCGCGATCCATCGCGAGGATTTTTCGCGGCCCTGGAGCGGCGGCGAGTTCGCCGGGCTGCTCGCCCAGGACACGACGTTCGGCTTTGTCGCGCGCGAGGTCGGCCACGGGGCGGAAGCGCCGGTCGGCTTCGTGCTGGCACGGCTTGCCGCCGGCGAGGGCGAGATCCTGACCGTCGCGGTGGCGCGCTCGCATCGCCGCCTCGGTCTCGGCTGGCAGTTGATGGACGCGGTCTTGCGCGAGCTCCACGCGCGTCGCGCCGAAGCACTGTTCCTCGAGGTCGACGAAACCAACAGCGGCGCCATTGCGCTTTACCGGCGGCTGGGTTTCATCCAGGTCGGCCGGCGCGAAAAATACTATGCCGGCGAACAGCGCAACGCCGCCGGCGCGCTTGTCATGCGCCGCGATCTTCGCTAAGCCGTTTCAGCCAGATCGGACACAATTCCGTCACATTTGGTTTCGTTCGACATCCTGGCTTCTGCCGCAAGACCCTCGTGTTCAAGGCCGGAGCCATCATGTCTTTCGACATCGAATAGGACGGCAATGTTTTCCTTCGTCGGGTTTTCTGCTTCGCGGCGGGTTTGAACATGGCTCCGGTCAGGTTTTGCACCTTCCGCATCGCCGTTTTGCCGATGTCGGTTTTCCAATTGCGTCCGGTCTGGTTTCGTGTTTTCAGCCGCCACGGTTGTAATCCACCGAAGTGACGGCACGTCGATGATATCAACGGCCCGGTCGATCCTTGCGCTGACGGTCGTCGCGGGTGCGACGGTCGTGCTTGCGCCGTGGCAGGTTTTCAGCCTGAAGACTGGCCTTGGACGGGGTAGGCGCGTACCGCTGCTGTGGCACAGGCTCGCCACGCGCATGCTGGGCGTGCGGATCAGGGTGTTCGGCAAGATTGCCCAGGGCCGTCCGCTGCTCATCGCATCCAACCACGTGTCCTGGCTCGATATCACGGTGCTCGGCGCGGTGGCGGAGGTGTCGTTCATCGCGAAGTCGGAAATGTCGGGCTGGCCGGTCTTCGGCTGGCTGGCAAAAATGCAGCGCTCGGTCTTCGTCGAGCGCGAGCGTCGCCGCAAGTCCGGCGACCAGGCCGGCGAGATAGCCGGCCGCCTGGCCGGTGGCGATGTCATGGTGCTGTTCGCGGAAGGGACCACCGGCGACGGCAACATGCTCTTGCCGTTCAAGACCACGCTGTTCGGCGCGGCCTCGATGATCCTGTCGGAAAGTCACCACGACGAGATGTGGATCCAGCCGGTGGCGCTGGCCTATACGAGGTTGCAGGGCCTGCCGATGGGCCGGCAATATCGCGGCCTGGCGGCTTGGATCGGCGACGAGGATCTTGTCCCGCATCTGAAGAACGTGCTGCGCGAAGGCGCCATCGACGTCGAAGTGCATTTCGGCGAGCCCGTCGCCTTCAACGCCAGGAGCAACCGCAAGGAGATCGCCCGCCTCGCCGAGGCGCGGGTGCGCGATCTGCTTGCCGGAGCGCTCGCCAATCCCGCGCCACATTCGTGAATGCTGGAAAGCCGCTTGCGTCTGTCCTTTGTCACGAAAAGGCGCTAGAAGCCCGGCAATGGAGCATATCGAGATCGACCGCGCGGCCGAACCGATGATCGAAACCGGCGCGCAACCGCAGGGCGGCAAGAAGGTCTTCGTCAAGACCTATGGCTGCCAGATGAATGTCTACGATTCCCAGCGCATGACCGATGCGCTGGCAGCCGACGGCTATTCCGCGACCGAGCGGATGGAAGAGGCCGACCTCGTCCTCCTCAACACTTGTCACATCCGCGAGAAGGCGGCCGAAAAGGTCTATTCCGAACTCGGCCGCATCCGCGAGGTGAAGCGCGAGCGCGAACAGGCCGGCGGCGAGATGATGATCGGCATAGCCGGTTGCGTCGCTCAGGCCGAGGGTCGCGAGATCATCCGCCGTGCGCCGGTGGTCGATCTGGTGATCGGCCCGCAGACCTATCATCGCCTGCCGCAGGCGCTGAGGAAGGTGCGCGCCGGCGAAAAGGTGGTCGAGACGGACTATGCCGTCGAGGACAAGTTCGAGCACCTGCCGCAGCCGCGCCGCGCCGAGATCGCCAGGCGCGGCGTCACCGCCTTCCTGTCCGTGCAGGAAGGCTGCGACAAGTTCTGCACCTTCTGCGTGGTGCCTTATACGCGCGGTTCGGAAGTGTCGCGCCCGGTCGCCCAGATCGTCGCCGAGGCGGAAAGACTGGCGGCGGCGGGCGTGCGTGAGATCACGCTGCTCGGGCAGAACGTCAACGCCTGGCATGGCGAGGGTCCGGACGGGGCGGAATGGGGTCTTGGACGCCTGCTGTTCCGCCTGGCGGAAATCCCTGGCGTGGCACGGCTGCGCTACACGACCAGCCATCCGCGCGACATGGATGACCAACTGATCGCCGCGCATCGCGATCTCGCGGCGCTGATGCCCTATCTGCATCTGCCGGTGCAATCGGGCTCCGATCGCATCCTGAAAGCCATGAACCGCCGCCACAAGGCCGCAGACTATTTTGCGCTGATCGAGCGCATCCGCTCGGCGAGGCCGGACATCGCCATGTCGGGCGACTTCATCGTCGGTTTTCCCGGCGAGACCGACGCCGATTTCGAGGCGACGCTCGATCTGGTGCGCGCCGTGCGTTATGCGCAGGCCTTCTCCTTCAAATATTCGCCGCGTCCCGGCACGCCGGGCGCCGAAATGAAGGGCCACTTGCCCGAGGCGGTCAAGGATGAACGCTTGCAGCGGCTTCAGGCGCTTCTGGCCGAGCACCAGCACGATTTCACGCAAAGCCGCGCCGGCATGCGCTTCGACGTGCTGATCGAAAAACCCGGCCGCCGGCCCGGCCAGAAGGCAGGGCGATCGCCGTGGCTTCAGCCGGTCATTGTTGATGAAACCGCCGGCGAAATCGGCGACATTGTTCCGGTGCGAATCGCCCGCGTCGAAAATTCGACGCTGTTCGGCGAGACGGCCTAGGTTTGGAGAAGGAGAGACGTTTGGTCGCCAATGCGGATCTGAAGCAGGCCCCGTCAGGGGCGTCGGATATGGCGCACATCGTCCTGACCTTCGACAACAACAAGCTCGCCAGTGCCCTATACGGACAGTTCGACGAGAATCTTGCGCGCCTGGAGCAGAAGCTCGGCGTCGACGTCCGCTCGCGCGGCAATCAGGTCTCCATCAAGGGCAGCGCCGCGGCGGCGGAACAGGCGCAGCGCGCGCTTGATAATCTCTACGGCATCCTGCAGAAGGGCGCCAACATCGCCCAGTCGGACGTTGACGGGGCGATCCGCATGGCGGTGGCCGCCGACGACCAACTGACCTTGCCGACGCTGGAACGCAAGGGCAAGATGGCGGCCGCCCAGATCGCCACCCGCAAGCGCACCATCTATGCACGTTCGCTCAATCAGGACGCCTATATGCGCGCCCTGGAGCGCTCCGAACTGGTGTTCGGCATCGGCCCGGCGGGCACGGGCAAGACCTATCTGGCGGTGGCGCATGCGGCGATGCTATTGGAGCGCGGCATGGTCGAGCGCATCATCCTGTCGCGCCCGGCTGTCGAGGCCGGCGAGCGTCTCGGCTTCCTGCCGGGCGACATGAAGGAAAAGGTCGATCCATACCTTCGGCCGCTCTACGACGCGCTTTACGACATGATGCCGGCCGACAAGGTTGAGCGGGCGCTCACCGCGGGCGTCATCGAGATTGCGCCGCTCGCCTTCATGCGCGGCCGCACGCTGGCCCATTCCGCCGTCATCCTCGACGAGGCCCAAAACACCACGCCGATGCAGATGAAGATGTTCCTGACACGTCTCGGCGAGAATTCGCGGATGATCGTCACCGGCGATCCGACGCAGATCGACCTGCCGCCGCAGACGAAATCCGGCCTGGTCGAGGCGTTGCGCATACTGGACGGCGTGCCGGGCGCGGTCATCGTGCGCTTTGCCGACGTCGACATCGTCCGCCATCCGCTGGTGGCCGAGATCGTCCGCGCCTACGACCGCGACGCAAAACTGTCGCGCGGTCTCGGCGTCGGCGAGAACTGAGCCAAACCCGACAGTCCAATGGCAAAGGCGGCCAAGCATAATCGGACGGAAGTCGCGATTACCATCGACATTTCCGTCGAGGCGGGCGGCTGGCCGTCCGAGGAACTGTTGGGCATGTTGGCGGCCCACGCCGCGGAGGCAGCCATCGCCGAGGCCGGCGGCCACGCGGCGCAGCCGGTCGAACTCAGCCTGATGTTCACCGACGATGCGCATATCCAGGTGCTGAACGCCGAATGGCGCGACAAGGACAAGCCGACCAACGTGCTGTCCTTTCCCGCCTTTCCGACGCAGATCGGCGACGCGCTGCCGCCGCTGCTCGGCGACATCGTGCTGGCCTTCGAGACGGTGAAGAACGAAGCGGCACTGGAAGGAAAACCCTTCGAGCACCATATCACCCATCTTATCGTCCATGGCCTCCTGCACCTGATGGGGCACGACCATGAGACGGACGGGGAAGCCGAGGTGATGGAAGAGCTGGAGCGCCGGGCGCTGGCGAGGCTTGCCATTCCCGATCCCTACGCGTAACAGAAAGTGTCCAACGACCGGAACGAGATGAACGACACCCCCGAGACTGCCGCCACCCCCGAGACGGGCAGCGTCAGGAACACTGCGGACCAGGCCGACGAGGCCCCGAGTCCGAGTACCCCCGCCGCGACGGCGGCCGAACGCCCATCCTTCATCGACTGGCTGGCGACGCTGTTCAGGCATCGCAACGGCAGCAGCCTGCGCGAGAACCTGACCGACGCGCTGGCCGAGAGCGACACCGACGCGGAGGCGTTTTCGCCGGCCGAGCGGGCGATGCTCAACAACATACTGCGCCTGCGCGAGGTCCGCGTCGAGGACGTGATGGTGCCGCGCGCCGACATCGAGGCCGTCGAAATATCGACCTCGCTCGGCGAATTGCTGAACGTCTTCGAACAGTCCGGGCATTCGCGCATGCCGGTCTATTCCGGTACTCTGGACGACCCGCGCGGCATGGTCCACATCCGCGACGTGCTCGCCCACATCACCCGCGCCGGCCGTCTCAAGAAGGGGCGGACCACGCGAAAACCACCCGCCGCCGCCGTGCCGCTCGACCTTGCCAATGTCGAACTCAACCGCTCGATCGGCGAGCTCAATCTGATCCGCACCGTTCTGTTCGTACCGCCCTCGATGCTGGCGTCCGACCTGATGGCGCGCATGCAGGCGGCGCGCACCCAGATGGCTCTGGTGATCGACGAATATGGCGGCACCGACGGGCTGGCCTCGCTCGAAGACATCGTCGAGATGGTCGTCGGCGACATCGAGGACGAGCATGACGAGGAAGAGCCGCTGATCACCCAGGCGGGCGAAGGCATCTATGTCGTCGACGCCAAGGCCGAGATCGACGATGTCGCAAAAATGATCGGCGGCGATTTCTCGCCGGGAGAACATAGCGAATATGTAGACACGATCGGCGGCCTGATCTTCAATGCGCTGGGCCGCGTGCCGGCGCGCGGCGAGGTGGTGCAGGCCGTGCCGGGTTACGAGTTCCATGTGCTCGACGCCGACCCGCGCCGCGTCAAGCGCGTGCGCATCGTGGAAGCGAAGAGCGAGCGGCGGCGGCGTGCAGCCAAGGCTGAGTCCACCGAGCCGACCGAGTAGGCAGCAGGTTCCAATCCCGGACGCTGCGGCCTATGCTTCGTCCATGTCCGCATCCGCTTTCACGCCCGACGAACTCGAACGCTACGCACGCCACATCGTGCTGCCGGAAATCGGCGGACCCGGTCAGCAGAAACTGAAGCGCGCGCGTGTGCTGGTAATCGGTGCCGGCGGGCTCGGCGCGCCTGTGCTGCAATATCTGGCGGCCGCTGGTATCGGAACGCTGGGCGTCGTCGACGACGACACAGTCTCGTTGTCCAATTTGCAGAGGCAGGTGATCCACGACACCGTTTCGGTCGGCGAGGCCAAGAACGTGAGTGCCGCGCGCTCGATCGGCCGCATCAATCCGAACGTCGCCGTCGAAGTGCATGATTTCCGCATCGCGGCGGACAATGCGCAGGACCTGGTTCGCCGCTATGATCTGGTCGCCGACGGATCGGACAATTTCGACACGCGCTATGCGGTGGCCGACGCCTGCGCGGCGGAAGGCAAGCCGCTGGTGCATGCCGCCGTTGGCCGTTTCGACGGTTCGGTAACCGTGCTGAAACCCTTCGAGACGGGACCGGATGGGCGAAAAAATCCGTCCTACCGCGACCTCTTTCCCGAACCGCCGCCCGCCGGCATGGTGCCTTCCTGCGCCGAGGCGGGCGTGCTCGGCGCTCTGACAGGTGTCATCGGTACGCTGCAGGCGATGGAAGTGATCAAGCTGATCGCCGGCATCGGCGAGCCGTTGGTCGGCCGGCTGCTGCTCTATGACGGGTTGGCCGCGCAGTTCGACACCATCCGCTACAAGGCTCCCCAATGAGCGGCGACGTCACCGTCGCGGCGCTGCCGCCGGATTTCGACGACTGGGACGGGCTTCTGGCGCTGATCCACCGCGCCTTCGCCTATATGGACGGCGTCATCGACCCGCCGTCCTCCGCGCATCAACTGACAGCGGAATCGCTCCGCGCCAAGGCGGAGGCGGAGACGATCTTCCTTGCGTATCACCGCGGACGTCTGGTCGGCTGCGGCGCGCTCGCCGAACGGGGCGACCATTTTTATCTCGGCAAGCTGGCCGTCGATCCGGAGTTCCAGGGCATGGGGATCGGCGGATTGCTGGTGAGCCAAGCCGAACGAATTGCGCGGCAGGGCGGCAAGCCGGCGATCGAAATGCAGACGCGGATCGAACTCGTCGGCAATCATCGGGCCTTTTCCCGGCTTGGTTTCATCGAGACGGATCGGACGGCCCATCCGGGCTATGACCGCCGGACTTCGCTCACCATGCGCAAAACGCTCGTACAGGCCTGATGCTGACCGACGCGGAACGGGAAGTCGCCGCCATCCGCAGCATGGAATGTCGATCGCCGACAAGGTGCCTTTCCTGCCCGGCATGATCGGTTCGTCATCGGCTTCGGCGGTGCTGCTGGAACTGGTGCACAACGGCCATGCGCCGGCAGCCATCGTTCTGCATGAACCCGACGCCATCCTGCTGCTGGGCCTCATCGTCGCGCGCGAGATGAGTTGGCGGACACCGGTCGCAGCAAGGCTGGATCGCGAAAGCTTCGAGACGTTTCGCGGCCTGGTGACCCGCGTCGGCGAGGACGGTGTAATCGCAGCCTGACGGTCGCGGATTCAAAGCTCGCGAAATCGCGCCTCGCGCCTTCCTCAGAACCGCCACTTCAGTCCCTGCTCGGGGATGATGAAATTCACACCCAGATCGTTGCCGGCCTGCAATTCCCCCAAAATTTCCTCCTGCGGCGACGGTCCTTTCTTCAGAGAATATTTGATGTGGCTAACGACCATCGGCAGGTCCTTGAGGCTGCCTTTGCCCGCCTTCTCTTCCAGCCCGCGCAGCGACTTGAGCAGCCAGGCGGGCGTGAGATGGCCGAACAGGAACTTGTCCGGCTGCGCATTGGTGTAGGACACCTCGATGATGATGGCCTTCAGCCGCTTGCCGCGCACCTTTTCGGCGACGGCGGTCCAGACATCGGCGATGCGCGTCGATTTTTCGACCTCGTCCGGGCCGGTGTCGCCGAAACAGAGCAGCGCGTCGTCGCCGCTCTCGATCAGGAAGGCCGTCGATTCCACGCCGCCATGGCTGAGCGGGAAGGCGGTGACGCTCATCGCCGTATCGGCAAGCTCGACCTTCCCGCCAGCGGGCAGATCTCGATAGTCGTATTTCTTGAGCTGAGGTTCCTTGCCCCGGTTGCCGAAATTCGGCCAGGCCTCCCAGTTGAAGTAGGTCTGCTCGATGTCGCTATTGACCGACGGCAGGGCGTAGATCGGCTTCTTGCCGTCGTCGGGCGAGGCGGCGATCAGGCCGGCGATATGGTCGAGATGGGCATGGCTGATCAGATAGCCCTTGATCTGTTCGACCAGCACGTAGCCGATCTTGGTATACGCCGAATCGGCCGGCACGCTCACATCGACCAATGCACCCTTGGCCTCCGCAGTGCGCAGCCCGGCGACCAGCGCGCCGGCATCGCAGGTCACGGCGCGCGGGTCGCCATGCGGCGAGATCAGGTAGGCGCTGAGATTGCCGTCCTCGATGCCGCCTCGCGCGCCGAGCGCGATCACGTCGAAACCCTCGCCCGCCTGGGCGCCCATCGAAAATGCCAGGGATGCCGCCAGCGCCAGCAATGCCGTCCGTTTCATAAATATCCCTCTCGAATGCGATGCACGCGCCATAACGCCCGCGCATGACGCGAGCGTGTAGGAGCTGCGCAGGAACGGGGCGTCAGGCCCTGCTCGGCAGCACGCGGTCGGGCGGCCGATGCCCGTCGATGAAGGCGCGGATGTTGATGATCACCTTCTCGCCCATGTCGATGCGGCCTTCGATGGTCGCCGAGCCCATATGTGGCAAGATGACGACCTTGCCCTTGGCGGCGAGTTTGACCAGCTTCGGATTGACGGCGGGCTCGTGCTCGAAGACATCAAGCCCAGCGCCGGCGATCCTGCCTTCCTGCAGCATCTTGATCAGCGTTTCTTCGTCGATCAGGTCGCCGCGTGCCGTGTTGACGATGTAGGCGGTCGGCTGGAGCAGCGCCAGGCGCCGCGCCGACAGCAGATGGAACGTGGCGGGTGTCGACGGGCAGTTCACGGAGATGATGTCCATGCGGGCCAGCATCTGGTCGAGGCTCTCCCAATAGGTCGCCTCCAACTCGTCCTCTATGCTCTGCATGGCCCTGTGGCGGTTGTGGTAGTGGATCGAGAGCCCGAAAGCCTTGGCCCTGCGCGCCACCGCCGTGCCGATGCGGCCCATGCCGACGATGCCGAGGCGTTTGCCGGTGAAGCGGCGCCCCAGCATCCAGGTCGGCGACCAGCCTTCCCATTTGGCCGGATGTTCCAGGATGTTGGCGCCTTCGGTCAGCCGCCGCGGCACCGCCAGCATCAGCGCCATGGTCATGTCGGCGGTGTCCTCGGTGAGAACGCCGGGCGTGTTGGTGACGGTGATGCCCTTTCGGGCCGCCGCATCCACGTCGATCTTGTCGACGCCATTGCCGAAATTGGCGATCAGCTTGAGATTCTTGCCCGCCTGCTCGATCAGCGGCGCGTCGATCCGGTCGGTGACGGTGGGCACCAGCACGTCCGCCTCCTTCATCGCGGCCACCAGTTCGGCCTGCGTCAGCGGGCGGTCGTCGACATTGAGGCGGGCGTCGAAAAGCTCGCGCATCCTGGTCTCGACCTGGTCGGGGAGCTTGCGGGTAATCACGACGAGAGGCTTTTTCTTGCCCGCCATTGTTTCCTCGAATCCGGGTCTCGTTGAGACCTCTTTAACCAAGACGGGCGAAACTTGATGCCGGTCCCGGCGCGACAGCCTGTGTAACAAGCGGTCGTGCCGATGACAAAGAAAAAGGCGCCGCGCCGCAAGCCTGCCGGCTCCGCATTCAGGGGTACGAAAGTGTCGGGTTCAGTGTCGTTTCGCGCCGCCGCCGTGGCTGCACTGGTTGTTTTGTCTCTCCTGCCGCCCGGCGGCGCGGCGCTTGCGCAAGGCGCGGTCGGGCAGACCGCATCGCAGGGAGGCAGCGGCCTGCCGCTGCCGCGATTCGTCAGCCTGAAATCCGGCCGTGTGAATTCCCGCATCGGCCCCGGCGTAAACTATCCCGTCGACTGGATGTATCTGAAGTCGGGCCTGCCGATGGAGATCATCCAGGAATACGACAACTGGCGGCGGGTGCGCGATTCCGACGGAAGCGAGGGTTGGATCAACCAGTCGCTGCTGTCCGGCAAGCGCACCGCCATCGCCGCACCTTGGCAGCGCGGCAAGGACGCCAGGATCGACCTGCTTTCCGAGCCGAGGCCCGATGCCGGCAAGGTCGCGGTCATCGAACCCGGCGTGGTCGGCACGATCAAGGAATGCAACGGCGACTGGTGCCGGATGACCTTTGCCGGCCATACCGGCTGGCTCAACCAGACGCTGGTCTGGGGCGCCTATCCCGGCGAGACGATCAAGGATTGATCGCCCGTTCAGCCGCGGCCGATCCGGCCCAGATGCGTGTCCTGAAATGATGTCGGCAGCTTGAGGCCGTATCCGAGCGCGCGGTCCACGGCGATGTGAAACGCCCAGATCAGCGTGATCTGCTTGGCGATGGCGCTATCCGTTATCAAGGCGACGCAGCCAAGGACGAACGGCCCTATCAGAATGTGCACCAGATTGTAGGCGATGGCGCCCATGCGCGGTCGGGCCAGGTAGCCGAGCATGAAGAGGTCGGGTGCAAGCACCAGCGCGGCGAACAGCAGCCACGATCCGCCAATCGCCCAGAAGGCGGCCACAAGCGCCAAAGCGACGCACCCCCACTCGATCCTGAGCGAGGCATCCATCCATCGGGGGAGAGACATATCTAGTTTTGGGCGTCGGATTTCCGGCGCAGGCGCACGACCACGTCGACGTTGACGATTTCCATGCCTTCCGGCGGCTCGGGAAGGTCACTGACCTTGATCGGACCGGACATGATGTCGAAGACGGTGTTCTCGCCTTCGATGAAGAAATGATGGTGGTCGGACGTATTGGTGTCGAAATAGGTCTTCGACCCCTCGACGGCGAGGATGCGCAGCAGCCCGGCTTCCGTGAATTGGTGCAGCGTGTTGTAGACCGTCGCCAGCGACACCGGCACGCCCGCGGCCAACGCTTCCTCATGCAGGAGTTCCGCGGAGAGGTGGCGGTCGCCCTTGGCGAACAGCATTTCGGCCAGCGCGACACGCTGCCGCGTCGGACGCAATCCGGCTCTGCGCACGCGTTCGTCTATACTGACAGTGCTGTTCGACGACTTCATCGTCCCGCCAATTCTACCCCGGTAATCCACGCATGCTTCACGAAAGTGGCAACTATGCGCACAAATCCCTTAAGAGCATATATTCGGTTGTCTGCGATCGATCAATAGCCGTGCATTGACCGGGCAGGGCGGGCAGGCTAAGCGCTAACGTCGATTTCCGGGTTGAAACGGTTCGTGATGCCGCTTCTGCAAATGACAAAGGTGTAGCCGGGCGCCAGAGATGAACAAGGGCGGAACTGATGGCAGCGGCGGCGAAATCCAGCTACGACTATGATGACCTGCTGGCTTGCGCGCGCGGCGAACTGTTCGGTCCCGGAAACGCGCAACTGCCCTATCCGCCGATGCTGATGTTCGACCGCATCACTGAGATCAGCGAGACCGGGGGCGCCTTCGACAAGGGTTTCATCCGTGCCGAGTTCGACATCAAGCCCGACCTCTGGTTCTTTGCCTGCCACTTCATCGGCAATCCGATCATGCCCGGCTGCCTCGGCCTCGACGCCATGTGGCAGATGACCGGCTTCTATCTCGGCTGGCTGGGCGAGCCCGGCAAGGGCATGGCGCTGTCGACCGGCGAGGTGAAGTTCAAGGGCATGGTCACGCCTTCGGTGAAGAAGGTCGAATATGGCGTGGATTTCAAGCGCGTCATGCGCGGCAGGCTCGTGCTCGGCATCGCGGACGGCTGGTTGAAGGCCGATGGCGAGCCCATATACGCGGCGACCGACCTTAAGGTCGGCCTGTCCAAGCAGTCCGCCGCCTGATCGGCCGGACGCATCGAATTTAGCGAGGATCGCATCATGAGACGTGTCGTCGTCACGGGCTTGGGGATCGTCTCCTCGATCGGCAACAATGCCAACGAGGTGCAGGCATCCCTGCACGACGCCAAATCCGGCATCAGCTTTTCCGAGTCTTTTGCCGAGCACGGCTTCAAGTGCCAGGTGTGGGGCGCGCCGACGCTCGACCCGACCGAAATGATCGACCGCCGCGCGCTGCGCTTCCTGCACAAGGGCGGCGCATGGAACCATGTCGCCATGCAGCAGGCGATCGTCGATGCGGGGCTGGAAGAGAGTGATATCACCAACGAACGCACCGGCATCATTATGGGCTCCGGCGGGCCGTCGACCAAGACGATCGTCGAGGCCGCCGAAACGACGCTGAAGAACAACAGCCCGAAGCGCATCGGCCCCTTCGCCGTGCCGAAGGCGATGTCGTCGACGGCATCCGCCACTCTCGCCACCTGGTTCAAGATCCACGGCGTGAACTATTCCATCTCGTCCGCCTGCTCGACCTCGGCGCACTGCATCGGCAATGCGGCAGAGATGATCCAGTGGGGCAAGCAGGACGTGATGTTTGCCGGCGGCCACGAGGATCTCGACTGGACCATGTCCGACCTGTTCGACGCCATGGGGGCCATGTCGTCGAAGTTCAACGACCGTGCCTCCACCGCCTCGCGCGCCTATGACGTCAACCGCGACGGTTTTGTCATCGCCGGCGGCGCGGGCGTGCTGGTGCTGGAGGAACTGGAGCACGCCAAGGCGCGGGGCGCAAAAATCTATGCCGAAATCGTCGGCTATGGCGCGACCTCCGACGGTTACGACATGGTCGCGCCGTCCGGCGAAGGTGCTGTCCGTTGCATGAAGCAGGCAATCGCGACCGTGAAAACGCCGATCGACTACATCAACACCCACGGCACATCGACCCCGGTCGGCGATTCCCGCGAGATGGCCGCGATCCGCGAGGTTTTTGGCGAGAAGATGCCCGCGATCACTTCGACAAAATCGCTCACCGGACACTCGCTCGGCGCCGCCGGTGTCCAGGAATCGATCTATTCGATCCTGATGATGCAGGGCGGCTTCATCGGCAAGAGCGCCCATATCGAGGAACTCGATCCGGAATTCGACGGCATGCCGATCGTGCGCGAGCGCATCGACAACGCCAAGATCGACACCGTCCTGTCGAATTCCTTCGGCTTCGGCGGCACCAATGCGACGCTGGTGTTCCAACGCTACAGTTGAGCGAATAGGGAGTAGCGAATAGCGAGTAGAATGCTAATTCTTCCCTATTCGCTACTCCCTATTCGCTATTCGCTTTTCAAGGACCCTCTACGATGACCCCACTTATGCAGGGCAAGCGCGGCCTCGTCATGGGAGTCGCCAACGACCATTCGATCGCCTGGGGTATTGCCCAGCGCCTGGCTGCGAGCGGCGCCAGCCTTGCTTTTACCTATCAGGGCGACGCCTTCGGGCGGCGTGTCCGGCCGCTGGCCGAAAAGGTCGGAGCCTCGCTGGTCCTGCCCTGCGACGTGGAGGACAGCGCCTCGGTCGAAAGCGTCTTCGAAACGCTCGGCAATGAATGGGGCAAGCTGGATTTCGTCGTCCACGCCATCGGTTTCTCCGACAAGAACGAGCTGAAAGGGCTTTATGCCGACACCAGCCGCGAGAACTTCATCCGTACCATGGTGATCTCCTGCTATTCCTTCACCGAGGTCGCCCGCAACGCCGCCGCGCTGATGACGGACGGTGGTTCGATGATCACGCTGACCTATGCCGGCTCGGTGCGCATCATGCCCAATTACAACGTCATGGGCGTCGCCAAGGCGGGACTGGAGGCCAGCGTCCGCTATCTGGCCAATGATTTTGGCCCTCGCGGTATCCGTGTGAATGCCATTTCGGCCGGGCCGGTGCGCACGCTGGCCGGCGCCGGCATCTCGGACGCGCGCTACATGTTCGCCTATCAGCAGCGCAATTCGCCGCTGCGGCGCACGGTGAGTCTCGACGAGGTCGGCGGATCGGCGCTTTACCTGCTTTCCGACCTGTCCTCCGGCGTGACCGGCGAAATTCACTATGTGGATTCAGGCTACCATATCGTCTCGATGCCGACGCTCGATGAGCTGAAAAAGGATGACATCGGCCGCGAATGATCCACAATTGTGGTACTGGCGCTGTTCCCATAATTCCGTAAAATTGATTCGATCGGCGGAAAGGCTTTTAAGGACATCCGCGGTAGTGCTTTCGGCAATCGAGGACTTACCTGCATGGCGTCAGCCGTACATCCAAAACGCGGCGTCATATTCAGGCTGATCACGGTTGGGGCTTCGGGCCTTTGCAGCTTCATCCTCGGTTTCTGGGGCCTCCGATATGGCTTCGGTCAGGACATGGCCGGGCTTTCCGGCGATACGGTAGGCGCGATTGTCGCCGCCCTGTGTGGCCTCGCCGCGGCCGGCTCCGCCCTCTCGTTCTTCGCCGGCGTCGATGAGTCGGCGGGTTACATCTACAACGAAACCCAATTCGACAAGCTGACCGGTCTGTTCGCCCGCGCCGCGATGGTCGGCAAGATCGCCGACGCGGCCTCCGTCGCTGCGCGGACCGGCGAGCCGATGTTCCTCGTCGATATCGACATCGACCGTTTCAAGCACATCAACGACTCCGTCGGCTACAGCCAGGGCGACGACCTGATCCGCGCCTTTACTGCCCGGCTGAAGGACAATCTGCCGCGCGGCGTCACCATCGGCCGCATCGGCGCGGGCGAGTTCGCCATACTGGTGCCGGATCGCGTGGCGGATGATCGCCTCGAAGCCCTGATCGACAGGCTGGTCGAGCGCATGATGGAACCCTATCAGCTGAAGACCCATCTGCAGTCGGTGAACTTGTCGGTCGGCATCGTCGCCATTCCGAAGGACGGGGTCGATCCGGTGCTCATCTTGCGCCGCTCCAACCTCGCTCTGCAGAACGCACGCGCCAGCGGCATCGGCGAATGGGCGGTCTTTCAGCCGGAGATGGGGCGCGTGGCCGATTATCGCCAATGGGTGGAATCGGAGCTGCACGCCGCATTCCAGCACGGCGATTTCCATCTCCACTACCAGCCGCAGCTCGACCTCGCCGATGGCCGCATCGTCGGCTACGAGGCGCTGATCCGTTGGAACCACCGGGAACGCGGCATGATCGCGCCGAATGAGTTCATTCCGATCGCCGAGGAAACCGGCATGATCGTGCCGATCGGCGAATGGGTGCTGCGTCAGGCCTGCGAGGACGCCAAGGACCTGCCGGAAAGCTGCTTCGTCGCCGTCAATATCTCGCCCGTGCAGTTCATGGCCCGCGATTTTCTCGACGTGGTCGCCGACGCCGTCAGCGCCTCGGGCATCGATCCCAGGCGCCTCGAACTGGAAGTGACCGAATCGGCGATGATGCAGGACCGCGAATACGCGGCCGTCCTGCTCAAAAGGCTGGGCGAGATGGGGATATCGGTCGCCGTCGACGATTTCGGAACGGGTTATTCGAACCTCAGCTACCTCATCGATTTCCCGTTCCACAAGCTGAAGATCGACCGCTCGTTCATCAGCCGCATCGAGACCGATTCCAGCTCGAACGCCGTGGTTTCGACCATCGTCAGCCTGTCGCGCGCACTTGGCGTGAAGACCATCGCCGAGGGTGTCGAAACCGAGAAGCAGGCGACGATGCTGCGCGCCGCGGGTTGCCAGGAAGTGCAGGGTTTTCTGTTCGGACGGCCGGCCCCCTTGGGCGCGAGGCCGGTTCTGTCGATCGTGCAGGGCGGTCGGGCCGGCGCCCGTCAGGTCGCCTGATCCGAGCCGACCGGAACAGCAGGCTTCAACGTCGTGCCGCGAAAACCTTGAAGGCGCGGTCGCCGGCAATCTCGCTGAATTCGGACACCGAACCGGCCAGCATCTTTTCGTAGGGCAACTGCCGATTGGCGACCAGATAAAGCCGCCCGCCCGGCTTGAGTGCTTTCACCGCCGTCTTGATGATGACCTGCCCAAGTTCCGGTTCGGCGCGCCGCCCGGTGTGGAAGGGCGGGTTCATGACGATCGCGTCATAACGCTCCGTCACCGGTTCGCCGGCGAGATCGTGCCAGAGGAAGCGGAGCGGCGGCGACTGGATGCCGGCGAGATTCGCCTTGGCCGCCTCGAGAGAGGCGAAATCGGCTTCGTAAAGGTCAAGCGCCGTCACCTTTGGAAATCGCTCGGCGATCTCCGACGCCAGATATCCCCAGCCCGCGCAGAAATCGGCAACGCGGCCGGAGAGTTGGTCGGGAAGGTTTTCGGCGAGCAGTTTCGAACCGGCATCGACGCGATCATGCGAAAACATGCCCGGCGCCGTGCGGAAGCGGCCGTCTACGAGGTTAGCCTTCGCGCCGTCGCGAAGCGTTTGCGCAATCGCGTCCCCATCATCCGGGCGCGGGAACCAGAAGACGATACCATGATATTTCGGCAGATGCCCATCGACAGCGACCAAATCGGCCATCCGTTTGCGCACGCTCGCGATGCCGTCATCCTTGCCGCCGGCCACCACGATCAGGCCACCGGACCGCGTCCTCGCGATAGCATCGGCAATCCGCAACTCGTTCTCGCCGCGATGCCGTCCGCATAGCACCAGCGCGGCGTCGTAGTTTTCTTCTTTGGAGATTGGCGAGACTTCACAGCCGGCATTCTGCAACGCCCGGAACGAAGGCCGGAAACCTTGGACGAGACTCCACCGCGCAGCAAAGTCTTCCCGCAATCGGAAACCCTGCTCCGCGCCGAGAAACAGCACGCGCTGATCGCTTCCAGGCGGATACAGCGCACCGGAATTGAAGGGATAAAACAGGGTATCGAGGGATTCGCGGCTCATTCAGGAGCACCGTCTTGGATCAAGCTAAGATCATTGCAGTGAGTTCTACCCATCTGACCTCGATCGTCTGGCGATGAGGTCCTCAGCAATTCGAACAACCTCAGCTTGTCGTGCTGCCGCCTGCCGACTTGCCTCGGCATAGATGAGGTCGCGCAGTTCGCCACGCGACCGGGATATGACCAGTTCATCGTTAGTGATGAATTCGAGCACGGATTCATGGAACGTGAAGATGAAATGCCGATCGGAAATGAACATCCGGTCTGAGTGATGTGGATGCACCCGATTCGCTTCCACAATCTCCCGAATCCATTCGGAATCGAGAACCTCATAAGCGCTGCAGGGACGCAGCCCGATCGGCGCATAGCGATGGCCACCAATCGCCTCGTCGTTCGGGTAACCGAACTTCAACGCAAGGTATGACTCGACGCGGACGATCGCACAGGTATCAAAAGGCTCGTTTCCAGCATGGGTTTGCACATAGTAGCCGAAAAGGAGCTTATTCTCCTCGGCGAAGACGAGCGGTGTAGGAGCGCCAACGTCGCTTTGCGGAACATCGATCCTTCTCAAGCTTGTCTGAATGTCGCTCATGGCGAGCCTCCCGGAAATGCAAAGGGCGCGATCTTGCGATCGCGCCCTTGAAGATGTTTCCACCTGAGTGGATCAGGCCGCGTCTTCCTCGGCCTTCTTCTCGCGCACGATCTCCTTGCCGGTCTTCTGGTCGACGACCTTCATGGAGAGCCGCACCTTGCCGCGCTCATCGAAGCCCATCAGCTTGACCCACACCTTGTCGCCTTCCTTGACGACGTCCGTCGTCTTCTGGACGCGGTCGCTGGCGAGCTGCGAGATGTGCACCAGGCCGTCGCGCGGGCCGAAGAAATTGACGAAGGCGCCGAAGTCGGCGGTCTTGACGACCGTGCCCTCGTAGATCTCGCCGACTTCCGGCTCTGCCACGATGGTGTGGATCCACTTCTTCGCCGCCTCGATTTCCTTGGCGTTGGACGAAGCGATCTTGACCGTGCCGTCGTCCTCGATGTTGATCTTGGCGCCGGTCTTCTCGACGATCTCGCGGATCACCTTGCCGCCCGAGCCGATCACTTCGCGGATCTTGTCGGTCGGGATATGCATGACCTCGATGCGCGGCGCGAATTCGCCGAGTTCCTTGCGGCCTTCCGACAGCGCCTTGGCCATTTCGCCGAGGATGTGGATGCGGCCGCCCTTGGCCTGCTCCAGCGCCACTTTCATGATCTCCTCGGTGATGCCGTCGATCTTGATGTCCATCTGCAGCGAGGTGATGCCGTTGGCGGTGCCGGCCACCTTGAAGTCCATGTCGCCGAGATGGTCCTCGTCGCCGAGGATGTCGGAGAGCACCGCGAAGCGCTCGCCTTCCTTGATCAGGCCCATGGCGATGCCGGCGACCGGACGGGTCAGCGGAACGCCGGCGTCCATCAGCGCCAGCGAGGTGCCGCAGACCGTCGCCATCGACGACGACCCGTTAGACTCGGTGATCTCGGAAACGACGCGCAGCGTGTAGGGGAAGGCTTCCGCGGCCGGCAGCATCGGATGGATGGCGCGCCAGGCGAGCTTGCCGTGGCCGATCTCGCGGCGTCCCGGCGAACCCATGCGGCCCGTCTCGCCGACGGAGTAGGGCGGGAAGTTGTAGTGAAGGAGGAAGGTCTCCTTGTACATGCCGGTCAGGCTGTCGACATACTGCTCGTCCTCGCCGGTGCCGAGCGTGGCGACGACGATCGCCTGGGTCTCGCCGCGGGTGAACAGCGCCGAGCCGTGGGTACGCGGCAGCACGCCGACTTCCGACACGATGTTGCGGACGGTCTTCAGGTCGCGGCCGTCGATGCGGCTGCCGGTATCCAGAATGTTCCAGCGAACGATCTTGGCCTGCAACTCCTTGAACACCGACGACACCTGCTCGCTCGACCAAACGGTCTGCTCGGCGCCTTCCGGCAGCAGGGTCGCCTTGACCTTGGCCTTGGCGGCGTCGACGGCGTTGTAGCGGGCCTGCTTGTCGATGATCTTGTAGGCGGCGCGCAGCTCGTCCTCGACCAGGCCGAGCATGGTGGCTTCGAGCTCGGAAAGGTCGGTCACCTTGTGGTCGCGCGGGTCCTTGGCGGCCAGCTCCGCGAGCTGGATGATCGCGTCGAGCACGGGCTGAAAACCCTTGTGGCCGAACATGACGGCGCCGAGCATGACGTCTTCCGGCAGTTCCTGCGCTTCGGACTCGACCATCAGCACGGCGTCGCCGGTGCCGGCGACGACGAGGTCGAGCTTGGATTCCGGCATCACGTCGATATGCGGGTTGAGCACGTATTCGCCGTTGACATAGCCGACGCGGGCGCCGCCGACGGGGCCCATGAACGGCACGCCCGAAAGCGTCAGCGCGGCGGATGTGGCGACGATCGACAGGATGTCCGGATCGTTCTCGAGGTCATGCTGCATGACGGTGACGACGACCTGGGTGTCGTTCTTGTAGCCGTCGGCGAAGAGCGGGCGGATCGGGCGGTCGATCAGGCGGGAGACCAGCGTCTCCTTCTCGCTCGGACGGCCTTCACGCTTGAAGTAGCCGCCTGGGATCTTGCCGGCGGCATAGGTCTTTTCCTGATAATTGACGGTGAGCGGGAAGAAGTCGAAGCCGGGCTTCGGCTCCTTGGCGGAGACGACGGTGGCCAGAACCACGGTCTCGCCATAGGTGGCAAGCACCGCGCCGTCAGCCTGGCGGGCGATCTTGCCCGTCTCCAGGATCAGCGGGCGGCCTGCCCATTCGATTTCTACTCTGTGATGATTGAACATGTCTTGTCCTTGCTGTGCGGGCGGCGCCGCTCCGGCCCCATTGCCGGCGGCGCGCCCCCTATTGGCTTCGTGTCGGACGAGCCACGGGCAAGACAGCGGGAGGTCCGGTTTGTCGACGAGCGGGCGTCTCCGGGCATCCTGTAATCCTGCCCCATGACCGGTCCATGGGCGGTGCGGTTCCGCCCTCGGAACCGTCCCGTCGGTCGGATCGCTTTTCCGGCGGCGTGAGCTGCCTTTGCGGCAATCCGGCGGGTATCGCCTGCGCGATGCCCGAATGCGCGACCGGCGGGCTTCGTCAAAAAGCCCGCCGGTCAGTTCGTCAGCGGCGCAAGCCGAGCTTTTCGATCAGCGTCGCGTAGCGGCCTTCGTCCTTGCCCTTCAGATAGTCGAGCAGGCGGCGGCGCTGCGACACCAGAGCGAGCAGGCCGCGGCGGGAATGGTTATCCTTCACATGGCCCTTGAAGTGCTCGGTCAGGTTCTTGATCCGCTCCGAGAGAATGGCGACCTGGACTTCGGGGGACCCGGTGTCTCCCGCCTTGGTCGCGTATTCCGTCATAAGTTCTTTCTTGCGATCAGCAGTGATCGACATCGCGTTTTTCCTTGTATCTGGAGGAAACGGGATGCCCTCAGCCGGGATGTCGTCCAGCAGGGGCCGTTAGCATCGCTCGTTTTTGTGCGATGGCGCGCATATAGTGCAATTTTCTGGCAAAAGCCATACCCCTTGCATCGTGTGGGTTTCGGGGCAGGAAAGCCCGCGCATGTCAGCATCCGTCAGGAATATTTTCCCGAAAGCTTTCCCCGCCCCTCCCGACCTCGCCGATAATCCTCTCCGACCGTGTCGGAAAAGGAAACGGCTGTGTTGGCGATGGACTGGAATGCGGCGATCGAGAAGAACCGGGAGGCGCTGAGGCAAATCCTCGCCATGCTCGTCGCCATGGCCGGGCTGGGTGCGGTCGTCACGCCTGGTGATGCAGCCGGGCACGACGCCGGTGCCGGGTTGGGCGCTGGCGAGCCTGGCGCTGAGCAGCCTGGCGCTGGGGGACAGTTTTTTTTCTTTCCGCGGAAGGGCGCGGCCGCTTCAAGGCGGGCGCGGGCGGAAAAAAGTAAACTGTCCCCGGCACTTACCCTTCCCCGCCGTCTCCACCGCGCCGTTCTCAGACTGCTGCGTCCGGCCGAAGCGGCAGCGCGCCGCCTGATCATCGTGGCCGCGCGCGGGCTGGTGGTGACCCTACCGCCGCTGCGACCCCGAAAGCCGAAACCGAAAAACCCGGAACCGCTGCTGCGCGGCTTCGGCATCGCCGTCACCCTGTCGCGCGACGATCTCAGGCGTGCCGCAGCCGCCAGGCGGGCCGCGGAAATCCGCGCCGCCCGCCCGAAACGGCTCAGCCTGCCGCTGCTCGATCCGCTGCGAGACCCGTTCCGCGTCCAGCGCCGCTACCAGCCCGCGCACAGCGTGCCGCGCATCCTGTTTCCCGGCGTCGCCGATCCATCTTCCTTTCCACGACCGCCATCGCCTCGTGATCCGATAAACGCGGAGCGTCTGGCGCTCCGACTGCAAGCGCTGGCTGCCGCCCTGGACGATCTGCCGGGCCAGGCAAGACGTTTTGCCCGCTGGAAGGCGCGGCGCGATGTCGTGCTTGCGCGGAGGAGGGAAGCTCGTGACGCCGCGATTGCGCGAGACAGTGCGGCCGGTAGCGCGGCTGCTCAGGCTGGAGGTCATGTCGCCGCAGGCGCGAGAAACAAAGAAACTCGCGGCAAGGTCGAGTTTCAGCGGATAGAGCCGCTGAAACCCGGCCGCCCGCCGGGCTGGCGCCGAAAACCCACCCATGAGGTGCACGAGGTGCTGGACGTCGTTCACGGGCTTGCCTGCTGGATACTGCAGTCTCCCGACACGTCCTGAGGCCGCGCGGCAGTACGCGACGGCGAAGGAGCGAAGGCCAACGCGAAAATTTTCGCGGCGTGGCGTCGATCCGTGCTGTCCGCAAGGATCATCGCTCGTCCGTTGGAGAAGGTGACCGCTCGGAGGACGATCGGAGACGTTTGGACCGCGAGGACGACTGGCCGCGCAGCCAGTCCTTCCTCATTCCTTGCCTGGTCAGCCGGCAAAAACCCGTTTCGGCTTGAACAGGCCGGCTTCGATCTCGCCGATCGCCACCAGCCGCCCGCGCGCGGTGGCACAGGCCTCGTCCGCCTGCACCGGCGCGTCGCGGCCGCGCAGGATGATCGAATTGCCGAGCCTGAGTTTTGCCGCCGCGTCGTCGGTGACCGCCACCTGCGGCAGGCAGTCGAGAGCCGCGCCCGTATCGACCAGAAAAGCGTCGATCGCCGCGAAACGCTCGGCCTGCGGCACGAACGGGCGGGCGCCCTCGGCGTCGGCCTCTTCCCGCTTCGGCGCGGCCGCTTCCAGGTCGGTCAGGACGACAAAATCCTCCGGCGTGAACGGGTCGACCTCGGTGCGCCTGAGTTCGGCGATATGGCCGTAGCAGCCGAGGTCGCGGCCGAGGTCGCGCGCCAGCGAGCGCACATAGGTGCCCTTGCCGCATTGGACCTCGAAGACAGTGCGGTCGCCGGAATGCTCGATGATATCCAGCCGGCCGATCTCGACCTCGCGGGCCGGAATGTCGACCGTCTCGCCCTCGCGGGCGAGGTCGTAGGCGCGTTCGCCGGCGATCTTGATGGCCGAGAACTGCGGCGGCGTCTGCATGATCACGCCGGTGTATTTCGGCAGATGCGCAGCGATGTCGGCTTGCACCGGCCGCGTGTCGGACGATTTCGTCACCGGCCCTTCAAGGTCGTCGGTCGAGCGCTCCTCGCCCCAGGCGACGGTGAAGCGGTAGACTTTCGCGCCGTCCTGCACATAGGGCACCGTCTTCGTCGCCTCGCCCAGCGCGATCGGCAGCATACCCGACGCCAGCGGATCGAGCGTGCCGGCGTGTCCGGCCTTCTCTGCCTGGAACAGCCACTTGATCTTGGCGACAGCCTCGGTCGAACCCATGCCGACCGGCTTGTCCAGGATCAGCCAGCCGGAGACCGGCCGGCCCTTCTTCTTGCCGCGACGGCCCATCAGTCTTCTTCTTTCTCGTCTTTTGCCAGGTCGCGCGCCACTTCCGGCGAACGTAGGAGCTGATCAATCTTGGACATGTTGTCGTAGCTGGTGTCGAGGCGGAAGCGGAATTCCGGCATCGACCGCATCTGCCGCAGCGCGCCCGAGACCCGGCCCCGGATGAATTTTGCGTTCCGCGCCAGCGCCTTGATCACCGCGTCATTGTCGGCCGCACCCAGTGGCGAGACGAAGGCGGTGGCGATCTTGAGGTCCGGCGACATGCGCACCTCGGAGATCGAGATCACCGTGGATTCGATGATGTCGTCACGCACCTCGCCGCGTGTGAGAACGTCGGACAGGGCGTGGCGCACCTGTTCGCCGACGCGAAGCATGCGCTGGGATGGGCCGGTGGTCATAAGCTCTTCTTCTTCTAGTTCGCTGAGTACTTAGCTTGAATTTCTCATCCGGCGATTTCTTGCAATCAGCCCAGCAGCCAACGCCAAAAGTCCCGTCACTGCGTAAGCCGTTTCCATGACCGGCTGACCGGTTATGCAGCCTTCCCGTGCAGCCGCCTGAATGATCTCGTTTTCAAGCCCGTCCGCCAGGAAAATGGCGATGGCGAAGAGAACGCACCCTGTGCCGACGAAGTAGGCCAGGAAGGAACGGGCTATCGCTATTGCCAGGCCCGCCAATCCAAGAATTGAAATGTATACCGGCGACACGACAAGCTGAAAAACTTCGCTCCCTACGGTTGCCGGCCCCAAGTCCGGGTTCCAGTCAGGAGCAACCTTGTCGCAGACTTCGGCCAGAGCCGCTCCTGTGTAGACGAGAGCGGCGGTGAATGCCGCCGCTCCAATCTTGAACGCAGGACGCGAACCGATCAAAGTGACCTGGTCACCATCTCGACGCGGAAGCATTCGATGACGTCGCCGACGCGCATGTCCTCGTAGTTCTGGAAGGCCATGCCGCACTCCTGGCCGACCGGCACCTCGGACACCTCGTCCTTGAACCGCTTCAGCGTCTTCAGCGTGCCCTCGTGGACAACAATGTTGTCGCGGATCAGGCGCACGCCCGCGCCACGCTCCACCTTGCCCTCGGTGATACGGCAGCCGGCGACCTTGCCGAGCTTGGTAATGTCGAAGATCTCGAGGATCTCCGCATTGCCGATGAAGGTCTCGCGGCGTTCCGGCGACAGCATGCCCGACATCGCCGCCTTCACGTCATCCACGAGGTTGTAGATGATGTTGTAGTAGCGGATTTCGAGTCCGGCCTGCTCAGCCGCCTGGCGCGCCTGCGGATTGGCGCGCACGTTGAAACCGATGACTGCCGCGCCCGCCGTCTCGGCAAGCGTGATGTCGCTCTCGGTGATCGCGCCGGCCCCGCTGTGGACGATGCGCGCGCGCACCTCGTCGGTGCCGAGCTTTTCGAGGGCGACGATGATCGCCTCGACCGAACCCTGCACGTCGCCCTTGATGACCAGCGGGAACTCCTTGATGCCGGTCGCCTGAAGCTGCGACATCATCTGCTCCAGCGAGCCGCGCTGGCTGACATGCCTTGCGGCAGCCTTGTCGCGCGCCTTGCGCTGGCGGTACTCGGTGATCTCGCGGGCGCGGGCCTCCGAGTCGACCACCGCGAAGCGGTCGCCGGCCATCGGCGTGCCCTGCAGGCCGAGAATCTCGACCGGCTGCGAGGGCAGGGCGCCTTCCAGCGTTTCGCCGCGATCGTCGATCAGGGCGCGGACGCGGCCCCATTCGTTGCCGGCCACGATGATGTCGCCGACCAGGAGGTCGCCGGTCTGCACCAGCACGGTGGCCACCGGGCCGCGGCCCTTGTCGAGCTTGGCTTCGATGACCACGCCCTCGGCGGTCCGGTCGGGATTGGCCTTGAGATCGAGCACTTCGGCCTGCAGCAGGATGGCTTCCAGCAGCTTGTCGAGACCCACGCCCGTCTTGGCCGAAACCTCGACATCGAGCACCTCGCCGCCCATCGATTCGACGAACACTTCGTGGCGCAGCAATTCGCTACGCACCTTCTGCGGGTCCGCCTCGTGCTTGTCGATCTTGTTGATCGCCACGATGATCGGCACGCCTGCCGCCTTGGCGTGGCTGATCGACTCGATGGTCTGCGGCATGACCGAATCGTCGGCCGCAACCACCAGCACCGCAATGTCGGTGATGTTGGCGCCGCGGGCGCGCATCGCCGTGAAGGCCGCGTGGCCGGGCGTGTCGATAAAGGTGATCTTCTGGCCGTTCTTCTCGACCTGGTAGGCGCCGATGTGTTGCGTGATGCCGCCCGCCTCGCCGGACACGACGTTGGCGTTGCGGATGGCATCGAGCAGCGAGGTCTTGCCGTGGTCGACGTGGCCCATGATGGTGACCACCGGCGGACGCGGCTGCAAATCCTCGTCCTTGTCCGGACCGCCGAAGAAACCTTCCTCGATGTCGGACTCCGCGACACGGCGAACCGTGTGGCCGAATTCCGACGCCACTAGTTCTGCGGTGTCGGCGTCGAGCACGTCGCCGGGCTTGAGAATCTGGCCCTGCTTCATGAAATACTTGACGACGTCCACCGCGCGCTCGGACATGCGCTGCGCCAGTTCCTGGATGGTGATCGTCTCCGGCAGCACGACCTCGCGCGAAATCTTCTCGCGCGGCTCCTGATGCATGGCGCGCTTGAACTTCTCCTGGCGGCGGCGCATCGACGAGAGCGAGCGCGAACGCGAATCCTCGTCTCCGGTCGCGGAACTGACGGTCAGCTTGCCACGACGGCGGTCATCCTCGCCGCGCGTGCGCGTCGGCTTGGCGAGTTCGGGAGTAGCCAGCCTGCGCGGCGGTGCGCCACGAAGTCCGGCGCCCGCGCCTCCGCGCGGCCGCACCTCGGCGTCGTCGTCGCTCTGGTTGGGTTCCAACTGCGGCGCACGCCGGCGCGCTTCTTCCTCCGAGCGGCGGCGGGCTTCGGCTTCCTTCTGAAGGCGAGCCTCTTCCTCGGCCTGACGGCGGGCGGAAGCCTCGCGCTCGCGCTTGCGCTGCTCTTCGTCTTCCTGGCGGCGCTTGGCTTCGATAACAGCGCGCTGGCGATCCTCCTGCTCACGGGCATGAGAACCTTCGAGTGCGCGGCGGCGGGCCTCGATCTCGCCTCTGGAAAGTTCGTTCAGCACCATGCCGCTTCGCTCGGACTGCGGGCGCGGCGCCGGTGCCTGGGGACGCGAGGAGGGTGACTGGGGACGCGGTCCGGTCGGCTGAGGACGTGACCCAACCGGCTGCGGCCTGGCGGCCACCGGAGCTTGCGGAGCAGGCTGGGGGCGCGGCGCGGCCGGCTGAGCGGCGACCGTGGGTTGCGGCTTGGGCGGTGCCGCCGGTTGAGGAGCCGCCACCGGCGGAGGAGCCGCGACCACTGGCGCCGCGACCTGCGGCTTTGCGACCACGGGCGGCGGGGTGGGCTGCGGCCTCGGAGCGACCGGCTGCGGAGCAGCGGCTGCTGCCGGAGCGGGCGCCGGCTGCTGCTGCGGCCGTGGCGTCAACACCGGAGCCTGCGCCGGTTCCTGGCGATCGCCCGGCATCGAGAACTTGCGCTTCTTGGTTTCGACGACGACCTGCTTCGTGCGGCCATGGGAGAAATTCTGGCGCACGATGCCCTGCGTGACGCCGGCCGGTTTCAGGCTCAGCGTCTTCTTGGTGTTGACGGTCAACGTATTGTCGTCGCCGGATTTCGTATCGCTCATTCCATATCCTCTGCGGCTGTCTCGTCTTCGGCGATCGCCGCAAACATCGCCTGATCTTCCGGGGAGCCGCCCCGGTAGCGGTCGAGCGCCATGAGACGCTTTTCTGCCGCCTTTCCCGCCTCCTCAGCGAGAACGGCAGCATGTATCACATTTGTCCCGCCCAATGCCAAACTCAATTCGGCTTCCGAAAAAAGTTTATAGGCATGGATTTCCGGTCCGCCGAGATGGGCTGTCGCCCGCCTGGCCTGGGTAATCTTGCGGACGCCGTCCTGAGACGCATCCGTGGCATGGAGCACGCAGAGCGCTTCGCCGCTACGCACCGCATTGTCGACCTTCGCGGCGCCCAATGCAACCGCTCCGGCCTTTCTTGCGAGACCGACGGCGCCCAGCGCAGACTTCACCATGATCTGGTCGACCTGGTCTGCGAGATGAGGGGAAACGTCGACCTGCCGTTTGAAGGCACGCGCAAAGGAATTCTTCGCGACCGCCTTCTCCACATGTAGGCGGTCGGCGCTCACCCAGCAACCGCGGCCGGGCAGTTTTCTCTTGAGGTCTGGAACGACCGCGCCGTCGGGACCGACGACGAACCGGATCAGTTCATCCGGCTCGCGCCGTTCGCGCGAAACGATGCAGGTGCGATCGTTCATCTCGTCGAGGGGACTGGCGATGGGTCACCTCATGCATCCGCCGGCTCGGCGGCTTCCTCGGCGACGAGTTCGTCCTCGGTGATCCATCCTGCCTTCAGCCGCGCCGCAAGCACCATCTGTTCGGCGTCGGCGCGCGACACTTCGTGATTGGCCAGAACGCCGGGGAATATCTTGGTCTCGCCGTCCTTGCGCTCCTTCCAGCCGACGAGGTCGTCGACGGCGTAGCCGGCGAAATCCTCGACCGTCTTCACGCCGTCCTCGCCGAGCGTCACCATCATGGCGGTGGTCATGCCCGGGATTTCGCGCAACTCGTCCTGGACGCCGAGCTGCTTGCGCTTGGCGTCGTGCTCGGCCTCGATCTTCTCCAGATAGTCGCGGGCGCGCGACTGGATCTCGCCGGCCGTGTCCTCGTCGAAGCCGTCGATCGACGAAATCTCGTCGGCATCGACATAGGCCACTTCCTCGACGCTGGTGAAACCTTCCGACGCCAGCACCTGGCCGACCATCTCGTCGACGTTGAGCGCGTCCATGAACAGCTTCGAGCGCTCGACGAATTCCTTCTGGCGGCGCTCCGATTCTTCCTGCTCGGTCAGGATGTCGATATCCCAGCCGGTGAGTTGCGAGGCAAGCCGCACATTCTGGCCGCGGCGGCCGATCGCCAGCGAAAGCTGGTCGTCGGGAACCACCACCTCGATGCGCTCGGCGTCCTCGTCGAGCACAACCTTGGCGACTTCCGCCGGCTGCAGCGCGTTGACGATGAAGGAGGCGGCCGAAGGCGACCACGGGATGATGTCGATCTTCTCGCCCTGCAGTTCGGCAACCACCGCCTGCACGCGAGAACCGCGCATGCCGACGCAGGCGCCGACCGGATCGATGGACGAATCGCGCGAGATCACGGCGATCTTGGCGCGCGAGCCCGGGTCGCGGGCGACCGACTTGATCTCGATGATGCCGTCATAGATTTCCGGCACTTCCATGGTGAACAGCTTCGCCATGAACTGCGGGTGGGTGCGGCTGAGGAAAATCTGCGGGCCGCGCTGCTCGCGCCTGACGTCATAGACATAGGCGCGCACGCGGTCGCCGTACTTGTAGTTCTCGCGCGGGATCAGCTCGTCGCGGCGGATGATCGCCTCGCCGCGGCCGAGGTCGACGATGACGTTGCCGTATTCGACGCGCTTGACCGTGCCGTTGACGATCTCGCCGATGCGGTCCTTATATTCGTCGAACTGCCGGTCACGCTCGGCCTCGCGTACCTTCTGCACGATGACCTGCTTGGCCGACTGGGCGGCGATACGGCCGAAATCCATCGGCGGCAGCTGCTCGGCGATGAAGTCGCCGAGCTCGGCGTCGGGGTTGCGTTCGCGCGCCGAGGACAGCGCGATCTGCGTCGCATAGTCGTCGACGGTTTCGACCACTTCCATCAGCCGCTGCAGCTTCATCTCGCCGGTGCTGGGATTGATGTCGGCGCGGATGTTGGTCTCCTGGCCGTAGCGCGAGCGCGCCGCCTTCTGGATCGCGTCCGCCATGGCGGCGATCACGATCCCCTTGTCGATCGACTTCTCGCGCGCGACCGCGTCGGCGATCTGCAGCAGCTCCAGCCTGTTCGCACTGACTACCATTTTTATCTCCCTGAACTTCGCCGGCTATGCCGGGTGCTCATTCATTTTCCGTTGTGTCTTCTTCGTCGGTCTCGCCGCGGCGCTTGCGCGCTTCCTTGCGGGCCCGATTGTCCTTCGACAGCGCGTCGCGGATGAGGTCGTCGGTCAGCACCAGCCGCGCCTCGCCGATGGCCTCGTAAGGCACCCGCACCGTCGGCTCGACGCCGTAGGCGGGCATGTCCCGCTCGATCAGCACGTCGGTCTCGCCCGCCTCGGCGATCTTGCCCTTGAAGCGCTTGCGCTCGGCGACAAGGATGGAGGTTTCCATCTTCACCTGATGTCCGGTCCAGGTGACGAAATCCGACTTGCGCACCAGCGGCCGGTCGATGCCGGGCGACGAAACCTCCAGATGATACGCCTTATCGATCGGATCATCCACGTCCAGCGCCGGCGAAATCGCGCGGCTGACCTCTTCGCAATCCTCGACCGTCATGGTGCCGTCCTCGCGCTCCGCCATGATCTGCAAGGTCAGGCCGTTCTGGCCCATCAGCCGCACCCGCACGAGGCGGAAACCGGTCGCGCGCAGCACCGGCGCGATGATCGCCGCGACCCGCGCTTCGGTGCCGCTTTCGCGGATGATCCGGTCGTCCTGTGCGCCTTGTTCGGCCGTCATTTAATCTCCAGCGGCCCGGGTAATAAAAAAGAGCGGGACCGGGAGGACCCACTCTTCGTCATACCGACCAAGAATTTAGGGATCAGATAAACCATGCGAGGGGCATTTTCAACCACCAACGCGTCGGCCTATGAATTTGTGAACAGCGGGTGAAATTGAGACCGTACCGAGCTGGCTACGTTCTCATACAGATGTGCTGTCCGCGCATGCCTGCCTTGCGGTCCGGCCCCTACTGTCTTCGCACGGGCGATATTATCTTTGTTGCATCGCACAATGCGAAAGGACAAGACAATGTCGACCCGCACCCGCCGGACCATAGGCGAATTCATTGAGATCTTCGGCAGCGCTGTCGCGGCCGCATCTGCGGTCGAACGTGGCCGCCAGCCGGCCGCTCGCGACCTGCGCACGCTCGGCATCGATCCTGAGCAGTTCCGTCGAATCGGCCAGTAACAGGCTTTTCCGCCAGGTGAGCGAGGGTTAGTCCTCGTCGGTGCCGAACTGCGTCAGCACTTTGCCCTTGCCGCGATAGCGCAGATACAGCGGCAGCAGAACGGCCGTCAGCGCCAGCAGCCAGAGCACGACCGCGATCCAGGAATGGAACAGCGTCATCGGATTGCCCTGGCTGATTTGCAAGGCTTGCCGCAGGCTCTTCTCCGCCATGGGACCGAGGATGAGACCGACGACCACCGGTGCTATCGGATAGCCGAACCGCCGCAGAAGATAGCCGAGTACGCCGAAAGCGAGCAGCAGCCCCAGCCCGAACGAGATCGGCACCGGCCCGATATAGGATGTCGAGCCGTCGGCGCCGATCGTGCCCAGCGTGGCGAAAACCAGAATGCCGGCATAGAGCCACGGCCGCGGAATGGTGAGCAGTTTCACCCACAGCCCGATCAGCGGTAGGTTCAATACCAGAAGCATGAAATTGGCGACCAGCAGGCTGGCGATCAACCCCCAGACCAGCGGCGCGTTGGTGGCGAACAGCAGCGGTCCGGGCTGAAGTCCGAACTGCTGGAATCCGGCGAGCATGATCGCCGCCGTCGCCGTGGTCGGCAGGCCGAGCGTCAGCAGCGGCACCAGCGTGCCGGCGGCGGAGGCGTTGTTTGCGGCTTCCGGCCCCGCGACGCCCTCGATGGCGCCTTTGCCGAATTCTTCCGGATGTTTCGAGAAATTGCGTTCCGCCGAGTAGGACAGGAAGGACGACACATCCGCGCCGCCGGCCGGCATGGCGCCGATCGGGAAGCCTATCGCCGTGCCGCGCAGCCACGGCACCCAGGACCGCTTCCAGTCTTCCTTGGTCATCATCACAGAGCCTTTGATCGCCTCCACCTTTTCGCCGCCGAAGGCGTGGGTTGCTACAACTGCCAGCGTCTCGCCGATAGCGAACAGCGCCACTGCCAGCGTCGTCACCGAAATGCCGTCGAAGAGGTTCGGAAGGCCCATGGTCAGCCGTGCCTGACCGGTCAACTGATCGATGCCGATGAGGCCGAGCGCAAGGCCGATCACCAGCGATGTCAGGCCGCGCAGCGTCGAATCGCCGAAGGCGGCCGAAACCGTCATGAAAGCGAGCAGCATCAGCGCGAAATATTCCGAGGGACCGAAAGACAGCGCGAAACTCACCACGGACGGCGCGATGAAGGCGAGCCCGAGCGTCGCCAGCAGGCCGGCCACGAAAGACCCGATCGCGGCCGTTGCCAGCGCCGGTCCGCCGCGTCCGGCGCGCGCCATCTTGTTGCCCTCCAGCGCGGTGACGATCGAGGCGCTTTCGCCGGGCGTGTTGAGCAGGATCGAGGTCGTCGACCCGCCATACATGCCGCCGTAATAGATGCCGGCGAACATGATCAGTGAGCCCGATGGGTCGAGCTTGTAGGTGACGGGCAGGAGCAGCGCCACGGTCAGCGCCGGCCCGATGCCGGGCAGTACGCCGACGGCGGTACCCAGCGTCACGCCGATCAGGGCGTAGAGCAGGTTCGACCATTGCAGGGCGGTGAGCAGACCCTGGCCAAGCAGTTCGAACGTGTTCATTTTGATCTCTCTAGAAGAGCCGTTCGAGCGGGCCGGCCGGCAGGGTCAATTGCAGGCCCTTGGCAAACAGCAGCCAGACCGCGAAGGAAAAGACGATGCCGATCGGGATCGTCTTCCACAGCGGGCCCTTGCCGAAGCCCTTCGCTGTGGCAGCGAAAAGCAGGCCGGTGGCGATCGAGAAGCCGATGCTTTTCATCGTCAGCAACTGCACCGCGAGCCCGCCGATGATCCATAGCATGGGCGGAAAGTCCTGCCGCTCGCGCTCGGGAAAGTCGCCGCGCATGGCCGCAACCGCCGTCAGGAGACCGAGCAGGACCAGCGCTCCGGCGATGATGTAGGGTACGGTCTTCGGCCCGACCGGCGTGTTCATCGAAACGCCGCCCGACGCAAAGGTTCCCCAGCCCATGCCGAGCCCGGCAAGCACCAGGACGATGGCTATGATGAGCGCCGCCCGGTCGGGACGGCGCTCCTCTCTCGGTCCGCCGTTGAGGCTCATTTGACCAGGCCGATGTCCTTGAGGATCGCGCCGGTGGCGTTGGTGTCCTTCTTGAGCTGCTCGGTGAAGGCGTCGCCGGCGAGGTACGTGTTCGCCCAGCCCTTGTCGGCCAGCGTCTTCGTCCAAGCGGCCGAGCCGTTCAGCTTCTCGATATCTGCCAGGATCGCGGCCTTCTGCTCGGCGGAAATGCCGGGCGCGGCGGCGACCATGCGCCAGTTCTGGATCGACACGTCGACGCCGCCTTCCTTGAAGGTCGGCGCGTCGATGCCGGGAACGCGCTCGTCGCTGGAGATGCCGATGATGCGCAACGTGCCGGCCTGGATCTGTGAGGCGAACTCGCCGTAGCCGGAGATACCGACCGTAACCTGATTGCCGAGAATCGCGGCCAGCGCTTCGCCGCCGCCGGAAAACGCGATGTAGTTGACCTTGGTCGGATCGACGCCGATCGCTTTGGCGATCAGCCCTGCCGTAATGTGGTCGGTGCCGCCGGCCGAGCCGCCGCCCCAGGAGACTGCGCCGGGATCGGCCTTCAGCTTCTCGACCAGGCCGGCCATGTCCTTGATGTCGGAGGCGGCCGGTACGACGATCGCCTCGTATTCGCCGGTCAGGCGGGCGATCGGCGTCACCTGCTCGAGCGTCACCGGCGATGCATTGGTGAGGATAGCGCCGACCATGACGTAGCCGCCGACGATGAGCTGGGTCGGGTCGCCGTTCGCCTGGTTGACGAACTGCGCAAGGCCGATCGTTCCGCCGGCGCCAGGCACGTTGGTGACCTGCACATTGCCGGAAATGCCTTCGTCCTGAAGGGCGGCCTGCATCGAGCGCGCCGTCTGGTCCCAGCCGCCGCCGGGGGCGGCGGGTGCCAGGATCTTATAGTCCGCGGCCTGCGCCGGCAGGGCGAGAAGCCCGGTCAGAAGCGTTGCGTAGACGAAATGTTTCACCGAATTTCCTCCTTGGTATTGCGTGACCGCGATGCGCGGCCGCGCCGAAATGGCATTTTCGTTGCCGGATCGGCATGGATGTCTCCACGCCGATGACGGAACAAGACCCGGCCTTGTGAACCGGTTCCGCGTCGCCGGGCCAAAGCCCGCGATGAGATGTTGCGAAGTCCTCCCGAACCCCTTTTGCCGTCCAAGGTTTACGCAGGCCCTCAGCCTGCCGCCTCCACGGCAACTGGGGAACCACGTTACAGCGCCAAGCTGTCATTTAGCTGACGCCAAGAGCCGATCATGCCCGACATTGCCGGGCAATTCTACTGCCCGCGCAACGCCTCGTTCCAGCGCTTGATCAGCCGCTGCCTTTTCACCTGGTCGAGATAAACCATCAGGCCGGGTGTGACGGGCACGGGGCGCAACTGGCCGCCGATCGCCTCCTGCATCGAGTTGGCGGTATTCTCGCCGGAAATGTCGGGGTTGACGGCAGCGATGTGCAGTTCGCGCGCCATGACGCTCTGGCCTTCGTCCGACATGAAATAGTCGAGATATTTGCGGCCGAGGTCGGGCGCGTTGGCCGCCTTCGGCACCAGGCCGATACGCGACATGACGATCGTATAGTCCTCCGGCAGCATGATGCCGACATCCGGATTGTGAGCGGCCCAATCGGCGGCATAGGAGCCCAGAATGTTGTAGCCGAGCACGAAGCGACCGTCGGCGATGCGTTCGAGAATGGCCGAACTGGTCGAATAGAGTTTCACGCCGGCCCCGCCCATGGCACGCACCACCGACCAGATGTCGGGAAACTGCTCCTGGTCGCGGGACAGGAACATGAAGCCGACGCCGGAGCGCTCGATGTCATAGGTGGCGATGCGGCCGAACACCTGGTCGCCCTGCGCCTTGAGATAGTCGACGAACTGGCCGCGCGTCGCCGGCGGGGGTGCGTCGCGGAAACTCGGCTTGTGATAAACGAAGACGGCCGGCTCGAAGGTGAGTGCATAGGCGGTGTTGCGCCAGTTCGCCCAGCGCGGCCAGCGTGCGCTGCCCGGCAGGTCGCTCTGCTGCGCATAGCCGTCATTGGCGAGTTTAACTTGCAGGTCCATGGCCGAGGAGAAGGCGAAGTCGGCGGTCTTCCGGCCGGCGTCCGTCTCGGCGACGATGCGGTCGTAGATGTCGCTGGTCAGCATCTCCTCGTAGCGCAGCGCCACGTCGGGATTGGCCTTCTGGAACCCGGCGATCATCGGTTTGGCGATCGGCGTGTCGAGCGACGAATAGACCGTCAGAACCCGCGCCTGGGCATTGCCGTCGAGCGCCGGGAAATCCAGCGGGTCGGCAAGCGCCGAAGCGGTGGTGAGGAGGAGGGCAACAATGCCTGTGGCGAGGCGCATGGCAAGCAAACATGCCCGACGTCTGCGATGTTCACAACCTTTCCGACGCTGGCTAATGTAATGCCAGGAGGGCGGATGCGCATTCTGGTAGTCGAGGACAACCCGGCGCTTGCGCGCGGCCTGGCGACGGTGCTGAGGGGCGGCGGCTATGCCGTCGACGCGGTCGCGGACGGTGCGGCCGCGATGGCCGTGCTCGCCGCCGAGCGCTTCGACCTCGTCGTTCTCGACCTCAACCTGCCTGATATGGACGGGCTGGACGTGTTGCGCGCGCTGCGGGCGAGGCAGGACGGCGCCAGCGTGCTGATCCTTTCGGCGCGCGGCCAGCTCGACGATCGGGTTCGCGGCCTCGATCTCGGCGCCGACGACTACATGACAAAACCTTTCGACGTGGACGAATTGGAAGCTCGTGTCCGCATGCTGCTGCGCCGCCGCGTCGGGCTGAAGGCCACGACCGTTTCGGTGGGCGAGGTGACTTTCGACCTCAATGCCCGCTCGTTTTCGGCCGGCGGCGCGCCGATCGATCTTCCGGCCCGCGAGCGCAGTCTTTTGGAGACGCTTTTCCTGCGTTCGGGAAAGGTCGTTCCGAAACAGGCGATCATCGAGTCCCTGGCCGGCTTCGACGACGATCTCAGCGCCAACGCGATCGAGCAATATGTCAGCCGGCTGCGCAAGCGCCTTGCACCGTACGGACTTACGGTGAGGACGGCGCGCGGAATCGGCTACTATCTCGAATTGTCGAAGCCGCTGGGATGACGGAGCGCCCGGCCTATTCGCTCCGCCGCCGGCTGCTGGCCTGGCTGCTGGCTCCGCTGGTGCTGGTTGGGTTGCTGGCGCTGGTTGACACCTATCGCGAGGCAGTCGCCACCGCCAACACCGTATCCGACCGGGTTCTGGCGGGGTCGGCGCTGGCGATCGCCGAGCGTGTGGTGGTCGGCGAGGACGCCACGCTCGAAGTCGACATCCCGTATGTCGCTCTGGAAATGCTCACCTCGGCCGCGCAGGATCGCGTCTTCTATCGCGTCGACGGGCCGCCGGGCACCTTCATCACCGGTTACGAGACCTTGCCGACCATCGACGGCGTGACAAGGGAAACAACGGCTTACGCGGATTCCACGTTCCGGGGCGAACCGATCCGGCTGGCCGTGCTGGCGCGCTCGGCCTCGACCGGCACCAATTCGATCCCGTTCGTGGTGACGGTGGCCGAAACGACGATCGCGCGCAGCCAACTCGCGCGGGCGATCCTGATCCGCTCGGCGCTGAGGCTGGGCGTGCTGATCGCGGGCGCTGCGCTGATCGTCTGGTTCGCGGTCAGCGCTTCGCTGCGGCCGCTCTACCGGTTGCGGGATGCCATCGCCGAACGCAGCCCGGACGATCTGAAGCCGATCGAGCAAGTGGTCCCACAGGAGGTGCACGGCCTGGTCGACACCGTTAACTCCTTCATGGCACGACTGAATTCGGCCCTGGAGGCGATGCGGCACTTCACCGGAAACGCCAGCCACCAGCTTCGCACGCCGATGGCGATCATCCGGACCCAGCTCGCCCTCGCGGGACGCGCCGGCTCGCTGGCTGAAGCGAGAGAGGCGGCGCGGGCCGGCGACGAGGCGGTGGCGCATGCCGAGCGTGTTCTGGCGCAGCTTCTGCTGCTGGCGAAGATCGACGCGGCATCGTCCGAAAAGCTCAAGGCCTTGGAATCGCTCGATCTTGCGGCACTGGCACGGGACGTGACAACCGATCACATCATGCGCGCCAATGCCGCCGGCATCGACCTCGGCTTTGAGGGCGACGAGCCGCTGTCCATCCGCGCCGATGCGCTGCTGATCGGCGAACTTGTCCGGAATCTGATCGACAATTCAATAACTTACGCCGGCTCCGGGGCCGAGGTGACGGTGCGGGTTTGCCGTGACGCCGGCGTTGTTTTGGAGGTCGAGGACAACGGGCCGGGGCTTTCGGCGGAAGAGATCGTGCTGGTGCGAAGGCGCTTTGCCAGGGGCGGCGGCAAGGCAAAACCGGGGGCAGGGCTCGGCCTGCCGATCGTCGAGGAGATCGCGGCGCTGTTCGGCGGGTCGCTCAGCCTGTTGCAGCCCGGGGGTGGCAAGGGGCTCAAGGTGAGAGTGTTGTTTCCGCAGGCTTTTTCGGAAAGTGTGCCGGCAAACGGCGAAGCAGGCAATGTTCCGCAGGCGGCCCGGTAATCGATTTCTACTTGCCTCGGCATGTTCTGAAAATTCAATGATTTCAGTAGCTTGCCCGAAAAATAATCTGAAAAAGCAAATTTGACCTGACGAAGACCCCTTGCGGGCTTGCCGCAACGGCTTCTTTCCGGGTTCCGCGTTGACGGCGACGTCCATTCGGCACCGATTGACGTGACGCGGAGGATCACGCCCGCCGAAAAGTCAGATAGGCCGGCCGGCGGTTTTCGCGCAGCGCCTTCGCCTCGTAACGGGTGCCCGGCCAGCCGGCAAAGGGCTGGTGCCAGTCCGCAGCTTCGGTCGCCAGCCAGGAAAAATCCGGATGCGCCCGACAATGGAGCAGCGTCCAGTTGACATAGGTGTCGATGTCGGAAGCGAAGCGGAACAGCCCGCCGCTTTTCAGCACGCGGGCAAACCTGTCGAGATTGACCCGGCTGACGAAGCGCCGCTTCCAATGCTTTTTCTTGGGCCAGGGGTCCGGATAGAAAAGATCGATGCGGTCGAGGCAGGCGGGCGGCAGCCAGTCCAGAACGCGGATGGCGTCGTCGTCATAGACGCGCAGGTTCGGACGGGGCTCCGCCTCGACCCGCGCCAGCAATTTCGCCATGCTGTTGACGAAGGGCTCGACGCCGATGAAGCCGACGCCCGGTTCGGCGGTTGCCGCATGCAGGAGATGTTCCCCTCCGCCGAAACCGATCTCAAGGCGGATCGCCGCAACCGGGATCGGAAAGAGCGCGGCCGGGCCGGCGGGGCAGGGGACGGAAAGGTCGAGCCGGTATCGTTCCAGGCCAGTGCTCAGCGCAACAGCCTGCTGCGACCCAACGGGCCGGCCGCGCCGCCTACCGAAGAAACCTTCGGTGGAGCGGCTCGGCCTTTCGGAGCCGGTCATGACCGTTCGGTCGCGGTCAGGCCGCGAGCGCCTGCTTGAGCGCTTTCGCCAGGTCGGTCTTTTCCCAAGAGAACGACCCGTCGCGGCCAGGCTTGCGGCCGAAGTGGCCGTAGGAGGACGTCTTCGCGTAGATCGGCTTGTTCAAGTCGAGGTGCTTGCGGATGCCGGACGGCGACAGGTCCATGACATGGCGCAGCGCATCCTCAAGCTTGGCCTCGTCCACCTTGCCGGTGCCGTGCAGGTCGACGTAGACCGACAGCGGCTGAGCCACGCCGATGGCGTAGGAAAGCTGGATGGTGCAGCGGTCGGCCAGCCCGGCGGCGACGACGTTCTTGGCGAGATAACGCGCCGCATAGGCGGCCGAACGGTCGACCTTTGTGGTGTCCTTGCCGGAGAAGGCTCCGCCGCCATGCGGGGCCGCGCCGCCATAGGTGTCGACGATGATTTTTCGGCCGGTCAGGCCGGCGTCGCCGTCGGGACCGCCGATCACGAATTTTCCGGTCGGGTTGATGTACCAGTTGCAGTCTTCGGCGATCTTCAGGTCGCCAAGCGCCTCGCGGATATAGGGTTCGACGACCTGGCGCACCTTTTTCGAATCCCAGCTATCGTCGAGATGCTGGGTGGACAGCACGATCTGGGTGACCTCCGCTGCCTTGCCGTTTTCGTAGCGCACGGTCACCTGGCTCTTGGCGTCAGGCCCGAGCTTGCCGATCTCGCCCTTGCCCTCGTGGCGCGCGGCGGCCAGCAGTTCAAGGATTTTGTGCGAGTAGTAGATGGGCGCCGGCATCAGGTCCGGCGTCTCCTTGCAGGCGTAGCCGAACATGATGCCCTGGTCGCCGGCGCCCTCTTCACCCTGCTTGTCGGCAGCGTTGTCGACACCCTGGGCGATGTCGGCCGACTGGCCGTGCAGCAGCACATCGATCTTGGCCGTCTTCCAATGGAAGCCGCTCTGCTCGTAGCCGATGGCGCGGATGGCCTTGCGGGCCGCCGACTTGAATTTCGAGGGGTTGATGATCGGGAATTCCTTGGCGTCCTCCAGGATGTTGCCATCCTTGTCCTGCTTGAGCAGGGACTTCGGCACGCGCACCTCGCCGGCAATCACGACTCGGTTGGTGGTGGCCAGGGTCTCGCAGGCGACGCGCACGTCCCAAGCGTTCATCCCGGACTTCTTGGCCTCGCGATAGACCAGATCGACGATTTCGTCGGAGATGCGGTCGCATACCTTGTCGGGATGCCCTTCCGAAACGGATTCCGAGGTGAAGAGATAGTTCTGGCGCGCCACGGGTGTCCCCTCTTGAAAGGCCTGTCCGGCAGGATGCCGAAGCCGCAACCGGATAGCCAAGCGGGATGCAGGGCGTCAAGCCCGCGTTGAAGCGGCGAGGTGCGCCAGCTTGAAATTAGATGCCTTGACTTGGGTGGAACAGCCAAGATCGACTTGTTGCGGCAATGGGCGGGCATCGCGATCACCCGACCGGCGGGCCGAACCCGATGGCGTCGCCGCTAACTGAAGACGTCCATCAAATCCGCCTCGGCGCTTCCCGGTTCGAACAGCCGGCTGACGGGTGACCAGTATGCGGCTGCGAGCACCGCGCCGGCAAGGAGCGTGGACAGGTGATAGAATGCTTCGGCCAACGCGTCGGTTTGATGGAGGTCGGGGCCGTCGAAAACAATCATCACAACCTCGAACACCGTGAGCCAAAGAACAGTGGGCCTCGACCATCGTGCAAAAAAGCAAAGGCCGATGGTCGCGGCGACTGCAGCCACGAGGTAGGCAAGGCCAAGCCCCACCAAAATACCGTCGTACATCGTGGGAGGTCCGTCACTGGGAGCAGCAGGCGACCGCACGAGATCGATGGCCATGCCGACGACGGGAACGGCAAGGCTCGCCACGACCAGTTGTTTGAACAATGACGGCGTCATGGCGATGGTCAAAACATGCTCCCCCATGGCTGCGCCAGAGGAGGATAAAGGGATTGGACGCCGCCTGTCCATCAGACAGGGCGAGGCATTGCGTCGGTGTTTCAACAACGCAGGGGAGACAACCGGAAGCAGTTGAGCGGTAGACTGCTCGCGCGCCTACTCTGCCTCGTCGGCCGCCAGCGCCTTGACCAGCTCGGTGATCTTGCGGCGCACCTTGGGGTCGGCGATCCGCACGAAGGCACGGTTCAACTGCAGACCTTCGGTGCTGGTGGCAAAGTCGAGTGCGAGCGTCGCGGAAGAGTCTTCCGCGAACCCCCGCGCGGCGCTTTCGTGCCCAGGCGCATCCTCGAACAGGAAGGACACCGGCACCCCGAGAATCTCGGAGATCGCCTGCAAGCGGCTGGCGCCGACGCGGTTGGTGCCCTTCTCGTATTTCTGGATCTGCTGGAAGGTGATGCCGAGGGTCTCGCCCAGCTTCTCCTGGCTCATGCCGAGCATGTTCCTGCGAAGGCGAATCCGGCTGCCGACATGAATGTCTGTCGGGTTCGGTTTTTTCTTGTTCTCTTTGCCGTTCATTTTTTCCTCGCCGTTCCGCGGCTGATTGTTCTTATGGCGGTTCCTCTCCGGAGCATGGCGTGCCGGTTAAAGCCATGACGGATCGATTACAGTATGAGTTTCTAATATACAGTCTGTCAATTCGAACTGACGCGCCGCAAAGCCATGGCGGCAGCCGCGATCAGCCCGAACAGAGCAACGATCGCAAGGCCGATGACGCCACGTGGCAATGCCTGCCGACCCTCCCGCGCGGGCATCGGGAGATCGACATCGAAATAGCCATGCGCGTCGATAGCCAAGGCGTCGATCACACGCCCACTCGCATCGACAGTACCGGAAATTCCCGTGTTCGCAGCACGCACGACCGGCAGTCCTGTCTCTACGGCCCGGACCTGCGCCTGACGGAAATGCTGGTAGGGACCAGGCGTATTTCCAAACCATGCGTCGTTTGTGACATTCACAATAATATCACTGGATGCAACGTCAACGGCCACAAGGTCCGGAAAAATGATTTCGTAACAAATGAATGGGGTTGCAAGGATGCCTCCGGGAAGCTCGATAGCCTTGCGAAGAGTTCCCGCAGCAAAATTCATAGGTCCGGCGACGATCTGCTTGAGGCCGATGCGATCGAGAACATCAGAAAAGGGTAGGTATTCCCCAAAAGGGACGAGATGAATCTTGTCCACCGCATTCACGATTTCGCCGCCGGCGTCGATTGCTACCACGGAATTGTAGTAGATCGTCGCCGTTTGTTTCCCGTCGCCTTCGGCGCGCACTGCTCCGGCCAGCAGCATCTGGCCCTCCGTGAGCATCGCGCCGATAGCGGCCAAGGCATCGGGCCGGTCGGTGAACAGGAAAGGCACAGAGGTTTCCGGCCACAGAATGAGTTGCGGCTTGGCATGGCCCTCGGCCGGCGCCTCGGCGCTGAGGCGCATGAGGTCGTCGAACACCTTTGCCTCTTCCGCCGGGTCCCATTTCCGCGACATATCGACCGCGGGCTGAACGATGCGCACGATGAGCTTGCGCTCGTCGTCGACGGCCGGCCACGACAGCCGGTACCAGCCGAAACCGGCATGCAGCACGCACAGGATTGCCGCCAGCGCCAGGCCGAGGCGGCTGTGGCGGCTGTCCGACAGCAGCGCCGGCATGGCAAAGACGAAAACGGCAAGCGCGTTCATGCCGATCAGGCCTACGACGGAGACGCTTTGCATCAAAAGCGGTACTGGCATCGCCGCATAGCCGATCTCGTTCCAAGGGAAGCCCGTGAACAGGAACGTTCTCAGCCATTCGGCGATACCGAAGCCGAAGGCGAGCGCTGCGATGCGGCCGATTCCATCGCTCCACAGAAGGCGCGCCAGCGCCGTCGCGAAACCGTAGAAGAAGGCGAGCATGACCGGCACGCCGAGCACCGCGAAGGGCAGAGCCCAGGCGAAACTGTCGGCTTCGACCAACAGCGCGCTGCCGATCCACCACAGGCCGGCGAGGAAGTAACCGAAGCCGAACCACCAACCGACCGCGAAGGCCGGGCGGAACCGGCGCAGCACGCCCGACATGGCCGGTGCCGTCGCGCCGTCAAGCAGCCAGACGAGGATGGGGAAGGAGACGAAGCCGACGGCGAAGAAATCGTAGGGCGCCTGCGCAAGCACCGCCAGGGCGCCGGCCAGAAACGCCGTCACGGCACGGCGCCACCCCCAAAGCAAGATAATACGCCCAGCCAGGCGCTCCATGCGCTGTCCCCGTCGCGAATCACCCTGCCACAGGCTTAGCAGCATGGCAGGCGCTTCGCGAACGCCAAAGGGGCGCAGGTGCACCACGCAGATGCGCGCCCTCCACCGCCGACGGCGGTGGAGGGGCAAATGCTGTTTGAAGCGATCCTTACCCGGCCTCGAAGACCTGGCCCTTGTCGACCGTCAGGAACTGCGCCTTGCCGGCCAGGCTGAAAAACAGCGTGGCCTCGGTGCCGGTCATGAAGGCCTGGCAGCCTATGTCCTCGATGATGGAAAACAGCGCGGCCCGGCGGCGCGAATCCAGATGCGCGGCGATCTCGTCGAGCAGTACCAGCGGCACCTGACCGGAAATCTCGCCGGTGAGGCGGGCATGCGACAATACGATGCCGACCAGCAGCGCCTTCTGTTCGCCGGTGGAGCAATATTCCGCGGCCATGTCCTTCGGCCGGTGGCGCACCAGCAGATCGGAGCGATGCGGGCCTTCCAGGGTACGGCCCGACGCTCGGTCGAGCGCGCGCCCTTCGGCGAGCCTTCGGCGATAGGTCTCTTCGACCTCGGTGGCGGAACTTGTCGCAATGGCGCCTTCGACTGCGCCGGACAGCGCCAGGTCGGCCTGCGGAAACGCTCCATCCGCCGGCATCTTGCCGATCATCGCGGTCAGCAGCCCGACAAGTTCGACGCGCGCGGCGGCGATCGCCACGCCGGTCTCGGCCATCTGCGCCTCGATGGCGGAGAGCCAGTCATTGTCGCGGCTGTCCTCGGCAAGCAGGCGGTTGCGGCCGCGCATCGCCTTCTCATAGTCGAGCGCGCGCTGGCCGTGGCCGGGATCGATGGCCAGCACCAGCCGGTCGAGGAAGCGCCGGCGGTCCGCCGCCGGCCCGGTGAACAGTGCGTCCATGGCCGGGGTCAGCCAGACGACGCGCACCCATTCGAGCATCGCCTCGGCGGATTTGGCGGCCGCGCCGTTGATGCGGGTGCGTCGGCTGCCGTCCGGTGCGCTGTATCCCGCAGTGCCGGTGCCGATCTCGACCGTGCCAAAGGCTCCGTCGAGCGTCGCGTGCACGGCGAAGCCGCCTTCGCTGCCATCCCGGGCGATCTCCTCATAGGTGGCGCGACGCAGGCCGCGGCCGGGCGCCAGCAGCGAGATCGCCTCGAGCAGATTGGTCTTGCCCGCGCCATTGTCGCCGGCAAACACTATCGGGCGCGGCTGAAGCGGCAGGTCAAGTGCCGCGTAGTTGCGGAAATTCGTCAGGCGCAGCCTGGTCAGGCGGACCCGCGCCGGTTGTTCCGACATAGTGGCGAGCGGCAGGTCCGTCAGACGCGCATCGGCATGAGGACATAGAGGGTATCCTCGTCGGCCGTGTCGTGGATCAGGGTCGGCGAGCCGGAATCGGCCAGCATGAAGCGCGCATTCTCGCCGCCAAGCTGGGCGGCGACGTCGAGCAGGTATTTGGCGTTGAAGCCGATCTCCATCGGATCGGCGGAATAATCGGCCGCCAGCTCCTCGGTGGCGCTGCCGGAATCCGGATTGTTGACGGCAAGCGTCACCAACCCGTCGGCGATCGAAAGTTTTACGGCGCGGCCGCGCTCGGACGAGACGGTGGACACGCGGTCGACGGCGCGGGCGAATGTCTCGCGATCGATGAGCAGGCGCTTGTCATTGCCGGTCGGAATGACCCGCTGATAGTCCGGGAAAGTGCCGTCGATCAGTTTTGAGGTCAGCACCACGCCGCCGATGGTGAAGCGGATTTTTGTGTCGGACAATTCGACGGCGACGGCGACATCCGGCACGTCGACCAGCTTTTGCAATTCGTTGACGGTCTTGCGCGGGATGATGATGCCCGGCATGCCTTCCGCGCCCGCCGGCGCATCCATCTCGGCCCGCGCCAGGCGGTGGCCGTCGGTCGCCACGGAGCGCAGCTTCAGCTTGCCGGCGGCCTCCACGGCATGCAGGTAGATGCCGTTCAGGTAATACCGGGTCTCCTCGGTGGAGATGGCGAATTGCGTCTTGTCGATCAGCTTCTTCAGCGACGCGGCGTCCAGGCGGAAAATGTGGCTGAACGATCCTGCGGTGAGCTGCGGGAAATCCGACTGCGGCAGGCATTGCAAGCGGAAGCTGGAGCGGCCCGCCGCCACCGTCATGGCGTTGCCATCGTCGTCGGTGCGCAGCATGACCTCCGCGCCCTCTGGAAGCTTGCGCACGATCTCGTACAGCAGATGCGCGGGAACCGTCGTACCGCCGGCGCGCTCGACCTGCGCCGGCGTCGCCTCGGTGATCTCCAGGTCCAGGTCGGTGGCCTTCATCTCCAGGCTGTTGCCCTCGGTCACCAGCATGACGTTGGACAGAATCGGGATCGTGTTGCGCCGTTCGACCACGCGATGCACGTGGTTGAGGGACTTCAGGAGATTGGAGCGTTCGAGGATTACACGCATGACGAAACAGGCTCGAATTTTCTATACACGAAACGTCGGTGGAAATATCACCCGCGCCACCCGACTTCGGCGGGAATCTGCCTCAAACTGACAGCAAAAGGCTTGCAAAGGCAAGCCCGCGAACCGGCAGGATGGCCGATCCGCGGGCGCTGTGGAAAACCTTTGCCGGGTTGGCCGGCCCTGCCGGTCACGCCTGGTCGCTGATCAGCCGCCTGAGCAGCTCCAGTTCCTGAGCCAGCGAGTTGTCGTTGCCGGACAGGTCCTCGATCTTGCGCACCGCGTGCAGCACGGTGGTATGGTCACGGCCGCCGAACCGCCGTCCGATTTCCGGCAATGAACGGGGCGTCATGACTTTGGCGAGATACATGGCGATCTGCCGCGGCTTGACGATGGTGCGCGTGCGCCGATTGGACAGGAGTTCGGTCTTCGACACATTGTAATGGCGCGCCACGATGCGCTGGATGTCCTCGATGCGCGGGCGCTTCGGCTCGCTCGACCGGTACATATGGCGCAAAATGTCGTCGATCTGGTCGATCGAAATGTTCGGTTCGAAACTCTGGCGGAAGAGAAGCTGGTTGAACGCGCCTTCGAGTTCCCTGCCGCTGCCGGTCACCGTGCGTGCAATGTGGTCGAGCACGTCGTCGGCGATGTCCACCGCCGGATCTTCAGCTTTTGCCGCCGCGAGCCGCATCTTCAGCATGCCGAGGCGCATGGCGAAGTCGGGTGCCGACATTTCGAGCGCGACCCCGCCGATCAGACGCGAGCGGACGCGCGGCTCCAGCGATTCCAGCTCCGCCGGCGGACGGTCGGCGGCGACAACGACCTGCTTGGCGCTGTCCAGCAGCATGTTGATCAGGTGGCAGAACTCGTTCTGGATCGACTTGCCCTGCAGGAACTGCATGTCGTCGATGATCAAGAGATCGATGTCGCGCAACTGCTCCTTCAACGTCAGCGCGTTGTTGTCGCGGATTGCGGTGGCGAAACGCCACATGAAATATTCCGCCGTCAGATAGACGACGCGCGACTTGCCGTTCTGCTGCACCGCTTCCGCGGCGATCGCCTGCAGCAGATGCGTTTTGCCGAGGCCGACGGAGGCGTGCAGGAACAGCGGGTTGAAGCGAGATACCGACTCGGCGACGGCCTTGGCCGCGGCGAGCGCGACGCGGTTTGACGGCCCCTCGACGAAAGACTCGAAAGTGTAGCGCGGATCCAGCGGCGAGCCGAGCACGCTGGTCTTGGCCTCGCCTTCCGCGGGCAGGGCGCGTTTGCCGGCATCGCGGTCCATGACGTTTAGAGTTGTCGTGCCCGCGGTCAGGGTCGAGAAGGTCTGGCGGGCCACCTTGCGCGGGCCGCGCGCATCGCTCTCGCTCGGCACGGGGCGCGTCGCGCTGCGGATCACGAACTCCACCTTCAGCACGTCCGGGTCTTCCTGCTTCCAGATGTCCAGCACCATGTCCAGATAGTGGCCGTTGATCCACGAACGCAGAAAGGCCGTCGGCACCGAGATGCGCACAAGCCCCCTGGACGTCTCCGCGAGTTTCATGCGGGCGAACCAGCTAGAATAAACTTCGCCGCCCAGCCGGGCCTTCAGCTGCGTCTTGACTCGTTCGAACACGCCGTCCACGCCGCTGGATGCCGCCATATTGTTTTCCCCGATGAGATTCATTGGCAAAAGAAAGCCGGATTTGGCTTCTTTCTCGACGCTGCTGTGCATAGGTCCACCTCGTCTCCCTTCGCTGTCGTACACGGAACCCCACCCGTTCCCGCGCCGGCAATCCTCGTATGGTCTGCGCGCCGCAGCGCAAACCGCCCGCTTCTTCCTTCACGGCCCATGGCCGTACCAACCGCCGCCCTTCGACCAGGCGGCAATAAACACCTCCCCCCGGCCAAGACCGGAGTGAACTCGTCTGGGACGCCCTGTAACCCCACTCGTCTGTCGCTCGAAAGACGCAAACCTTCCGCGCACAGGACAATAGTCCTGCGTCACACACATCCCGCCGCTTTGTCAGGATTGGGTTGGCTGTAAGCCCGTCTTATCGATGCGCGGACATTAACGAACCAAAGGGGACTCTCGCAAGGGACGGAATAACTGTTTTTTAAGGTTTGCCGGCAACGAAAACTCCGATTCTGGACCCCATCCTGTGGATTGGGAAAGCCAATGCCTTGTGATTCAAAATCTTATCCAAATCACTCTGCAAACAAGCGCGCCGACGAAATATTTTAAAAGAATCTGCTTGACAGAGCAGAAGCGCGGCGGGCCGCCCCGGGGCTTCGGAAATCCTGTGGATAAGCATAGGGCAAGCAATTGATTTGAAAAGGAAAAATCACTGATGGCAATTGTGTGACTGTCACAATTTCACGTGGTGAATATTAGTCAGAGGAAATACTATACTGCAAGTTTCAGGCATGCCGCAGGGTCACTTCCCGCGGGCGCAAGAATAGCAGGGGCAAGGCTTTGACGACAAACAAAAACCCGGCCGTGAGGCCGGGTCCGAACGTTCCTGGAAAGGATCGTTTTTACGTCAGGCGGAAAGCGTCTTAACCCGCTGCGCGAGGCGCGAAACCTTGCGGGATGCGGTGTTGCGATGCAGCACGCCCTTGGTGGCGGCGCGCATCAGTTCGGGCTGGGCCGCCTGGAACGCCGCTGTCGCCGCAGCCTTGTCGCCGGCGGCGAGAGCCTCTTCGACCTTGCGCACGAAGGTGCGGACGCGCGAGCGGCGATTCTTGTTGATCGCGGCGCGGCGGGCAATCTTGCGCGTAGCCTTTTTGGCCGAGGACGTGTTGGCCATGATGCCTCTTTCGTATCTTCAGTGGTGGGCGCCCGAACGGGATCGTTCTGAGCACAAAAAATTCCGGGCAGCCAAAGGCCGCCCTGACTGGCGCGGCTTATAGTCGAGCTTTCCCATTCCGTCAACGCCGTTTCGGAGAGTTCTCGGAAGCGACAAGCAATGACGTTTTCGCTAGGCGTTCCCTGCGTTTCGCGGCATGCGGATTTCAGTCCCGCCGGCCGGCGAAATCCCCGGCAGCGGCATTTTCCGGGCGACGGATCCAGGCGTTGCAGGCTGCGCCGTCGTCCGTGGCTCCGCGAAGGCATGGCGTGGAAAGTATTGGATATGTGCAGTGCAAGGTGGTTATTTTAGAGATGACTGAAGAATTGCAATTCGCATTGATATAGCCATAAAATTCCGTTATTTTAAATATAATCCATAGAATATACTCGATATCTGTTTTGGCGAGGAGGAACGAGATGGTTCTGACTACCCAGCATGTGTCCGCCGACAGCATTCCGCCCGGCTATGGCTGGAGCGCATTCACGCCGCTCGAACAGATCGACCACGCCGCCGAGATCGGTGGAAGCAGCCTCATCCATGCTACTTCGAGCGGCTTTGTCTGGGGCGCCTCCAGCGAGGACGATCCCGGACAGTTTACCTTGCGCCCCTTGAGCCTCGTCTTCGAGGGAACCGGCCTGACCTATGCCGGCGGGTCGCCGAATGGCGGCACCATCACCGCGATGAGCATCGTGCTCGAAGGAACGGTATTCGGCGGCAGCTATCCGCCGTCCGGGCCGCTGGTGCTGGAGATTTCGGGACTTTCGATCGACGCCGCGACGGACGGCGACCTGATCGAACAGGCGCTGCTGGGCAATATTGCCCCGCTTGCCTTTTACTTCGGCGGGCTGTTGTGGACCTATGACGGCGCTGGCGGATCGGATCGCTTCGACAACGGATACAGGACGCACTCGCTCAGGGGTTATGATGGCGATGACGTCCTGATCGGCGGATCGGGAAGCGACAGACTTTATGGCGGCGCCGGCGACGACATCCTGCAGGGCGACCGCACGCAGGGCGACTTTGGCGACGACTATCTCAGCGGTGGGGCAGGATTCGACATAGCGGACTATGGAACCACCTTCGTGGTGGCAAGTCTCGAGAACCCGGCGATCAACCAGAATGCCGCGAAGGGCGATACGTATAATTCGATCGAAGGTCTCAACGGATCGAGTTTCGGCGATACCCTGGTCGGCAATGCCGGCGCCAACCTGCTTGTTGGCAATGACGGCAACGACTGGCTGCGGGGCAGGGACGGCAACGATCGGCTGGAAGGCGGAGAGGGCCTCGACAGGTTGGAAGGGGGCGCCGGCAACGACAAACTGTATGGCGGTAGGTTCGATGACACTCTGATTGGAAACGCCGGTGCGGACCAGTTGCACGGCGGCGACCAGGTGGACACCGCCTCCTATGCGGACTTTCACAGCGCCATCACCGCCAGCCTCGCAAATTCCGCCCTCAACACCGGAGGCGCCGCTGGCGATACATACGATTCGATCGAAAGCCTCATCGGCACGATAGGGGCGGACACGCTCTATGGTGATGAAGGCTTCAATCGGCTTTGGGGGGGCGTCCGAGACGATCTGCTGGTCGGGGGCGGCGGCAACGATGACCTCTACGGCGAGCCAGGCGACGACATTCTCAATGGCGGGGCGGGTGCCGACGAACTGGATGGCGGCGGGGGGATCACCGAGTCCGACATCGACACCGCCTCATATGCGGATGCGGCGGCGCGCGTCGTCGTCAGCCTGATGAATAAGTCGAACAATATCGGCGACGCTTTCGGTGACTTCTATTGGTCCATCGAGAACATTCTAGGCTCGAGCTTTGGCGACTCTCTGGCCGGAGACGCATTGGACAACGGCATCGACGGCAGCGGCGGCAGCGACACGCTGCGGGGCTATGGCGGCAACGATGTGCTGACCGGCGGCGCGGGCGCCGACAGCTTCGTGTTCAGTTCCGGTCTCGACGCGGCGACGAATGTCGATACGATCATCGACTTCAGCATCGCCGATGATACGGTACGGCTGGACGACCGGATATTTGCCGCCGCCGGCGCGCCGGGAACGCTCGCCGCGAATGCCTTCCACATCGGCGCGGCGGCGACCACGACCGACCATCGCATCGTCTATGATGTTGCGACTGGGGCGCTGAGCTACGACGCCGACGGCTCGGGCGCTGGAGCCGCAATCCGGTTCGCGACGCTCTCGACCGGCTTGGCGCTGACCAACGCGGATTTTGTGGTGTTTTAGCCGCTTGAATTGAACGGGGCGGCCTCGGGGATCGTTCGAGGCCGCTGCCCGGCATGCCCGTGACAGCTCTCAGCGGTTCTGGAAATTCGCCGACCGCTTCTCCGCGAAGGCAGCCATGCCTTCCTTCTGGTCCTCGAAGGCGAACAGCGAGTGGAACAGGCGCCGTTCGAAGCGCAGCCCCTCACTGAGCGTCGTCTCGTAGGAGCGGTTGACGGCCTCCTTGGTCATCATCACGGCCGGCAGCGAGAATTCCGCGATCTTGGCCGCGGCCTTCAGCGCTTCCTCGATCAACTCGCCCGCCGGCACGACGCGCGACACGAGGCCGGAACGCTCCGCCTCGGCGGCATCCATCATGCGGCCGGTGAGGCACATGTCCATCGCCTTGGATTTTCCGACGAAACGGGTAAGCCGCTGCGAGCCGCCCATGCCCGGCATGACGCCGAGCGTGATTTCCGGCTGGCCGAACTTCGCCGTCTCGGCGGCGATGATGAAGTCGCACATCATGGCAAGTTCGCAGCCGCCGCCCAGCGCATAACCCGCGACCGCCGCGATGATCGGCTTGCGCAGCCGCGTGAACTGTTCCCAGCCGCTGAAAAAGTCGGCGAGATACATCTCCGCGTAGCTGCGCGACTGCATCTCCTTGATGTCGGCGCCGGCGGCGAAGGCTTTTTCCGAGCCGGTCAGCACCAGCGCGCCGATCTTCTGGTCCGCCTCGAACGCGGCCACGGCAGCAAGCAGTTCCGAAAGAACCTGGCTGTTCAGCGCGTTCAGCGCCTTGGGACGGTTGAGCGTGATCAAGCCGACCTTGCTCCGCGTTTCCACGATGATGTCTTCATAAGCCATGTGATCTCTCCGGTTGGCGCAAAGCGAGTAAGCTATTTCTGGCAGGACCGGCAATAGAAGGTCGAGCGGCCGGACTGCACCACGCGGTCGATATGACCGGGGCAGCCGGGGCGCGGGCAGGGCTCGCCCTCGCGGTCGTAGACCGAGAACGAATGCTGAAAATAGCCGAGCGACCCGTCCGTCTGGATATGGTCGCGCAGCGACGAACCGCCTGCCCCGATCGCTTCGGCTATCACCGAGCGGATCGCCTCCGCCAGCGCGTCGCTGCGCGCAAGTGCCTGCTTGCCCTTGACCGATATCGTGCCGGCGGCGCGCATTGGCGAAAGTTTCGCGCGCCACAGCGCCTCGCAGACGTAGATGTTGCCGAGCCCGGCGATGGTGCGCTGGTCGAGCAGGGCCGCCTTCAGCGGCGCAACGCGCCCCTCCAGGAGTTCGCGCAGCATGGCGCCGTCCAGGGCGTTGCCCGTCGGCTCCGGGCCGAGGCCGGCGAGCATCGGATGGTTGTTCGGCCCGTCCTCGGCAAACAGCATGAAGCCGAAGCGGCGAGGGTCGTTGAAGATGACTCGTGCGATATCTCCGGAGGGCGAGGCGAGATGGAACACGACATGGTCATGCGCCGCCGCCTTCGAGCGTTCATGTTGGAACTGCCCTGGTACGGCAGCAGGCTGCGCGTCGCGCTCGATGCGGAAGGAGCCGGACATGCCGAGATGGCAGATCAGCGCCGGCCCGCCCTCGACCTCGACGATCAGGTACTTGGCGCGGCGGCCGAGCGAGGCGATGGTCCGACCGGTCAGGCGCTTGGCGAAGCGGTCGGGAAACGGAAAACGCAAATCCTTGCGGCGAAGTTCTACGCGGTCGATGCGGGCGCGTTCCATGACCGGCTGCAGGCCGCGCCGCACCGTCTCGACTTCCGGCAGTTCAGGCATGCCTGGTTATGGTCTCCGCGAAGGAAGTGCCGTGCGCGCCCTTATCAAGGCCGAGATGCGCGGCGACCGTCTCGCCGATGTCGGCATAGGTGCTTCTGAGGCCGACCGAGCCGCCCGCGCCGCCGGGTATCATGCCGAAGATCGGCACGCGCTCGCGCGTATGGTCGGTGCCGCGCCAGGTCGGGTCGCAGCCGTGGTCGGCGGTGAGCAAAAGCAGGTCGCCTTGCCTGAGTTTCGCCAGCGCCTCCGGCAGGCGGCGGTCGAAAGCCTCAAGGGCGGCCGCATATCCCGCGACGTCGCGGCGATGGCCGAACTCGGTGTCGAAATCGACAAAATTGGCGAAGACCAAATCGCCGTCGCCAGCGTCGTCCATGGCAATCAGCGTCTTGTCGAACAAGGGCAGATTGCCGGCGGCCTTGCGCGCCTCGCTGACGCCGCGATGGGTAAAGATGTCGCCGATCTTGCCCATGCAGAGCGTGCGCCCGCCGGCCGCGACCACGCGGTCCAGAATGGTCGGCTCCGGCGGCGGGACGGCAAAATCCTTCCGGTTGGGAGTACGCACAAAGGTGGCAACGGTCTCGCCGACGAAGGGCCGGGCGATGACGCGGCCGATGTTCAGCGGGTCGACCAGTTTTCGCACTGTCTTGCAAAGGGCGTACAGGCGCTCCAGGCCGAAATGCTGCTCATGCGCGGCGATCTGGATGACGGAATCGACCGACGTGTAGCAGATCGGCTTGCCGGTGCGCACATGCTCCCCGCCGAAGCGCTCGATGACTTCGGTTCCCGATGCTTGGCAGTTCGCTAGGATGCCGGGAAGATTGCCTTCGCGAACGATCGCTTCGACCAGTTCGGTCGGGAAGGCGGGAACGGTCTCCGGAAAGTAACCCCATGCGAAGGGCACCGGCACGCCGGCGATCTCCCAGTGCCCGGTGATCGTGTCCTTGCCGTTGGACAGTTCCTGCGCCGATCCGTGGAACGCGCCGTCCATAAGCTTGATCCCCGAAGCCGCGAACGGGTCTTCGTCGGTGGCGACGCGGGCTGCCTGGCCGAGGCCCAGCGAGGCCATCACCGGCAAGGCCAGCGGGCCCTGGCGCAGACCCTGATGGTCGGCGGAGCCGGCGGCGGCGGCCAGTGCGATGTGTCCAAGCGTGTCGGAACCGTCGTCGCCGAAGCGCGCCGCGTCGGGAGCGCCGCCTATGCCGAAGGAGTCGAGAACGAAAAGGAAGGCGCGCGCCATGGTCTTTCGGCCTGGAGGGAACAGGATGCAACACATAGGACCGGCTGAAAAGAATGGCAAATGGCGGCAGGGAATCCGCCATGCTCTGATCCATTGCGTTAACGGTGTTGAAAAGCAGAGGCTGCGAAACGGGTCCGGAACATTCAATTTAACTTTTCATAAAGATGTTTGAACCGAGGCTGAACGGGCCAGCCGGCTTGGGTTCAGGACCGATGGCGCAAAGAGGGCATGTCCAATTCTGAGGGAATGCCACATGTCCGTTGTGCGTCTTGGTGCGGTCCTGCTGCTCGCGCTGTGTTTCGGTGTCCTGCTGTCGAGAGCCGTCGGCCTCAACATCGATCCGATGGAGACCCGCTCGACCATGAACCTCTGTGATTCCGGCGGACGGCGGCCGTGCCCATGAGAGCCGAAGGTGATCTTTCGCCGGTTCACGAAGGCTGGGAAAGCGTCGGACTTTTCAAAGGAACGGGGCTCGATTTTGGGCGCGGTCGCCGATAGGTTGCCGCTTGCAAGCCTGCCCGATTTCCAAAATGCCGGCGGCCGGGCAAAAAAATTCGCGGGAGGAGACAGACGTTTCGGCGAATGTCCAGGCCTGCACTGACAATCTAGGGGGGACCATGGGTACCTATCACGAAATCCTCGATCCGCGCTTTGCGCGCCTGTTCAACGGCAGCGCGCAGGTGGATAAACTTTTCACCGGGTGCCGCTGGGCGGAAGGCCCGGCCTATTTCGCGGCCGGGCGTTATGTGGTCTGGTCCGACATCCCGAACAACCGCATGCTGCGCTATGACGAGACCGACGGCAGCGTCAGTGTCTTCCGCGAGCCGTGTGGCAATTCCAACGGCAACACAACGGACCGGCAGGGCCGTCTGGTAAGCTGCGAGCATAGCGGCAGGCGCGTCAGCCGTACCGAGTTCGACGGCTCGATCACCACCATCGCCGACCGCTGGAACGGCAAGCGCCTGAATTCGCCGAACGACGTGGTCGTGCGCTCTGACGGCTCGATCTGGTTCACCGACCCGGCCTACGGCATCGACACCGACTACGAGGGCGACAAGGCCGAGAGCGAGATCGGCGCCTGCTACGTCTACCGGGTCGATCCGGGCACGGGCGCGGTCGACGCCGTGATCACCGACATGGTGCGGCCGAACGGCATCGCCTTTTCGCTCGACGAGCGCCAGCTCTACGTCGTCGACACCGGCCGCACCCATGGCGCGCACCACCCCGCCCACATGCGGGTGTTCGACGTCGACGAGGCCGGCAAGGTTTCCGGCGGCCGGGTGTTCGCCGAGTGCACGGCCGGACTGTTCGACGGTTTTCGCCTCGATTCCGAGGGCCGCATCTGGACGAGCGCGGCCGACGGCGTCCATTGCTACGATCCGGACGGCACGCTGATCGGCAAGGTCAAGGTGCCGGAAGTCGTCGCCAACGTCGTCTTCGGCGGGCCGAAGCGCAACGTGCTCTATATCTGCGGCACGACCTCGCTCTACAGCGTGCGCCTGATGGTGAACGGCGCAAAGACCTACTGACGCTTCAGGCGGATTCGGCGCACCCCGGTCGGGCGCCGCCCGCGGCCGGTTGGCCCTATGCGACGTTCGACGCGGCCCGATCGACCTTGATCTGGCCGCGGCCGTTTTTCTTGGCGGCGTAGAGAGCGAGATCGGCGCGGCTGAACAGAGATCGGAGATCGTCGCCGTGATTGGCCGCCGCCACCCCGGCGCTGAAGGTGAATTTTACGGGCGGGTGCGAAGGTGTGCCTTCGTAGGGCCGCAGCGTGCGCATGAACAGGTCGAGGAACTGTTCGGCCAGCGACAGCGACGTCTCCGGCATGACGACGAGGAACTCCTCGCCGCCGAGGCGGCTTACCTTGGCGCGGGAGCCCATGCTGCCGACCAGCGACTTGGCGAAGTGCAGCAGCACTTCGTCGCCGATGACGTGACCATAGGTATCGTTGATGAACTTGAAGTGGTCGATGTCGAGCACTGCGAAACACAGCGGCAGCCGGCTGACCCTGAACTCGTTCAGCGCCGCGTCGGCCGTCGCCATGCCGCTGCGGCGGTTCGGCAGCCCGGTCAGTACGTCCGTTTCGGCAGCTTGCAGCGCGACCGCGTGCGCGTCGCGAAGCCTGCTCTCCTCATTCTTGAGCGTGGTGATCTCCGTGGCCATGACCAGCATCCAGCCATTGTCCAGTCGGCAGTCGTTCACCCACCACCAGCTTCCATCGACCATGTCGACGGAGAAATTGTAGCGCGGCTCTCCGCTCTTGCGGCGCTGCTTTATCCTCGGGACGAATGTCTCCAGTGACATGGATACGAGCTTGACGCCTCGTCCCGACCTGATGGCGTCGGCCAGAGCGTCGACGAAGTTGGCGGGCTGGCCCGGCCAATCCGGAAAGAATGTCGTGCGGAACGACTGGTTGACGTAACGGATATCGTCGTTGTCGTCGCAAAGGCAAACGCCTACCTGCCCCGATCCCAAGGCGCTGGCAAGCATCGCCAGAAGCTTGGGGTCTATCTCGATGTCAGAGGTTTTCACCCGAGCCTCACCAAGCGAAACCAAGCCGTGGCACAAGTCCGAAACTATGGCGTCGGCCTGTTAACATCCGCTCAACATCCCGCGACGCACAAAGGCGTCCCCTGCGGAATGTATTACGCTTACCCGCGATCAATACAATGATGATTGCGGCCACAGGTTGACGGCGATCGAAAACACCTGCCGCCTTGTCCGCTAGGTTCGCCGGGGATGCGGGTCGAGATTCACCAATGAAAACAATTCGAGCCGGCGAACCGGCTCGAATCTCGCTCTCAGGCCTTGATCAGCCTCGAATGAAGGCGAGCAGGTCGGGATTGACGATTTCGGGATGCGTGGTGCACATGCCGTGCGGCAGGCCTTGATAGGTCTTCAGCGTGCCGTTCTTCAGCAGTTTGGCCGACAGCGGGGCCGAATCGGCATAAGGCACGATCTGGTCGTCGTCGCCATGCATGACCAGCACCGGCATGTCGATGGTCTTCAGGTCGTCGGTGAAGTCGGTCTCGGAAAACGCCTTGATGCAGTCGTAATGCGCCTTCGTGCCGCCCATCATGCCCTGCCGCCACCAATTGTCGATGACGCCCGGAGAGACTTTCGCACCCGGACGGTTGAAACCGTAGAACGGCCCGGCGGGAACGTCGATGTAGAACTGTGCGCGGTTGGCGACAAGTGCTGCGCGAAAACCGTCGAAGACTTCGATCGGCAAGCCGCCGGGATTCTTGTCCGACTTCACCATGATCGGCGGCACGGCACCAATCAGCACCGCCTTGCCAACGCGGCCGGGTTTTGCGCGGGCGACATAGTGGGCCACTTCGCCGCCGCCGGTCGAATGGCCGATATGGACGGCGTTCTTGAGGTCGAGCGCCTCGGCCAGTTCGGCGACGTCGGCGGCGTAGGTGTCCATTTCGTTGCCGGTCGCGGTCTGCGTCGAGCGCCCGTGGCCGCGGCGGTCATGCGCGATGACGCGGAATCCCTTGTCCAAGAAATACAGCATCTGGTTGTCCCAATCGTCGGCGCTGAGCGGCCAGCCGTGATGGAAGACGACCGGCTGCGCGTCCTTGGAGCCCCAATCCTTGTAGTAGATCTCGGTGCCGTCCTTGGTGGTGATCGTGGTCATCTCTCTCTTCTCCTGGTGTCCGAGGCGACAGGATCGCTCGCTCTCGATATGGACGAAATAGCCTTTCGCGCTCATCATCACGATGGGCGGAACTGACAAGTTGCAAGGCAAAACTGACGGAATGGCGGTTAATCCCAAAATCGTCGCCGAAATCGGCCTGCTGCTTTATCCCGACGCGCAACCGGCCGCGGTTCACGGCCTGACCGACCTGTTCCGCAGGCCCCTTGCCCCGATCATCACCGTCGGCCACCAGGATGTGGAGGCCGCTGGTGAAGGCGAACTGCAGCCGGGCGAGGATGACCGCGTCCATGGTCATGCCGCCTGGACTTCAGCCGGCGCCCGCACGATGCGGATCGGGATGCCCTTGAAGGATGGCGTGAAACTCATCGGGTCGTGCGCCGCAAGCGGCACCAGCGGATTGATCTCGGGATAATAGGCCGCGCAGCCACCGGCCGGGAACGCATAGGCCACCAGCTTGAAGTTGCGGACCACCCGCTCGACGCCGTCGTCCGACACGGTGACGAGGTCGACGCGGTCGTCCGGCTTGAAGCCGCGCTTCTCGATCTCCTCGGCGCTGATGAACAGCACGTCGCGCTGGCCGAAGACACCGCGATACCGGTCGGAGAGCGAATAGAGCGTGGTGTTGTACTGGTCGTGGCTGCGCACGCTGGTAAGCCACAGCACGTCCTCGGCCTCCTCGGGATCCTCGCCCAGCCCATCGAACAGAAGGAAATTCGCCTTGCCGGAAGCGGTCGCCCAAATGCGCTCGCGCGCCGTCGAGGTGAGATGGAAACCGCCGGGCACGCGGATGCGGGCATTGTAGCCCTGGAAGAACGGGAACACCGCCTCCATGGCGTCGCGGACCAGGTCATAGTCGGCGACGAATTTTTCCCATTCCACCACCGAGCTTTCCCCGAGTGTCGCGCCCGCCATTCCGGCGACGATGGCCGGTTCGCTCATCAGATGCTCTGAGGCCGGCGTGTTCATGCCGGTCGAGGCATGCACCATCGACATGGAATCCTCGACGGTGATGGATTGCGGGCCTGTCGCCTGCACGTCGATCTCGGTGCGACCGAGGCAAGGCAGGATCAGCGCCTCGCGGCCATGGATGATGTGGCTGCGGTTGAGTTTTGTCGACACGTGGACGCTGAGGTCGAGGCGGCGGAACGCATTCCGCGTGACCTGCCAGTCGGGGATCGCCGCGACGATGTTGCCGCCCATACCGATGAAGACACGCGCCTCACCCTTGATCATCGCCTCCAGCGCGGTGACGACGTTGTGGCCGTGGGCGGCGGGCGGCTTGAAGCCGAAACGTTTTTCCAGCCGGCCCAAAAATTCGGCGGTCGGGGTCTCCGTGATGCCGACCGTGCGGTCTCCCTGCACGTTGGAGTGGCCGCGCACCGGGCAGAGGCCGGCGCCGTCCTTGCCGATATTGCCCTTGAGCAGGCAAAGATTGGCAAGCTGCTGAACGTTGCGCGTGCCGCGCCGGTGCTGGGTGATGCCCATGCCGTAGACGATGATCGCCTTCTCGGCCTTCATGTAGACATGGGCGGCTTCCTCGATCGCCGAACGGGTAAGACCCGAGCGCCGCTCGATGTCTTCCCAGCGTGTCGCCTTGAGATCGGCGACGAGCGCCTCGATCCCTAGAGTGTGGCCGCGGATGAAATCCCAGTCGAGGGCCTCGATCTGGTGCTCGGCGCGCAGCCGCTCATCCTCCTCGACCAGCACCTTCATCAGGCCCTTGACCACCGCGACGTCGCCGCCGACCTTGACCTGATGCAGGCGCGAGCTGATCGGGGTGGAGGTCAACGTCGCCATCTCGATCGGGCTCTGCGGCGCTTGGAAACGCTCCAGCGCCCGCTCACGGAAGGGATTGAACGAGACGATGGTGGCGCCGCGCCGCGAGGCGTTGCGCAGGCTGGTCATCATGCGCGGGCTGTTGGTGCCGGGGTTCTGGCCGAAGATGAAGATGCAGTCGGTCTTGTCGAAATCGTCGAGCAGCACCGTGCCCTTGCCGACGCCGAGCGACAGCGGCAGGCCGACGCTGGTAGCCTCGTGGCACATGTTGGAACAGTCGGGAAAATTGTTGGTGCCGTATTCGCGCACGAAGAGCTGGTAGAGGAAGGCGGCCTCGTTGGAGGTGCGGCCGGAGGTGTAGAACTCCGCCATGTTCGGATCGGGAAGAGTGGAGAGATGCCGGCCGATGGTTGCAAAGGTGTCTTCCCAGCTTACCGGCAGATAGCGGTCGCTGGCCGCGTCATAGGCCATCGGATGCGTCAGGCGCCCGGCCATTTCCAGCTCGTAGTCGCTCCAAGACGCAAGCTCGGTGACGGTGTGGGCCGCGAAGAATTCGGGCGTGCAGCGTTTCGCCGTCGCCTCCCAGGCGACCGCCTTGCCGCCGTTCTCGCAGAACTCGAAGGATGAGGTGTGTTTCGGATCGGGCCAGGCGCAGCCCGGGCAATCGAAGCCGAGCGGCTGGTTCATGCGCAGCAGCGTGGTCGCGCCCTTGACCGGAATATCCTGCTCGAGGAGGTGCTCTCCGAGCGCCTTCAGAGCGCCCCAACCGCCGGCCGGCTCGTTGTAACGGCGAATGGACTTCTTGCCAGGCATGTCGTCCCCCTTGTGGTGGGCTGTCATGGAGATGCCGGATGGTACCGGCGCTGTTCAGCATGATCTTTCCGACAGGTTCGCTGCTTTCCGATTTGCACGCCGGCCCTCCGCGGCGACGGTCCGACTGGTGCGGCGGGTAGTGCAGTGAAGAAAAAATGCCTGCGCGCCGGGACCTCAAAAGCCGAAGCTGCTCAGACCGGGATGATCGTCCGGACGCTTGCCCAGCGGCCAATGGAACTTCCGGTCGGCTTCGGCGATCGGATGTTCGTTGATGCTGGCAATCCTGCGGCGCATGAGCCCGTCCGGTTCGAACTCCCAGTTCTCGTTGCCATAGGCGCGGAACCACTGGCCGCTGTCGTCATGGTATTCGTAGGCGAACCTGACGGCGATGCGATTGCCGGCGAATGTCCAAAGTTCCTTGATCAGCCGGTAATCGAGTTCCCTGTTCCATTTGCGGGTGAGAAAAGCCTCGATGGCTTCCCGGCCCGTCACGAACTCGGCGCGATTGCGCCAGGCGCTGTCCACGGTATAGGCGAGCGCAACCCGACTGGGATCACGGCTGTTCCAGCCATCCTCGGCCAAGCGCACCTTTTCGATGGCAGTCTGTTCCGTGAAGGGCGGCAGGGGCGGGCGGGACATGATTGCATTCCTCTCAGAAACGAAACACGAGAGCACCTGCTTGGCACAGGCCGGCGGATCAAACGCGGCACGCTATCATTTGGCCCGCCGCGTCCGATCGGCTTGCGGCTCAGTCGGTCGACCGGCCGGCCTCGAACAGGAACCAGGTGCGCCGCTCGGCCTCGTCGATCCAGACCTCCAGCAGGCTGGTCGTGGCCACGTCGCCGTGCTCCTCGGCCACGGCGTGCGCGGAACGCAGCAAGCCCGCGAAAGTGCGGTTGTCCTGGGCAAGCTCGGCCAGCATGTCGCGCGGCGTCACATAGGCCGCGTCATTGTCGGGGATGCGCTGCTCCCTGGCGATCTGCCCGACGGAGCGCAGTGTCGTGCCCCCGATCTTGCGGCAACGCTCGGCGATGTCGTCGGTGATGCCGAAGATCTGCTCGCCCTGCTCGTCGAGCAACAGGTGGTAGTCGCGGAAATGCGGGCCGGACATGTGCCAGTGAAAGTTCTTGGTCTTGATGTAGAGCGCAAAGGCGTCGGCAAGCAGGGCGGTAAGCGCGGCGGAGATGTCCTTGGCGGCATTCTCGCCTAGGTCGGACGGGGTGCGGAGTTTTGCGGTGCGCAGGCGGGCGGTGTCGGTGGTCATGGTAAGGTCCTTTTTTGTTCGGCGGTTGGATCGGAGGAAATAACGCGAGCGGAAATCTAGGCGCTTTTTGTGACGAGGCGAGCCTCTTCACGGATCAGCGCGGCAGAATGCCGGGCCGATCGTTCGGGAATTTCGTCAGCACGGCGGGGTCGATGTTGAGATGCTGGGCGACCAGTTGCGGCGGCGTGTGCGTGAGCCAGTCGGAGAGGCTGATCTCCTGGTATTCGGCGATCTTGAACACCGCCAGGAAGCGCAACTCGGTGGTGCCGGTGTTCTGGATGAAATGGCCCTGGCCGCGCTTGACGTAGCCGATGTCGCCAGCGTGGAAGTCGCCTGTCTGGGCGCGGGGCCCGGCGTCGAACACGGTCATGCGGCCTTCGCCCTCGATCCAATATTGCCATTCGTCGGCGTTGGGATGCCAGTGCATCTCGCGTACCGCCCCGGGCGCCAGCGTTTCCAGCGCGGCGGCGATCGTTTTGGAAACCTTGAAGGTCGAGCTGTCGGCCAGTTGCAGCTTGCCGGACTTGCCGTTGCGGAGCGGCTCGGACTGGCCGAGGCGGAAGGTGAAGGGCTCCGGCGGCGTGCCGCCCGAGGCGACGGCGGCCTGGTCGTCCGCCAGCGGGCCGGGCTCCTTGCCCTGGAAAATCCAGAGATCGTTCAGCGGGATCGATTTGAAGGTGTCGGCCGGTACGCCGAAATTCAGCGCCAGCACATCCGGCGGCGTATGCGCCAGCCAGTCGGTGACGAGCAGCGTGTTGTATTCAGACTGGTTGCCTTGGTCGAAGACGATGACGAATTCGCAGCCGTCCGGCCCGAGCCCCTGCAGCGAGTGCGGATAGCCGGCCGGGAAATACCAGAGGTCGCCGACGCCGACATCCTGCACATAGGCGCGGCCCTGCGGATCGAGAACCGTGACGCGGCAGCGGCCGTTGGTCATGATCGCCCACTCGGCGGCGAGGTGCCAGTGCATCTCGCGGATGCCGCCGGGGCCGAGCCGCATGTTGACGCCGGAGACGGCCTCCGAGATTGCGAAGTCCGATTGCGTGATCTGGCGCGCCCAGCCGCCGTCCTGGATGCGCTTGGCCGCGGTGCTGAAGGACGACCAGAACTGCGGCATGTCGCCGATGTCGGTCGCCGGCGGGCTGCCGCGCGAGGGGAACTGGCTCTCGAGGACGGGGTTCTTCGGCCCGGGATCGGAAAGCCCGGCGGGATTGGCGTTGACGGCGCCCTCCGCCGGCTGATCGGGATTGCCGAAGGTGGCCGCATGGGCGGTCGCGGCGAGCACGCCGCCTCCGACCGCGCCCAGCGCCAGCACCGCGCGGCGTGAAATCTGGTCCATCGCATTGTCTCCTCTCTGCTCGGGCTCGCTCGGAAATCGGCGTTGCCTCGCGGTCGCTTCGGTGTTGGTGGAAGTGATAGTCGCTTAAGGAGGGCTCTTGGTATTTTGGGAATGCCGGCCCTGTTTCGAGAATGCCGGGAGCTCCGCGCGGGCGCCAGCCGGAAAATACAACCGATACGGAAAGAATGGCGTCCCGATCCCGTGTAAGGAGGCTTTCGCACCGATGCACGAGCTATGGTGTTGCGCGAGGCGGGGGCAAACGGGGGACGAGGATGAGCCATCAGCCACAGGCCAAGACTGGCAGTTCAGTCGGGAAGCGCGAGGCTCCGCACGACCTGGCACTGCTGCTCCTGCTCAGCGCGACGGCGGGCGCGACCGATGCGATCGGGTTCCTGGGCCTGCACGGCCTGTTCACCGCGCATATCACCGGCAATATCGTCGTGCTTACCAGCCATCTCGTTGCCGGCGGCGAGGCCGGCGTGGGGCAATTGCTCGCGGTGCCGATGTTCATGGCCGTGGCCGCACTTGCCAGGCTGCTCGGTCTCACGCTCGATCGCAGGCGGATATCCGCGCATGCATTCCTCGTGGCGCAGTTCGTCTTCCTGCTGATGTTCTTTCTGCTCAGCCTTCCGCTGGGAGAATCCTTCGGCATGAACGCACCCTGGGCCGTGGCGGCCGGCATGTGCGGCGTTGCTGCCATGGCCGTCCAGACCGTACTGGTGCAGACCTCGCTGCCGGGCGTCGCCTCGACCTCGGTGTTGACCACCAATGTCGGGCGCTTCACGATTGCCGCCGTGGAAGCCACTGCCGGCCCGATGGAGAAACGGGCCGAAGCGCGCGGCAAGGTCGCATCCACATTTCCTCAGATCTTCGGCTTCATCGTCGGTTGTGCGGCCGGCGGGGTGCTGGAATGGCAGGTCGGGCTGTCGGCGCTGATGCTGCCCATCCTGCTCAGCCTGATGGCGCTGATCTGGTTTGTCCGCCGCGCGACCTGAAGGCCCAAGTTTCAAAAATGTCGCCGACTTGCTGCTCCGCGGGTCGCTGGGGTTCGCGGTGGACCACAGCCAGCGACCTTATTCCTGGCCGTCGACGCGCCGCAGGATCGCGCGGTAACGCATGCATACGGCGGGATCCTCATAGAAGTCCACTTCCGCATCGACGATCTCGTCAAGGCGTAGCCCGGGATAATGTGCCTTGACTTTTGCCAGGGTGTCCCGCGCTTGCCTGATTTCGCCGAGTTCGGAATGGCAGACGACAAGACGGACGAGCGACCACCGCGGTACATCAGCCATTTTCGCGTAGCAGCCAATTGCGTCGCGATAGCGCCCAGCCGTCGTCAGCAGGATGCCGCGAAAGTCTTCATACCATCCCACGGCATATGGGTCGCGGCGCTGGGCTTCGGCTATTTCGCCGAGTCCTTCCTCCTGCCTGCCCGTGTAATTGAGGAAAAGCGCACGGATGCTCAGAATGAGCGGGTCGTTCGGGTTCAGGGCAACCGCACGGTCAAGACTGATTTCAGCCTGTCTGAATTGGCGCAGGTACAAGAGAGCAAAGCCGGTCGCGAGATGGCCGTACGCCTCGTCGGGGTCAAGCTGCAACGCGGTTTTCGCCATCTCCAGTCCGGGGCGTAAAAGGTCGGGATTGTAAAAGATCCAGAAGAACTTGAGGGTCTCCACAAAGCTGAGCAAGGCGTGGGCAGCAGCAAACCGCGGGTCGAGTTTTACCGCCTGGCGCAGAAAGGGTTCAGCTTCGCGCACCGTGTCGTAGTCATAGGTGGCTGCCAGTTGCAGCGCCCGCAGGTAAAAGTCATAGGCCGACATATTGTCGGTCGGCCGGGCCCTGGCGCGCGACGCAATCGCGGTTCTGGCCTGCCGGGCGAGACGCGCCGCAATCATCCGGGTGATTTCGTCCTGGATGGCGAAGATATCGTCGAGTTCCCGGTCGTAGTGTTCGCCCCAGATATGCGCCATCGACGACGCATCGGTTAGCTGCACGGTGATCCGCACCCGGTTGCCGATCTTGCGCACACTGCCTTCCACGACGTATTGGACGCCAAGCTTGCTTGCCACCTCTGAAAGGTCATGCGCCTTGCCGCGGAACTGGAACGAGGAGTTGCGCGCAATGACCAAAAACTCCTTGTACTTGCCAAGCTCGGCGATGATGTCCTCGGTGATGCCGTCGCTGAAATAGTCCTGCTCCGGGTCGCCGCTCATATTGTCGAAGGCAAGTATGGCGATGGACGGCCTCATCGGTGCCGTAGCCTCCGCCGTAGCCATGAAGGGCCTGGGACCGGCATATCTGTAGCCGCGGCCATGCACGGTCGCGATCATCTCGGCGGGCAGCAGTTTTCGCAGCGCCGAAATGTGGACCTGCAGCGTGTTTTCCTCGACCACCACGCCGGGCCAGACCGCATCGAAAAGTTCGGTCTTGCCAATCACTTCGTCGGGCCTGTCGAGCAACAGGGCGAGGATGTCGAAGGAACGCGCCGAAAGCTCCAGCGGCCCGTTCGGCCCCAGCAGCAGCCGTTCGGCGCGTTTCAGGCGATAGTCTCCAAATTCCAGGTCCATTGGCCAAGAATCCACCCTCGCGGACAAGATAATCCAAGATGAACCTGATGGCGAACTTCAGGAGTGTTTCAGGTCTCTTCAGGTTCTAGCCAAGGACCTGACCGGAAAGCGGTGTCACTCTCGGGGCCACAGGAGGACACCATGACCGATATCCCTGGTATCGCCCCGATCGTCATCCGCCGCCCTGACTTGCAGCGACTGAAAATTCCGATGCTCAAAATTGGAGCATCGCTGGCCGCCATGTTCGGTCTGCTCGGCGATGCAATCAACATGGCCTATGTGGAGCCCTATACGATTCACCGTCGCCGGCCGCAGGTCGCTTCCGACGATGATCTGGATGGCCGGGATCCCGACTGGTGACTTTGGGACATTGTGCGCCCGCCGTCATGTAGCCGGCCGCTTGCGTGTCAGAACCACGGCCACGGCGGCCACCAGCAGCACCAGGCCCATGATGAAGAACGTGTCCGAAAAGGCCATGATCAGCGATTGCTGCGCGACGAGCTTGCCGAGCAGGATCTCGGCCTGATGGTGCGCGAGGTTCTGGTCGGAAATGCCGTGCGACAGGAAATAGGCCTGCAGCCTGGACAGGAATTGCTGGACGTTCTCGCCATAGGGCGTGACCGACTGGCCGATGATGTTGGAATGGAACTGCTCGCGCTTGGTGATGATCGTGGCGAGCACCGCCGTGCCGACCGCGCCGCCTAGGGTGCGCATCATGTTGAAGAGGCCCGCGGCCGCGCCCGACAGTTCCTTCGGAATGCCGGCCGTCGTTATGCCCGCCAGCGGAGCGAGCACGACGGCCTGGCCGAACGCGCGCACGATGTTGGTGGTCATGAACTGGTCTCCGCCATTGTCGAAGCTGAGATGCGTGTTCAGGAAGAAGCTGGTCGCGAAGATCACGAGCCCGGTGCAGACGATGAGGCGGGCATCGAAACGCTTCTGCAGCAGCGGCACGAACGGGATGATGAGCAGTTGCGGCAGGCCGGCCCAGGCCAGCACGAGACCGATCTGCTCCGCATTGTAGCCCTGGACCTGGTCGAGATAGGCGGGCAGCACGTAGACCGAGCCGAACAGCGCGAAGCCGACGGTCACGTTGGCGATGGTGCCAAGCGCAAAATTGCGGTGGGCGAGAAGGCGCAACCGCACGGCCGGCTTCTCGACCGTCAGCTCGATGGCCACGAAGATCGACAGGGCGACGGCCGCTATGATCGACAGTCTGACGATCAGCGGCGAGCCGAACCAGTCGTCCTTGTTGCCTTCGTCGAGCACGGTCTGCAGGCAGGCGAGGCCGACCACCATGAAGGCGATGCCCCACCAGTCGCCTTCCCTGAGCAAGGCGAGGTTCATCTTCGCCCGTTCGAGGGTGGGATAGAGGAGGCCGAGCATCAGCGCTCCGGGCACGATGTTGACGAAGAAGATGTATTGCCAGCCATAATTCTCGGTGAGGAAGCCGCCGATGGTCGGGCCGATGGACGGGCCGAAGGTCGCGGTGAGCGCGAAGGCGGCAAGCCCCATCGGCTGCTGGCGCGGCGGCAGCGTCGTCAGCACCCGGGTGAAGGCCATCGGGATCATCACGCCGCCGCTGAACCCTTGCAGGCCACGCAGCACGATCATCTGGTTGAGGTTTTCAGCGAAGGCGCAGGCGATGGAGAAGATCAGGAACAGGATGACATTGCCGATCAGGAAGCGGCGGAAGGTGAAGACCCGGCTGAGATAGTCGGTCAGCGGGATCATGATGATCTCGCCGATCAGGTAGGAGGTGGATATCCATGTGCCGTTGTCGGCGCCGGTGCCGATGCCGCCCTCGATCTCCGGAAGCGAGGAATTGGTGATCTGGATGTCGAGCACCGCGATCAGTGCGCCGACCATGCAGCCGAACACGGAAATCCAGGCCCGCAGGCTGGCGCCCTCCTGGGCAGGAGACGCGGCCGCATAGGTGATGTCGGCCATGGCCGAACTCCGGACTATCTCGAGGCGGTCTCGACGGGCGGCTTGAAGTCGATCGTCGCGGTCACCGACATGCCGGGCAGCAGCCGGCCGGCCAGCGGGTCGGTGCGGTCGATGGCGATCTTCACCGGTATGCGCTGGACGATCTTGGTGAAATTGCCGGTGGCGTTATCCGGCGGCAGCAGGGCGAATTCCTGGCCGCTGGCCGGGGCGACGCTGTCGACGTTGCCGCGCACGGAGACGCCATCGAAAGTGTCGACGTCGATGCTGACCGGCTGGCCCGGCGCGACGTCGGCGAGCTGGGTCTCCTTGTAGTTGGCGACGATGTAGGTCTGGGCGAGCGGTACTACGGCCAGCAATTGCATGCCCGGCTGCACGTAGAGCCCGACCCGCAACTGGCGCATGCCGACGACGCCGTCGACCGGGGCGCGCAGCACCGTGTAGCCAAGATTGAGCTCGGCCTGGTCGAGCACCGCCTGATTGTGCCGGAGCGTGGCATTGGCTTCGGCGAGTTGGGCGTTGAGGGTCTCGATCTCGGTCTGCGCGGCTTGCAGCGCCGCCTTGTCCTTGGTCACGACGGCGTTGGCGGAAGCGATCTGCGAAGCGGCCTGCTGGGCGTCCTGCACTGTTCCGTATCCGGTCTTGGCGAGCGTGCCGAAGCGCTGGTTGTTCTGTTCGGCGTAGACGGCCGTCGCCTCGTCGGCCTTGATCGTGGCGTTCGCCTCGTCGATCAGCGCGTTCTGCTCGTCGAGTTCAGCCTTTGTGCTGGCGATCGCCGCCTGCGCCACGGCGACATCGGCCTTGGCCTGGTCGACGGCCGCCTGGTAGTCGCGCTGGTCGATCACCGCCAGCACGTCGCCGGCCCTTACCGGCTGGTTGTCGGCGACCGAAACGGTGGCGAGATAACCGGTGACCTTCGGGGCGATGGTGACGACGTCCGCCTGGACATAGGCGTCGTCGGTCGATTCCTGGAAACGCCAGACCGTCCAGTATTGCTCGCCCGCATAGGCAACGGCGCATAGCGCCAGCACCACGGCCGCGCCGAGCAGGACGCGCCGCAAATGTCGCGGCGGCGCTTGCACGGGCGGAGGAGGGGCTTGCACGGGCTGAGAAGGCGCGAGCGCAACGGTGCCCGCCTTGAGGCTCGCAGGGTGGACGACAACGTTCATGAGATTTCCCCATCGATTGGCGAATGCGTGGGCGCGACTGCCGGCGTCGAAACGTGGCGCTCAGGCGAAGCGGTTGTCCGCGCGCCAGCGACCCGGCGTGCTGCCGGCGAATTTCTTGAAGACGGTGGTGAAGTGGGCCTGCGTCTGGAAACCGACATCGAGCGCGATGTTGACCAGCGTCTCCTCGGTCCGTGACAGCAGTTCCTTGGCCCGCTCGATCCGGCGCTGCAGGAGGTAGTCGTGCGGGCGCAGGCCCGTCGCGGCGCGGAAGCGGGCCGCGAAATACATACGGCTGAGGCCGGCGGCGCGCGCCAGATCGGCCAGCGAGACGGCCTCGCCGAGGTTCTCGTCGATATGGGCGAGCACGCGCTTCAGCCGCCACTTCTGCAGGGCCTCGGTGGATTCGGACTGTTCGTTTGAACGCAGCTTGAGCCAGCGGGCGGCAAGCGCCACGCGGATGGCGTCGGCATAGGCGCCGTCATCGTTGCTGTCTTCGCTGCCGGAGTGGCCGAGTTGGTCGAACAGACGCTGCATGACCGGATCGGATGCCAGGGCTTCGGACGTCGCGGGCATGTCGAAGTCGAGGCCGCCGCTATCCGCCGTATCGGCTGAAAGCGACAGGACGACACCCATATGCGGAAGGCCGACCTTCACGGTGGCCCGGGAATTGCGGGGCGCGGACGGCACATCGTTCATGTGGGCATTCGCGGCGAGCAGGCCGGCCGGAGCGGAATGGATGGAACCGGTCGAGGCGCTGGTGAATGAGCTGATGGGCATGTCCGATCTCCCTCAATGATCCTGAGACGAAACTCCTGGGATTTCCGACCGGTGGGTTTTCGGGGGGAAGGCGGTTTGGCTTCCTCTGTGAACCCTGTCCGGAAACACCGGCGATTGCAGACTCAAGATATTTCCGGGGGCGAATTGCTCAATTATACCGGGGTTTCGCGGCCCATCTGATGGGTTGGAGCACCCCAAACCTTGGTATGATCGCGGCTCTGCCTAGGCTCATGGCGGGCGGTATCCGGGTGGGCGTGCCTTCGCGAAAGACGTTTCGCGGCGGGCATCGAAAAAGCAGGCCGAACGCGATGAAAGCGGGCCGAGGCGAATTCGCCGGGTCGCCGATCGACGTTGTGAACGATCCCGATCCCGGAAAGGGAGTGACCGCCTGTGGCCGCCTTGCGAGATCTGATGATATTGCGTTTGTTAGAGGGGAAACGCAGGAAAAGCCGCATGCCTATCCATGTGCCCGCGCACACTCAGTCCACCGCAAAGGGGGTGGCGGCGATCCTGCTGACGATCGCCATCTTCGTCGTAGACGCGCTGACCTCGCTCGGCATCGCAATCGCCGTGCTCTACGCGCTGGTCATCATCCTTGGCGCCGCCTCGCTCGACCGGCGCGGGCTGATCGCGGTCTCGGTGCTGTGCGTGGTCTTCACGCTCGTCGCCTTCCTGTTCGGGCATAGCGACACCTTCGATACCGATGCCGCGATCCGCTGCGCGATCAGCCTGTGTGCCATCATCGTCACGACGCTGCTGTCGCTGAAGAACCAGGAAGCCATGTTGCAGCTCAAGAATCAGGCGGCGCTGCTCGACCTGACCCATGATGCGATCTTCGTGCGCGACGCCGGGGACACCATCACCTACTGGAATCGCGGCTCCGAGCGGCTGTATGGATGGCCGGCCGAGGACGCGGTCGGGCGCAAGGCGGCCGAATTTCTAAAGACGAGGTTCCCTATCGAACTGGCGCGGCTGCAAGCCGAACTTCTGGAGACCGGGCGCTGGGAGGGCGAGCTTTCGCACACGCGCCGAGACGGTTCGGAACTCAAGGTGCTGAGCCGCTGGTCGCTGCATCGCGACCAGCACGGCAGGCCGGCGGCGACCATGGAGACCAACGGCGACATCACGGAGCGCCGCGAGGCGGAGAGCGCGCTCCACAAGGCGCAGGCGGAGCTGTCGCATGTTTCCCGAGTCACCACGCTGGGCGAGCTTGCCGCCTCGATCGCCCATGAGACCAACCAGCCGCTGGCAGCGGTCGTCACCAATGGCGACGCGGGGCTGCGCTGGCTGTCGCGCGAGCCGCCGAATATCGACGCGGCGCGGATGTCGCTGGAAAAGATGATCTCCAACGCTAGGCGGGCCAGCGACGTGATTGCCCGACTGCGCGCCTTGGCGCGGCGGTCGGAAGCCGAGCACCTGCCGCTCGACCTGAACGAAGCCGTCGACGATACGCTGCTTCTGGTGCAGCGCGAAATCGCGGAGAGGCGCGTCGATCTCGACCTGTCGTTCGATCCAGCCTTGCAGGCGGTGCTGGGCGACCGCGTGCAGCTTCAGCAGGTCATAATCAACCTGGTGATGAATGCGCTGCAGGCCATGGACGATGTCGAAGGCCCGCGCCGGCTGCGCATTGCGACGCGGCGCGAGATGGCCGAGAACGGCCAGAATGTCGTACTGGAGGTGACCGATTCCGGAGCCGGTTTCGATGCGGAGAAAGCCGGCAAGCTGTTCAACGCCTTCTACAGCACCAAGGCCAATGGCATGGGCATGGGACTTTCGATCAGCCGCTCGATCGTCGAGGCTCACCATGGCCAGATCTCGGCATCGGCCAATGAGCGCGGCGGCGCCACTTTCATCGTGCGATTGCCTGATGCTGCCACAGGAGATGCCTGATGCCCGGTTCGTCAAAACCGCCCAAGGCCGAGGAGCCGGTCCGTTCGATGGTCATCGTTGTCGACGACGACGCCGACCTGCGCGACGCGCTGGCCAATCTGTTCCAGTCGGTCGGGATGGAGGTCTCGGTGTTTGGTTCGGCGCCGGAACTGCTGCGGGCGAAGCTGCCGGACGTGCCGAGCTGCCTGGTGCTCGACATACGCCTGCCCGGCGTCAGTGGCCTCGACTTCCAGGGCCAGCTCGCGAGGCTTGAGATGCACTTGCCCATCGTCTTCATGACCGGCCACGGCGACATCCCGATGTCGGTGCGCGCCATGAAGGCCGGCGCGGTCGATTTCCTGGCAAAGCCGTTTCGCGACCAGGATATGCTGGACGCTGTCGCGGTGGCCATCGAGCGGGACCGCGAGCGCCGGGCTGCAAGCCAGTCGGCCGGCCTGCTGCGCGAGCGCCATGCAGCGCTGACCCCGCGCGAGTCCGAAGTCATGAAATATGTAACGAAGGGTCTGCTCAACAAGCAGATCGCCGGCGAGATGGATCTCGCGGAAATCACCGTGAAAATCCATCGCGGCAACATGATGCGCAAGATGCAGGCCGGCTCCGTGGCCGACCTCGTCCGCATGGCCGAGAGCCTCGGCATTCACAAAGGATAAGGCGGGCAAACCACCGTATAAGTTTCGCGGCGGTGCAAATTGCCCCATGCTGGGTTTGCGGCTGAACAGGCCGGACCCGTGCGTAAGCATGGGCAAAAACAAGAAAGTACGGAAAGTGCCGACGATCACGATTATCGACGACGACGACGAAGTTCGCGTCGCGACGGAGAACCTTATCCAATCCTACGGACTGGAGGCTAAAACCTTCACATCGGCGGAGGCGTTCCTCGAATCGCCGATGGTCTGCCGCACGGCTTGCCTCATCACCGATGTGCAAATGCCCGGCATGAGCGGCATCGATCTGCAATGCGCCCTGCGAGCGCGGGGCTGCACCGTTCCGATGATCTTCATCACCGCTTTTCCCGAGGAGAGGCTGCGCAAGCGGGCCGAAGCCGCCGGCGCTTTCGGTTTCCTGAGCAAGCCTTTCGAGGCGGCCTCGCTGATGTCCTGCGTCGACAAGGCCCTGGCGCAGAACTCGCCTTAATGCGCTAGCCGCAGCCTTGGCCCGGTCGAAGAGGACATGGCGTGCCAAGTCGACAGAGGATCGTCGGTCTCCCGGCAGCAACCGCCGAACGCATCCACCTCAAACGAGCTTGCGACTGTCTCAGCCTCGCGGCCATGCACGACGGCGACAGTGTCGCGACGATCGAGGGATTGGGCACGCCGGACAACATGCATCCGATGCAGGCTGCATTCATGAAGCATGAAAGGTTTTCAGTGCGGCTACTGCACGGTCGGCCAGATCTGCTCGGCCGTTGCCGTGATCGAAGAGGTCAAAAACCGTGTCCCGAGCCACGTCACGAGCGATCTCGCGGCGCCGGTGGAGTCCACCAATTTCGAGCTGCGCGAGCGTATGAGCGGCAGCATCCGCCGCTGTGGCGCCTACTCGAACATCGCCGACGACGCCGAAGCGCTATTCCGCAGGTGCGGCGAGTATCTCCATCCGCATGACTTTCACCCCGCCGTCGGCCAGTTCCAGGAGCTTGGCGAACCATTCCTTCACGTAGGGCATGGCGTTGTGGGCTTCGAAATCGGCTTCGTTTGCGAAGATTTCGTAGAAGATGAAATGCCCGGGCGCCTCACGGTTTTCCTGCAGGAAATAGACGAGGTTCTTCGGATCGCTTCTGACGAGATCGACCAGGGGAAGAGTGACGGCGCGCAACTCGGCTTCCTTGCCGGGCTTCGCGCGAACCTCTGCGACGATAGAGTACGCCCCTGGTGAGATCTGTGTGTAGCCTTGACCGGGGCCACTACCCTGCGCGAACGTGGTTCCCGCGTGGGTAAGCGATCCCGCCAGCAAAAGGGCGGCGGCCGGCAGGCGTACCGTTCTGATCATGCCGTTCTCCTTGTCGAGGCCTTGGACAGCATCGGCGGGCGATAGCCCGACCGGCTCAATTCGCTCGGATGAAACCAAGATCGATCAATTTGCTGACGCGAGGCGCTGATGCGCTTCCAGCGCGTCGGCGAACCGCTTTTTCACCGGACCCAGCGCCTTGACGAATTCAAGCTGCTCGCCCTCCGGGCCTTTGCAGTAGATCAACTCCCAGCCATCCGATGGAGCGACCGTGACTTTGTTGGTGTTGGCGCTCTGGGGAGCGGCCTTTCGCTCATCCTCGGTCGATACGCGTATGATCCTGTTCGCCCGCACCTGGGTCATGCCGCGGCGCGCGGATTCGGCCTCGAGATCGGTGATGAACTGGTTGAAATCGACTTCGTCGCGCACATAGAAGCAGATGTGCATCATGCGCGGGAAGGCCGGGCTCATATGTTGCACCGGTTCGGCGAACGCCTTGGGACCGCCCATCGGCTGGTCGGCGTCGCGGTATTGCAAAAGCTCGATCACGACATTGTCGAACTGGATAAATCGCACGTCCAGGCGCTGCGCGCCGCCCCTGAGATCCGGCACGCCGATGGTTCCTGGGTTGACGCCAAGCTCGATGGCGAAGATTTCCTGGTCGGCCAGCAGGGTGTTCTGGACAGCATCTCCCTGGAAGTCGCCATGCCGGAACACTTCCGTTCCACCGAGCACCTCGGTGTAGAACTCGTAGGCACGCTCCATGTTCTGAACGGTCAGGCCAAAATGCTGCACCCCCTGGAGCCTGGCGCCGAGCGAGTTCTGATCGCGGGCTGGGACGGTCGTCCCCTGGGTGGCGAACGCCGGCGCGCCCGTGGCGAGGGCGGCGGCGATTCCGCCAATGGCGACGCCGCCCGCGGCGCGCAGGACAGCGCGGCGGTCTGGATCGTGCAACTCACTGGCGGCTTCGGGATGGTCAGACATGGCTTCTCCTGTCGAACACTGGACAACTAGGTCGAAGCCTAATCCCGCAACCGCTCCGCAGCTTGTTAAAACAGGTAAAACGTAGGAGATTGTCGCGCCCCGAGCCATGTGCGCGCGGACGTCCGATCGGGCTCATGGAACTCCCGCGGGTCGTTGCGACGTCGCGGGCGCTTCGCAAATGCAGCGCGGCAGAAGGAGCAACCTTTGCCTGGCCCGACGTTCATTCTTGTCTGCTAGAACCTTGGTATCGGTTTCCGCTGAGGCGTGGTGCGATCGCCGAGGTCGATGAAAATTTCGTCGACGTAGCACCAGCCCCAGCCTTCAGGCGGATCATAGCCTTCTATGACCGGATGGCCCGTGGTTCGGAAGTGAGCCGTGGCGTGGCGGTTGGGGGAGTCGTCGCAGCAACCGACATGGCCGCAGGTTCTGCACAGCCGCAGATGCACCCACCATGACCCCGTCTTGAGGCATTCCTCGCAGCCGAGGGCACTCGGGGTCACATCCTTGACGTGCTCTGCATGGCTACACTCGAACGCCATCAGGAAACTCCCTTTGACAATGCCTGCAGGTTTCGCCCCTGAGACAGGTATTCATGAATGGCGGCGACCACTTGCGCACCTTCCCCCACCGCCGACGCCACGCGCTTGATCGATCCGGCACGGACGTCCCCGATCGCGAACGTTCCGGGCAGACTTGTCTCCAGAGCATGGCGGCCGTTGGCCCCGGTCGTGACGAAACCCTTCGGGTCGACCGCCACACCACAATCGGCAAGCCAGTCCGTATTCGGATCGGCCCCGACGAGCAGGAAAAGGTGGCCGATCGGTCGCCGCGTTTGCTCGCCGGTATCGGCATTCCGCCAACTGACGTCCGTCAGGCCTTCGTCACCCAAAAGTTCCGTGACTTCCGTGCGCAGCACCACCTTGATGTTCGGCTGCGCCTGGATGCGCTCGATGAGATAGCTCGACATTGAACTCGCAAGACAGGCGCCTCGAACGAGCAGCCAGACCTTGGCCACCTGGCTTGCCAGATAGACGGCCGCCTGACCGGCGGAGTTTCCGGCCCCGACAAGCGCGACCTCCTTGCCTTCGCACAAACGTGCCTCGATAGGCGAAGCCCAATAATGTACCGACGCACCCTCGAACTGGGCGATGTTGGCGAGATTGAGCCTCCGGTATCTTGCGCCGCTCGCGATGACCACGGTTTGAGCCCTCACCCTGTTGCCGTCGCCGACTTCGAGCCGAAAGGTGGGGCTTGCGCCGTCTTGCTCCAGACCGAGGCAACGTACTTCGTCCGGAATGGCCATTTCGACGCCGAACTTCTGCGCCTGATTATAGGCTCGGGCCATCAGCGCCAGGCCTGAGATGCCGGTCGGGAAGCCGAGATAATTCTCGATTCGTGACGACGCACCTGCCTGGCCGCCGAAAGCACGGCAATCGAGAACTATGGTCGACAGGCCTTCGGACGCGGCATAAACCGCCGCAGCGAGCCCGGCGGGCCCGGAGCCGACGATCGCCACGTCGTAAAGTTTGTTGTCGTCCGTGCGCCGGACGAGGCCGAGGCAGCGGGCGAGTTCATTCTCGCCGGGATTTCGCAGGATCTTGCCGCTCGGGCATAGCACGATCGGCAGATGATGGACGTCGATATGGAAACGCTCGACCAAGGCGGCGGCGTCGGGATCGCGATTGAGGTCGAGGACACGATGAGGCTGCACGCTTCGGCGCAGGAAACCCTGCAAGCGCAGGACGTCCGCGCTGTCCGACCGTCCGAGAATGACCGGTCCGCCGGCTGACAGCTCCAGCAGATTCGTCCGTCGCAGGATGAGCGCGCGCATGATGCGTTCGCCCAGTGCGGCTTCCTGTACAAGCACATCGCGCAGACGGTCGGGCGCAATCAAGAACGCGCTAGTATCCTGGATCACGTCCACATCGACCAGCGACGGGCGATCCGACAGCTGAGCCAATTCACCCGTGAACTGGCCCGCTCCATAGGTCACGATCGCCTGGCGCTGGCCGAGGGCCGTCCGCTGGCTGACTTCTATCTCGCCGGAAAGGAGGAGGACGAAACCGGGCGCCAGTCCGCCGGTCGTTACCAGCCGCGTGCCGGCGTCATACGTCACGTTCGTGCCGAAACGCATCAGTCGCTCGATGTCGCGCGGCTCCAGAACCGGGAACATCTGATCGTAGCGGGCGTGACGGGGGAGGTTCGCCATGTTTCCCATTATGGCCGGGCGGTTCGGTTCAGACGTGCAATCGACCTCTTCATACTCCGTTCCGGGTTCTGTCGGAATGGGCTTCCGGTGTGGAACGGCGCGGGGAATTGGCGCCGGGACAAGAGCCTTCCCGATAATTTGCGAACTGTCACGCCGGTCCCTAAACGGCCGGCGCGATGTGCCGCCACTGCTTCCGTCAGTTCGAATTACCTGCCGCGCTGGCGATGAAGGCGGCCACGTCGCGTGGATGCGAGAGCATCACCGCGTGACTGCTATCGATCTCCGCGACCTTTGCCCCGGCGCGCTTCGCCATTGCGCGCTGCTGACTAGGCGGGACCATGTGATCCCTCGTCGTCACCATGAAATATGTCGGCTTGTCCTTCCAGGCGGGAGCGGTGATCTTGGCCTGTACGGCGCCGAGCCCCCACGGCACCTGCGCGTCCGCCATGAACCGGGTCTTCGCGCCATCCACATCGGCTGCGAAGGCGGTGGGGAACTTTTCCTGGTCCACCAGCAGGAAGCCGTCGGATGGCGGCAGCAGCGGCGCCTTGTCTTCGCCGGGGGTTGGCGCCGTGGCGATGTCGAACACCGACTCTCCGGCCTCGGGCGCGAATGCGGCGAGGTAGACCAGGCTCTCCACCTTCGGCATGCCGCCGGCCTCGGTGATAACCGCGCCGCCATAGGAATGGCCGACCAGCACCACCGGCTTGCTGGCTCTGGCGATGACTTGCCGGGTGGCCTCAACGTCACCCTGCAAGGTGACGGTCGGGTTCTGGACGGCAAGCACCTCGTATCCGTCCGCCGACAGAATGTCGTAGACCGCCTGCCAGCCGGAGGCATCGACGAAGGCGCCGTGGACGAGCACGATCGAAACCGCTTTCTCGGCAGCAGAGGCGCTGACAGCGGAGGCGGTGGCGATCATGGCGGCAAGCAAACCCGTGACTGCGCGTTTCATCATGCTGTCTCCAAAGCGTCTCAGTTGACCTCTATCGGATCCAAGACCTTCTCCGCTGCGGTTCGTCGAGGAAAGGGCAGTGAATTCTTAGGCTGCTCCCGGCCTCGGTGGGGTTAGGAATGGTAAAATCGGGTAAACGATCTATCCGGCGGGCAAGCGCGGTCAGGCCGGCTGATCGCTCCAACGCAGACAGGCGGCGCCATGCCCGTCCTCGACAACGAGCTGCGGGTCGATCGTCGCGCAGGCCGCTATCGAGATGGGACAGCGCGATCTGAACCGGCAGCCTGATTCGATCTCGGTCGGTTCCGCGACCTCATCCGGCTGCAACAGGCTGTCGGTAAACCGTGGTCCGCCGATTCGCGGCGATGCGGCCAGCAAGGACCGGGTGTACGGGTGCCGTGGGCGGGCGAGAACTTGGTTTGTCGGCCCGATCTCGACGATGCGGCCGAGATACATGACCGCGACTTGATCACACATCGAGCTTACGACCGCGATATCGTGGCTGATCAGAAGATATGTGAGATTGAATCCACGTCTCAGATCGCGCAGCAGCGCCAGTACGGTCGCCTGCAAGGATACGTCGAGCCCGGATGTCGGTTCGTCGAGGATAACGATCTGCGGGGCCAGCACGAGGATGCGTGCAAGCCCGACGCGCCGCTGCTGGCCGCCGCTGATCTCATGCGGATATCGGTCGAGGAGAGCCGCCGGCAGGCCCATTGCCGTGGCAATTTCGTCCACTTTCGCGGCGCGTTGTTCGCGAGACCAGTTGGTGTGGATGACCAGCGGTTCATGCAGCGAGCGCCGCAGGGTCCAGCGTGGATCGAGTGACGCGCCTGGGTCCTGATAGACATATTGCAGCCGCGCGCGCACGCCCTTCGGCCGTTGCTGGCCCGGCGATGCGATCTGCTCGCCGTTGAAGCTGATGGAGCCTCCCGTTGGGTCGCGGATGCCGGCAATCGTCTTGCCGAGCGTCGATTTCCCGCAACCCGATTCTCCGACGATGCCAAGCACCTCACCTTCAGCCACGCTGAACGAGACGCGATCGAGGGCGCGCACAATCCCAGTCCGGCGACCCAGCAGGCCGCTGATCGGGTAATGGCAGGCAAGATTGTCGACCCTGAGCAGTTGCAAGCCCTAGAGATAGGCGAAAGGGTGTTCGGCGGTCCAGGGGTGATGGCAGGCAACCAGGTGCCCCGGATCGTCCTCCCGAAACGCCGGCCGGGCATTCCGGCAGATATCCGAGGCGCGGGAACAGCGGGGGCCGAACGAGCATCCGGGTGCGGGCAACAAAGGGTCGGGCACCTCGCCCGGTATGCCCGCAAGGTCGCGGCCGAATTCCGGCAGGCTGGCGAGAAGGCCTCGCGAATACGGATGACGCGGGTTGGAAAAAAAGGCGTTGCGCGGCGCCGCCTCGACGATTTGGCCGGCATACATGACCATGATCCGGTCGCAGATTTCCCAGGCCGCTCCGAGGTTGTGGGTCGCAAAAAGGATGGCGACGCCTTGTTCGACCGCCACACGGCGCAACAATCCCAATATCTGTGCCTGTACGGTCGCATCGAGCGCGCTGGTAGGCTCGTCGGCGATGATAATCCGCGGCTGCGGCAGAAGCGCCATTGCGATCATCACGCGCTGGCGCTGCCCGCCGGAGAGTTGGTGAGGGTATTTGGCCAAGATCTTGCGGGGTTGCGGCAACTGCACAGCCGCGAGCATCGCCAGGGCCTTCTCCTCGTTGAGGCGCCGCGAGCCCCGGAAGCGGCCGCCTTCGTGGATTGGCGCTGTCCACCGCATAAGGTCGGCAATCTGCGTGCCGACGCGGAACAACGGATTGAAGCTGAGATAGCTGTCTTGCGGCACGACGGTGACGGTTCGGCCCCGCGCGCGCTGGGCTGCTTCGCCGCCCCGCAGCATGTCGATCCCGTCTATGCGGATGTGGCCGCTGCCGATCACTGCCTCGCGTTCCGCGAGCGTTCCCAGGATCGCGCGTGCCAGCGTTGTCTTGCCGCAGCCGGATTCGCCGACGAGTCCTACGATCTCTCCGGGCTCGATTGAAAGATTGACATGGTCCAGCACGCGGCTTGGCCCCTGGCTGGTCCGAAAACTGACGGCAAGGTCGCTTATGTCGAGGACCGGCGTCATCGTCTTGCGGTACTGGTGCGTGGATCTAGGGCATCCCGCAGCCCGTCGCCGAACAGATAGCAGCCGAGAACGGTCAGGAAGATCGCCATGCCGGGTGCGAGGGGATACCACCAGGCCTCCGGCAGATAGTCGCGGCTCTCCGCGATTATGCGGCCCCATTCCGGCGTGGGCGGTGGTGCGCCGAGCCCCAGGAACCCAAGCGTTGCGGCGGCAAGGATCGTCCCACCCACGCCGATCGAGGACCGCACCACGATGGACGAGGCAATGGCCGGCAGAATATGCAGGATCATGATGCGCCAGGGCGATGCGCCGAGGGCCACCGCGGATTCGATGTATATCTCGTTTCGCATCGACCGGGTTTCCGCGTAAACGAGTCTAGTCCAGAACGGCCAATAGGTGAGCGAGAGCGCCACGACGACGCTTTTGACTGACGGACCAAGTGTTTGTGTAATGGCGATCGCGAGGACGATCTGAGGCACGGCCAAGGCTATGTCGCTTACCCGCATCAGGGCGTCGCTGATCCAGTTGTGAAAATACCCCGCGACGAGGCCGATCGGCACGCCGATCAAAATGCCCGTGGCCACGGTTGCGGTGGCGATGAGCAATGTCACCCGCGCGCCGAAGACGACGCTCGAGAAGATGTCGCCCCCCATGCGATCGGTGCCGAACGGCGCGGCGGAGGAGGGGGGCATCAGGCGCCGGGCAACGTCGAACTGTGCGGGATCGGCGACAATCAAGGGTGCCAGAAGCGCTAACAGGACGATGAGGGCAAGCAGGCCAAGGCCGATCAGGGCCATTCGATTGCCGGCGATGCGCGGGACGAAACGGCTCATGCCGCACCGCGCGGATCGATGGCCGCCTGCAGAATATCGACCAAGAGGTTGAGAACGGCGAATAAGGCGCCAACGCACAGCGTCAGGCCCATGACCGCGTTATAGTCGGAATACATGATTGACCGCACGGCGTAGCCGCCGAGCCCCGGCCAGTCGAAGACGGTTTCCACGACCAGCGCTCCCGTCAGCAGAATGCCGAAAATCAGCCCAAGCTGCGTTACCGTCGCGGCCAGCGCCATGCGCAACACATATTTCCAGACGATCACGCGGCGCGGCAGCCCCATCGCCGACTGGTAGGTGACCGACGGCGATGCGATGACGTTTATCACGCTGTTGCGGGTGAATCGCTGAACGGTAGCCGCGGCGGGCAGGGCCAGGGTCAGTGCCGGTAGAACGAGGTGTTCCAATGCCGAGAGAACCGATCCGCCATCGCCCCGGATGAGCGCGTCGACCACCATGAATCCTGTCAGCGCAGTCGGTGCGAAACCATCAGTCCTGCCCGATAGCGGAAGCCAGCTAAAGCTCATCGAGAACATAAGCTGAAGCTGGATCGCAATCCAGAATGATGCAAGCGCCATACAGGAGACCGTCGCCATGCGAAGAAAATGGTCGAGCCAGGAATTGCGGCGCAAGCCGGCGAGCACGCCAAGAGGAATGCCGATCAGCGCGGCGAGCAGCACGGCCGTGATGCTGAGTTCAAGGGTGGCGGGCAACCGGGTGAGGAGATCATCGGCAATCGGTTGCTGGGTGTAAAAGCTGGTCCCGAGGTCGCCTCGCGCAACGTCGGCGATATAACGGATAAACTGCCGCGGAAGTGGCTCGTCGAAGCCCGAGTGCTGACGAAGCTCTTCAACCTGCGCTGGCGATGCATTTTCGCCGGCTGCCAGGACGGCCGGATCCACGGGAACAACCCGCGACAGGACGAATACGAAAGCGAGGATACCGAAGAGGGTAGGCGCAAGCCATATCAGCCGGTTCGTCACCAACGTGACCCAGTGCATGGAAACTCCCTTGACCCGAAGCGGTCCCGGCTCTCAACTTTTCATTGAAACCCAGCGGAAATCCTGCCCGCTGTTTACGGGCGAGAAACGGACCCCGGCAACCCGTCTCGAATAAGGCCCGTACCAGCGCGTATTGTATATAAAAATCCCCGCGGCGTCGTCGCTGACGATCTGCGCCATCTGTTCGTAAAGGTGTCGACGCTCCACTTGGCTGTCCGACACCAGCGCTTTGTCGAGAAGTCGGTCGAATGTCGGGTTGCTGTAATAGGACAGCGACCGTTGGCCGTGGTAGCGCGTTCCGAAACCTTCCCCGATCCAGTTGTTGGGATCCACGTAGAAGGTGCTTCTGAAAATCGGCACGATGTCCGCACGCGTCTCCGCGTTGGCAAGTCGGTTCGCCACCACGGGCCAGGGCGAAACCTCGATCTCCGCCTCGATTCCGATCTTGCGGATTGTGTTCTGGAGCAGGACGGCGGCCTGCTCGGAATCGTTAAATCCGGCGAGCGCGTTGATGGTCAGCGGCCGGAGCGGCTCCGTCATCTGTTTCAGCTCCGCCTGGGCGTTATCGAGGTCGAAGCTGTACCCCTTCAAACCGGGCGGTGTGCCCCACATAGTATTGGGAATAGGTCCCGGGTTGCGTGAAACCGATCCGCCCATGATGTTGTTGATGAACCCTTCATAGTCGAAGGCATAAGCAAGGGCGCGCCTCAGGTGAACGTCGTTCATCGGCGGCTTCCGGTGGTTTAGCGCGAGCAGGAAAATACGCATCGACTCTTGCTCGATGATCTGCACCTCCTGCGACTGGCGAAGGCGCCGAATCTGGTCATACGGCATCGATCCGTCCGCACCCTGAAAGTCGCCGCGCATCAGTCCGAGGACCCGTGTGTTCGTCTCCAATACTGTCCGGAGCTCAAGTTCCTCGATGGGGTCGGTCTCCCAACCGGCAAAGTGTTCGACGAAGCGGTGCGCGGCCCACCCGACGGCCGGCTCGTATCGATCGAGCACGTAGGATCCCGAGCCGGCCTCGTTGCGCGCCAGCCAGGCTTCCCCCCAATCGCCGTTAACCTCATGGCTTGTCACCTGGGCTCGGTTGACGACCAGAATATCCGGCACGGTGGCAAGAAAGATCGCCGACGGGCTGGCGAGATTGAAGACGACCGTATGCGGATCGGGGGCCTCGGTGGTGCCCGGTTTGATCGCTTCGAGATAGAGGCTTGCGGGTCCCTTCTTCAGGGCGATGATGCGCTCTATCGAATAAACCACGTCCAGGGACGTCACCGGCGTGCCGTCGTGAAACTTCGCATTCCGATTAAGCTTGAAGGTGTAAGCCTTCCCATTGCTGGAAACGGTGTGGCTTTCGGCCAGCCAGGGGATCAGCTTTGGCGGGTTGTCGACGTAGCGATAAAGCCCATCGTAGAGGTTGAACCGAACCGCGACGCGCGACGCATCAAAGACCGTGTGAGGGTCCAGGGTGTCATAAAGGGTGTTGTTCGCGAAAACGAACTTCTCGGCGCCCCGGCCGAAAGCGCGGTCGCGGATGCCGGGCAAAACGACAGCCGATCCTGCCAAAATCTTCAAGGCATCTCTTCGAGACGGCGTCATTCTCTTCCCGAAGACAACTTCATGAAGGATGGGGGAGCATAGATCGGTAGAGCATAGACTGACTACGCGGTGCCGGGCGTAAAAAGAGGTAAAAAGTGGTGAACCCGGCAGCCCGCCCGGTCTTTCTTACAATCGCTGCAACTGTATGAAATCCCTTTGCAATCGAGATGAAGCCCGAGTTGAGGCCGGCTCGTCGGGATGCACACGCATCAGGTGCGGGCTTGCGGCATGCGTGACGTTACGACATCTTGACTGCGTAGAGTCCGGCGATTTCGCGGCTTAGCGCTGCGGCACGCGGCGAGATCGCGTATTCCAACGGAGAAGTGGACGGCCGCTCGCGCAAGGGTCACCGCAGGAGATGGTATTGGATTCCCCCGAGCCCGATAACAAGACCTACATATTCGGCCCGTTTCGGCTCCTTCCGAGGCGACAGCTTCTGCTGCGCGAAGGTCTCCCTGTTCGCATTGGCGGACGTGCGCTCGACATCCTTACCTTGCTCGCGCGCCGCTCGGGTCAAGTCGTCGGCAAGACGGAGCTGCTGGGCTTCTGCTGGCCCAGCACGTTCGTCCATGAGAGCAACCTTAAGGTCAATATTGCCGCCCTGCGTCGCGTGCTTTCGGACGGGAGCGCGGAGCCCTATATCGCAACGGTCGCCGGTCGTGGATACCGCTTCACCGCGTCTGTGGAGGTGGAACAGGTTGAAGTTTCCACGCCGGCCAGAATTGTTTCCACGCAGGCGAAACCGCTCCTCAAGCGTCCAAAGGTTATCGGCAGATCCGACGACATAGAGCGCCTTGTCCAGAAGCTGGCTGCGGCCCGCTGCGTTACGATTGTTGGGCCCGGCGGCGTGGGCAAAACGACTATTGCGCTTGCGGTCGCTCATCAGGTGCTGGCGAAATACCCGCATGGTGCTTGCTTTGTCGATCTCTCGACGGTGGGCGATCCTCAATACGCCACGGCCGCGATAGCCGCCGGGGTCGGTGCCCGGCAGCGTTCCGAGGACACGCTCTCGGAGATCATCGAACTGCTGCACGATCGGCGGATGCTACTGATCCTGGACAATTGCGAGCACCTGTCGTCGACCATGACGGCGGTCGTCAACCGGCTGCTGGAAAGCCTGCCCACGGTCACCTTGCTCGCAACCAGTCGCGAGCCGCTGCGGACCGTGTCCGAACATGTTTATCGTCTGCCAAGCCTCGATGTGCCGCCGGCGGACCGAGGCCTGTCGGCCAAAAACGCTATCGAGTTCGGCGCCGTGCATCTCTTCGTCACCCGCGCGCAGGAGCGCGGTCAGTATGTTTTGAGTGACGCCGATGCGCCCCTGGTCTCGGCTATCTGCAGGCGACTTGACGGTATTCCGCTAGCCATAGAATTGGTGGCCACCAAAACATTTACGTTCGGTGTGCCGACCTTGCTGACCATGCTTGAGCAGAAGTTTCTTCTGCTGAGCAATGGCGAACGAATGGCGCCGCTTCGTCAGCAGACCCTCCTGGCAACTCTCGATTGGAGCTACCGGCTGCTGTCGGAGGACGAGGCCGTGCTGCTCAGGCTCCTGTCCGTTTTCGCAGGAGCGTTCCGCTTGCAGGACGCCATCGCCATGTCGGAGGCAGTGGCGTTCGACGCGACGCAGACGATCGATGCCCTGGAGCGGCTGACGAGCAAGTCCCTCGTCTATGCAGACTATCAGGACGGCTCCATTCGTTACAGATTGCTAGAGAGTACCCGCGCCTATGCGGCTGAAAGGCTGGGAGACGCCGGCGAGCGGGACAGCGGGTTGCAACGGCATGCGTGGCATACGCTCGCCTTGTTTGAACGGGCGAGCGAGGAATTGGAAACGCGCGAGAAGCGCGATTGGATGGCCGACTATGCGGATCGCGTGGACGATCTGCGCAATGCGATGTCCTGGTCGTTCGGCAAGACCAGCCAACGGATGCTCGGCGTCCGGCTGACGGCCGCAGCGATTCCGCTATGGTACGAGTTGTCGTCTCTGTCCGAAATGCAGTCGCGGGTGGAGCGCGCGCTCCTCGCTGCGCGGGAACTCGGCGATTGTCCAACCGACCTTACGATGAAGCTGATTGCGGCCCGGGCGTCCGGAATGAGCTTTGCCCAGCATCTTGCACTCGGAACTGAAACCGCCTGGAACGAATGTCATGCGCTCGGCGTGGAAGCCAACAATGTAAAATACCAGCTCTTCGGTCTCTGGGGATTGGCGGCGCACCTCATCTACGTGGGAAGACCGCTCGAAGGCATAGACCGGCTTCATCAGTTCATTGCTCTCGCTGAGACGCAAGCCGACTGGTCGGCGGTCGACGAGGGGCAGCGTATGATGGCTTTGGCCGAGATGTATGTGGGCAAAATCTCGAGCGCCAGGCAGCGGCTCGAGATGCTGGCCACCCGGTATCACAGGCCGAGCGAGCCTGTGCGGTTCGCCCGCTTTCAGGCGGAACGGGGCGTGGCGATCCGGTGCTCGCTGGCGCTGGTGCTGTGGGTATCAGGCGAGCCTGGCAGGGCAATGCAGGTCGCTCGCGAGGCGGTCGAGCGGGCCGATGCTTCAGGACATGTGGTTTCCCAGTCGAACGCCCTGGCCGTTTTTGCGATTCCGATCACTTTGTGGTCCGGCGACTACGAGAGCTGTGCCAGATTCCTAGCCATGCTCGAGGAAAACGGTCGGCGCGAGGACATTGGGATTTGGCGGGAATTTTCCCGTTTCTTCAAAAGCGCGCTCAGCGCGAAGCTACGGGGGCCCGGTGCCGCGGCCGAGATGAAAGCCAGGCTCGGGGATCTTATCGCGGCGCGCAACCTGCTGCGCGCGCCCATGCACTACAGCATGGTGGCGGAAGCGCTCCTTGATGCCGGCGCGCTGGCAGATGCAAGGGCCGTCATCGACGAAGCGCACGCGCTCGCAATCAAGCAGGTTGCCCATTGGTGTCTGCCAGAGATCTTGCGGATCGCTGGTCTGGTGGAACTGCACTCCGGGGACGCGGGCAGGGCCGAGCGATTGCTCAGGCGTTCGATCAAGGAAGCTTCGGCAATCGGTGCATTGACCCTGGAGCTTCGTGCCGCGCTCTCACTCTCCGCCAAGCTGGAAGGGGATGGCTGCATCAACCGGGCCTTGGGCATTCTGGAAGCAAGCTGCGGGAAGTTCCGGCAGGAGGACGTTTTCGCGGAGTTGAGGGAAGCGCGTGCGCGCCTTCACGTGCTCCGAGCGGCTGCCGGCAACGCGCTTTCATACGCCTGACCATGCTGCTTGCTCCAGGCCGTGGTGGGCTTCGCCCGCTAGCCGCTGGCGCGCGGGAGCCGGCGCGATCCGCACGCTATCGTCTGTTCCTTCGCCTATGCGCCGGCCCAAGGTGCGTTGGCAGAACTGGCCGCGGCGGCCGCATTGCGCTGGACGGCCGAGGAATGCTTCCTGTGCGCCAAGGACGATCTCAGCCTCGATCCAGTACGCTGAGGGACAAGCCACTGACGCGCTTCTCTAGGTGCCAGTTGGCAAACTTAGGGCAACGTGGAAGTGTGGAAGTAAGGTGTATCCTACGGCTACCCAATAATTTCGATCCCGTCTCGTGAGAGCCAGATGATCTATCCAGCGACCCAAATCCCGCGAGTCTGCGCGACATGCGTCTGGCTTCTAGCACCGACGTTGACCGTGGCGGCGCAGTCGACGACGGCCGATGCCGAGGTGCAGCGCGGGCTGCAGGAACTCGTCGATGCCGAGGGCGGGCCGCCGGGAGCCATCGCCACGCTGTACCACGATGGCCGTCTGACGGTTATGAGCGCAGGTCGGGCCGATGTCGGATCGGAAAACGTGCCAGCGGCCAACCAATACATGCGCATCGCAAGCATATCAAAGGCATACAACGCCGCCGTTGCGCTTCATCTGGTTCAACAGGGGAAATTCACCCTGGATGACGCCATCGTCCGGCACCTTCCGGATCTGCCTGCGGCCTGGTCGGCCGTTACCATCCGCCAGGCGCTGAACCACACCAGCGGGCTACCTGACTACCTGCAGTCCAAAGACTTTGCCAAGCATATCGCAGCCGATCCTGGTGGCTATGTTCGCCCCGCCACAATCATCGACTGGGTCCGCGAAGCGCCACTCGAGTTCGCCCCAGGATCACGGTATGCCTACTCGAATACAGATAACATCGTTGTCGGGCTTATCTCGGAGGCGGTCACGGGCAAGTCCTATGACACGCTGCTGCAGGAGATCGTGTTCGCTCCCGCCGGACTGACCCACACGAGTTTCCCGACGCGGGACATCTCGCTGCCGTCGCCATATATCCATGGCTACCGCATCCAGCCCGGGTCCGAGCCGAAGGACGTGACCAGCTTTATCAGCCCCAGCGGCGCCTGGGCATCGGGCGCGATCGTTTCGACCTCGATCGATCTCGGCGCGTTCATAAGGGCCGATCTCGGGCTCAAATTCTTCGGCGCAGCCCAGCAGTTGCAGCAGATGCAGTTCATACCGGGCAATTCCGGTCCGCCCGGACCCGGCACGAACGAGTCCGGCCTCGGGCTCTACAGGTACACCACGCCCTGCGGCGTCGTTTACGGCCATACCGGCAATTTCGTCGGATACACGCTGTGGGCGGCGTCGATCGCCGACGGAACACGTTCCGTCACCACGACCCTGAACAGCCCCCCGCCGACTGGCCCGCTACTCGATCGTCTAAGGGAACTCCAGAGTAAGGCGGTCTGTGCACTGCTGGCCCGTTGAGCCGGCATGCATTTAGCGTTGATATACTGCCCTCGGGTGTAGGACCCCGATTGAGTTTCCGACACGCCGGTGCGACTTATAGCTGATATTTGATTGCGCCAGCTCCGCGAGTTCGCCAGATGCCGTTGACGAAGAGGCTATCCTCATTGCTCGACCTGGTGCGGCAACTATTGCTGGGTCTTGCGATCGTCGGTTGCTCGGTCGGTCCGAGCCTTGCTCAGACAATCCCCGATCAAGTCGACTCCGTGATTTCGGATCAGAATCAGATCATTCGGCGCTATTCGGCACCGAGAAAGCCCGGCACGGTTGATCTTTCAGTCTCGGATGCGCGCAAGGCAGCGACTCCCGAACAAGCTAAACGAATAACCTTCACTTTGAGGTCGGTGACCGTTCGAGGGGCTGTGACGGTGCCCACCACCAAGCTGGCGCGGGCATGGGCCGCGAAACTGAACACCAGGATAAGTCTGGCCGACCTCTACGCCATTGCCGAGCGCATCGACGAGATATACACGCGAGCGGGCTATTTCTCCTGGGCGGTCATTCCCGAGCAGGACTTTTCCTCCGGCAACGTCGTCATCGTTCTCTATGAATCCTATGTCCGGCGCGTCATCATCAACAGCGACATCCCGAACATCGAGCAGCGGCTGAAGCCGTACATCGACCGGATCGTCGCCATGCGGCCGATACGCATCAAGGAAGTCGAGCGTGTTCTCCTGCTGATGAGCGATCTTGCCGGCCTCACCATCGAAGGCACGGTAATTCGCCCCAAGACCCCTTCTGCCGGCGGTGACTTGAAACTCGACATCAGCTTCAAGCGCGCGGGCGCAAATGGAATATTCGACAACTTCGGCAGCGACGCCGTCGGTCCGTACGAACTGACCGGTACAGGTGCGCTTAACGACACTTTGAGGCTGTTCGATGCGGCAAATGTCGTCGCGATGACCATTCCAGACAGTCCCGACGAATTGAAGTTCGTTCTTGGCTCGCAGGACATTCCGATAGGGTATGACGGCCTGCATGTGGGATACAACGTGGGCTATGTTTCATCCCAGCCGGGCGGCGACCTTGCTCCCCTCGATCTGGACATAGCCTCTACCTTCGGATCAGCCTATGCCCAATATCCGCTGCTGCGGACAATCGACCATAGCCTGTTTGGCCGCTTGGATCTGAATTTTAAAGACAACTCGCTGGACGTAGCCGGCGAGAGACAAACGGCCGAGGATTTGCGATGGCTGGCCGCGTCCCTCAGATATACCGGCGAACTGGAGAACGGTGCCGTCACATTGACCGGCACGTTCGGACAGGGTCTTGACGCGCTGGGCGCAAGCAGCAGATCCGATCCCTTCGCGCCACGCTTTGGCGTTCCGGACGACTACAGATATTTCCGGGCCGACCTCGACGTCAGCAAGGACATCGCGTCACTGGCTGTCGCTCGTCTTCGAGTAGCGGCCCAATATGCGCCGACGGCGCTTCCTTCGTCGGTGCAAATCGTGCTTGGCGGCGATCCCTACGGGCTGGCTTTCGATGGCTCCGCGGCTTCCGGAGACAGCGGGATAGCAGCCTCGCTGGAATTGGGACGCAACATCGAGATTCCGGAGGATTTGCCGATCTCGAACCTGAATATGTTCGCTTTCGTGGACTACGGTTCGATCTGGAACCACGACACGGGCGTGGACTACACCAATGCGGAACTCGGATCGGCAGGATTTGGCGCGAGGGCCGTGTTCGGACAAAACCTTAACGCGAGAGCGCTCGTAGCCATACCGTACAGGGACAGCCAGGATCTGACCGACACGGGAACGCGATTCCTGTTTCAGCTCGTGAGTACATATTAGGTCGGGCAGCGGCGCCCTTTTTGCGTGATTGCCAATTCATCGCGGCGCGAGTTGCGCGACGAGATCATTTGCCGCCGCGACCATCGCGTTGAACCCGGCAACGCTGAACTGGTTGATCGAAACAAACACACCCACGCCGCGTGTCGGGGCCATCACTACATAGCTGAACTGCCCTTGCAGACCGCCGGTCTTGTTCAGCATCAAGGGCTTGTCGTTTGCGGGCAGCACTCCCACCCAGCCGAGTGTCATCATTCCCATCGGCCCGGCATCGTCGATCCCGCTGACCGGCGAGAGCCCGTCACGCCACAGCCAGCCGGCATGGTCGATCGTGCGCTGTGCGTCGCCGGCTGCGTCCTTGCCGAGATGCCAGGCCATGAACTTCATCATGTCGGCGGCGGAGGAGTAGAGGCCGCCGGCACACCCGATCGTTTCCGGGGAACGGACGAGCGGCATTGGCGCGCCGTCGAAGAAATGGCCCTGCATGGTCCGGTCCGCATCGCCTTCCGCCAGCTTGAGCCTGGTATCGGTCAGGCCGAGAGGGGTGAGCACACGCTCGGCCAGCAGATCGCCGTAAGGTTTGCCTCCAGCATTGGCGAGCGCCAGGCCGAGCAGATCGTAACCCCAGTTCGAATAGAAGACGCCAGTGCCCGGAGGGAAAAGATACGGGTCGGCCTTCGCAAGCTCGGCGCGGCTGAGCTCGAATGTATTCCCCGCGAACGGATCATCCGTCGTGCCGCCCGTCTGGTTGGGCACCTCGCGCGGCAAGCCCGATGCCTGCGTCACCAGATCGACGAGCCGGAGCGTGCGCCCGCCGCGCTCCGGCACGGTCCAGTCCTGACCCAGGTGTTTGGCCAGGGGATCGGCCACGCCGATGGTCCCATCCACGATCATCGAGCCCATCAGATCGCCGCAGAAGGCCTTCGAGATGGAGGCGATACGCATCAGCGTGTGCTCGTCGGGCGTGCGGCCCGACCCCTTTCGGATTTCGCCGAAGCCGGCAAAGGCGGTTTCGCCGTTACGAACTCCCGCGATCACCAGGCTTGGAGCGCCCGAGCCCAGATAGGCGATGCCGCCGGCGAAGCCGACCGCTTCCTCCAGGAGGCGATCCTCGGCGGAAGCGACATGGGGCGCCGCAAGGACGCAGGCAGCCGTGAGGCAGGAGAAGAGGAAACGCTTGTGGCCGGTCATTGCAACCTCATCAATGAGAATTTGGCGTTTAGGACGATGGATTCGGCTAGCGAGGCGCGAGCTGATAGATCAACCCATTTGCGCGCTGGACGATTGCGGCAAACCCTTCGGCGCTGAATTGGTTGATCGCCACGAAGACGCCCACGCCCCGCGTCGGTGCGATGGCGACATAGGTGAACATGCCTTGCCGGCCGCCGGATTTGTTCAGCACCGGGGGATGGTTGCCGTCGGCATCGACGACAACCCAGCCGAGACCCATCGCGTCCATCGGCGCGCCTCCGTCGTCGAGACCCAAGGCCGGCGAGAGCCCATCGCGCCGAACAAGGCTGGCATGATCGATTGCCCGACGCGCGTCGTCTTCTTCACCGCCTTGCGCCAAATGCCAGCCGATCCACTTCAGCATGTCGTTGGGCGTTGTATAAAGTCCCGAGGCACATTCCATCGTCACCGGCGTCGGCACGAAGGGCAGCGGCGATCCATCGAAATTGTGGCCCTGCATAAGCCGGCCTTCGTCGGCCGGCCGCGGATTGAAGACTGTGTCTACCATGCCGCGTGGCCGCAACACGCGCTCCTCCAACACGGCGGCATAGGGCTTTCCCGCCGCTCCACCGATCGCCAGCCCGAGAAGGTCGAAGCCGAGGTTCGAATAGAGCGCGCCGGTCCCCGGAGGAAAAAGGAACGGCGAATCCTTCATCGCCGCGATCATCGCCTGCTGGGTATGACCGGCGTAGGGATCGTTGGGTGTTCCGCCGGTCTGCGCCATCTCGCGCGGCAAGCCCGAGGTCTGTGTAGCGAGGTCGATGATGCGCAGGGTTCGTCCGCCTGCCTCGGGGATGACGAACCCGTCGGGCAGGTGTTTTTGAACGGGGTCTGTCAGGCCAATTTCTCCCTTGGCCAGTTCGCTGGCGAGAACATCCCCGCAAAAGGCCTTCGAGATGGATGCAACCCGCATCATCGTATCGGCAGACGGCACGATGCCTGACCCGCGAACGGTTTCGCCGAACCCTGCGAAGGCGGTCTCACCGTTTCGAACGGCGGCAATCACAAGGCCCGGCGCGCCCGAACTGACAAAAGCGATCGTTCCGGTGAATCTGACCGATTCATCCAGCAGCGGATCAGCGCTCCCCGGGCTTGCGCAGACAAGGACAGCAGACGCCAGGATGAGGCGAAACGATGTCAGGCGGGGTTTGCTCTTCGGCATCGAATTCGTCATCCGGAATTGATGTGGTCTGGCAGTCGCATTTGAAAGCCGACTATTGCAGCCAGTCGACAATCGAGAGATCAAGCGGCAGCACGTTTTCGAGCTTCTGCGGTGGAACGCGCGCGGTCAGCGTAAGGGGCGATCCCGTCGCCTCCGCCTTGTCGAAATCTTCCGTGCCGGCCTCGTCTACCGCCGCAATGGCAAAGCTGTCGAAGACGTAAGGCAGACCGTTCGAAGCGAGCGGAGAAGCACTGTCCATGACATGCAGGTGCAGATGGGGCGCCTGGCTGTTGCCGGTGTTTCCAACCTCACCCAACTGGTCGCCGCGCCGCACCTTGTCGCCGAGCTTGACCGTCACGCTGCCCGGTCGCATGTGGGCATAGTTGACAAACAGGCCGGAGCCTATGTCAAGAACGACAAAATTGCCGTCCGCCTCGTCGAGCGGCAGGTTTGCGGGCAACGCTCCCGGCACCTGGTCATGGAGATCATTGCGAGTCCCGACGACCGTGCCGTCTGCAACGGCGAGGATCGGCTTGCCGTAGATGTGGTAGTTCGCCGGCACCTTGAGGTCGCCCGCGACCAGAGTGTTTTTTTCATCGATCTGTTCCCAGTCGACGGCGAAGCGCTGGGCGAGATAAAACTTGCCATCGAGCGGCAGCAGCGCGCGGACGTGGCGGATGGAATCGCAGCAACCGTCAGCGGCGACATAACCTTTGCCGCGCAAAGGCGGCCCGAGAACAACGGGTGCTGTCGAAATGACAGGGCTCTCGCCAATCGTCAGGGTCATGTCCGCGTCAATGACTGTGAAATGTGCAGTGATCTCGTGAGTGATCCGACTTGGAATAGTCGCACCCTCAGCCAGAGCGACATGCAGGAAGATCACTGCGAACTGGTAGGCTGTCAGTTCGCGCGTTTCGTTGCCGCGGTTCGCACCCGGTGTGACACGTTTGGCCAGGTCGTCCGGACCAAGCTCGGCAAGCGTCGCTCCGCTGTCGGGATCAATGACCTTGAGTTTCTCGAAACGAACATCTCTGCCGGTGACGTTGTCTACCGCCAGTTCGTAGACGAGATGCCGCGAACCGTCCGAGCCCGGAACGACATGGGGAGCAGCGATGATATCCGCGACGAGCGGGGTGAGCTTGGGGTCTGCGCTGCCGGCCCACGCATTGAACGATGACCCTATCGGCAGCATAAGGAGGGCAAAAAGAGCCCAGATTGGAACCCACATCTCCAATGCCCCCGCATCCACTTGCGCCGCGAAACGAGAGGCTACGACAAGGTGCGGCGGGAGCCAAGATGATTCGCGTAATGGGATACATTCATCGCAAAATCGAGCAGGCCGCGGGGTTGGCATCCGTGCCACCGAGAGTAGCCGCAACGGCTCCTAGGTCCGGGATCGTCTGCTCCTTTGCGACGACGCGCGTCATCACGATCGACCAGCCGATGATCATCGCGGATCAAAGCCATCGTCTCAGGGCTACCGCGTGGCTATTTGTGCTTGTCCTCGAAGTAATTGCCGGTTGCGGCATGCTAAGCGGTCGCACTCGGCGAAGGCCCCAACAGCGCCTGTTGGTCCTGACTTCATTTCCTGCGTGCAGCGTTTCCCGGGCCTGCCTCGGCACTGCTCGCGTACCGGGAGGGCGTATCCAAGCCTTCCCGCCACAATTCTTCAAGGAAGACTGATCGCATGCCGAGTCCTCACCAACCACATTGCCCAAGCGTCCATTTTGCGCATTCTCCCACCGAATCCGGTGGGCACCTATTGAGGGGAATTGCTCGGTCCGATTATCTGCGTCCACATGCGCTAGAGTTCTGGTCATTCGGTCGGCTGATATCTTGCTGCGACGTCCGAGGTGATGGCACATGGGAGGCTGCATTCGAGCCAGAATCGCATGCGGCGGTGCATGCCTGGCTTTGGGTCGGCGATGATCAGGTGTATTGCGGCGTCGTTAACGCCGTTCCGCTTCGCGTCGAAAATCGCTTGCTCCAATGTGATGTGGTCAAGCGTGACGGGTACGTCACCAATTGCATTGAATTCAGTGTCGGATGCCCAATCGACTACGACGTGTATGTAAATGGCCAACCAGCACACGACATCATCGAATTTTTGCCCACGTCCTTTTCGCACGTGCACAGAGGTCATATTAAGACCCGAGAATCGCTCCTTGTACTCGAAGTCTTAGCTCACGATCGCTCTCTTACCCGATTGCCTCTCTGGCGCTGGCGATCACCTGGATTCGAGCTGTTCCGAAAGGCGCTCCGATCACAAAAATACTGTGACATAAGCCTCAGTTCCGGAGATACCATTCGCAACGTGGCACCCATCCAGATGGCAGTGGAAGACAATGGATGGCGCTGTCATGCACGCTCTGAGCGAGATGGCGCTCCTATCGAAATAGACGACGGCGATATAGTGGACGTCCAGACGCATCCGGATACCTTCACTCTATCCGATCTCGACAAAAAGCGAAAAGCATCCGTCAGAAATTCCAGGATTTTCTTCAACGACGCCCCAAATGCATTTCGTCAGGCGATTGTCGTTGCTTCGTTGAATAATCAGAAAATAAATCTCTCGGAGACGAAAAGACGGATTTTATTGCTACGGCCACGCCAGCTGCCAACTGATGAGATCTATGTGCAGGCACCGCTTGCTCAGATGTGTTCGGCGGGACTATGCGAGCTCATCGTCGTGGATACAACGCTGCAGCATCCAGACGCCAATCTATTTCGTGATGTGAATATGGTGGTCGTTGTGCGATACATTTCGGCGGAATGGATGGATGCACTGGCCAAATGCAAGGCGCGCGCGTTTATTACATACCTTTTCGACGATGACATTCCATCCGCCGTGGATACGATTGAGTTGCCTGCCACATACAGACGTCGCTTGGTCGATGTTACTTCTTGCGAGTTTCAATACATGCTATACATTTCTGACATAATGGTTGTCTCGTCGCCGGCTTTGGCTAAGCGCTTCAACTCACCGAAGACGCATTTACTGGAACCACCCTCGATACGTGAAAGCGAATCGCTTGACCACCATTTGGACAGCAGCCCGCTGCGAATTGGATATCATGGGTCGAATACTCACTACCGCGATCTGGAATTCCTCACCCCTGTGATAAAAAAGTTTAGCAAAGCAAATCCCGACGTCGAGTTTGATTTATTTGGTCACAAAGGAATTCGCGAGATGGTGCGCGGATTTGGTCAAATCAATGTAATGGACCCTCTGCCGTGGGAAGAATACAAGGATTTTGTCAGGAAACGGCCCTGCCACATAATGGTCGCCCCACTGCTCGACCATGCCTACAACGGAGGAAAGTCTCGGATCAAATTTTGTGACGCAAGTTCACTGGGAGCGGCAGGGATTTTCACCGACAACCCGATATATCGAGCGATAGTTGATGATGGCGTTGATGGTTTGCTGGTGAGCAATACCGAGGATGATTGGCTGGGCGCTTTGCAATCGCTGGCAGGCGATCCAGATCGTGTACATAGAATGGCGTCCGCTTGCCGCCTTACGAACCAGCAAAAATGCTCTCTATCCGAGGCCACCAGGTTTTGGGCAGAGCTACTGAACGTGGATGTGCGATTGTAGCGCCGTGGATGGGGTAACTCAGTCCCCTTGGGAGCCGGCGCATGGATGTTTGCGCCCCGCCTGAGAGCTTGCGGGATCGGCTATTGTGGGTTGATCGTTCAAGTCAGCCGGTGCTATGCCGACCACCAAAGCTTGGTTGTAGGTGTTGTCAGCGCCGATAGCGGAATCGCACAGGACAATGAAGACGAAGCCGTCGCCGCCGAGGACCAGCTCAAAGGCTACACCACGTGATACTCTAGGCTCGCCGCCGACCCAACCGATGGCGGTGAGTCGCCTCGACCTTGGGCGAAAGTACGAAAATATCGGTGCCCACCGACTCCGGACGTTCGTCGACATCCTCGACACGCTCAGGCCCGAGGACAAGACTCTCGTCGATCTCGGCGCCGGTCATTGTAAGTTCAGTGCGCTCGCTGCAAAACGCGGCTATGATGTGACTGCGGTCGATGGTCGCACCGTCCGCTTGCCGCCAGATATAGGATCGGTCCGCTTCGTCCAGAGCGATGTGCGCAGCTACGATCCAGCCGGCTTCGGCGTGATCGCCAATCTCGGTCTCTTCTACCATCTTGAGCTCGAGGCTCAGAAGAATCTGCTAAGCCGTTGCACCTATGGCGCACCCGTCATTCTGGAGACGCAGGTTCACGTGCCCGAAATTCTCGAGTCGCACGAAAGCCAGCCCTGGCACGCGATCGTTCGCCAGGACAACTATGAAGGCGTCCTCTTCCCCGAGAAAGACAACCCGATGGCCTCGATCGGCAACCCGACCTCGTTCTGGCACACCGAAGCCTCGATGCTACGTCTGTTCGCCGATTGCGGGTTCAGGGAAATTCAGCTCGTCGAGCCGCTGTTCCGCTCTGGCTACGGCGCCCGGCGCTTCTACGTCCTGTTCTCGAACGAGCGCCGGGTTTGAGGTTACCTGCGTCTTAAACCGGCACGCCTGGTCAGTTCGCTGTTCGAGTCGGGCAGCAGTCAGCCAGCATCGATCGCCATTGCGGGCGTGGACCTGTCATCGTGGTGGGTGTGACGCAGACACTCCAGGAAGATGACGGAGGCGAACGCTCGAACCGATTCTAACCTGTGATTGTCGCCTGAAAACCTAGCACGTTCGTCCCTATCTGGGGTACCATGCGATAAGATGTGGCGGCAGTCCGGGAAAGCGAGGCTTCGGATATCCAAACCGCGATGCAGATGACGCTTTGTCGGGGGCGCCATTGTTTGCGCCGCCTGCCAGGCAGATTTGAGGAGGTGGGGCTAGCTTATGCCAAGGAAATATCCAACGCAGGCTGACCTATGGCGAGCCAGGCCCTCGCTCCAAAAGGCTTGGCGTCCTGCGGCTTCTGGTCGGGATGCGTGAATTGATGGTTAAGTTTTATCTCGATATACCCAGTCATCTGTGGAATAAAGAAAGTGCGATGCATCAGGAGATATCCAGCGGATATTCCTCGATTTCTGAAGCCATAATACATACGGATAACTATTTTATCGTTTCACCTTATAGATCTCGTGTCAATGACGGATACAGTACCGGAAGCGAGGACGGCATTTCCTATGTCTATCACGCCAGGGAGCCGGGCAATAATAGCTACTGCGTCCGGCCCGGGCCGATCAAGGGCCTTTGGTATCTGGACAAGGATGGTTACAGCGGATGGAGCAGCATAGCACGCGATCCTGCAATTCGCGACAGGGCTGGGTCTTGCGGTATCGTCGAGTCGACTCGACTGGTCGACCACTATCGGGCGAGATTCCTTGGGAGCAACGAGTCGAAGTATGTCCAGAAAGCTCCTGAAGTCGAAATTGAAGAAACAGACGGCAGCGGGTTTGTCTTCTTTCCGTTGCAGGTAAACGACGACGAGGTCTTAAATCTATCTTCGTTTACCCAGGTCGACGTCATCCGGCGTCTTGTCGATCTGAGTGAAGCGCAAATGGCCAAGGTGGTTTTCAAGCGACATCCGCATTGCAAGTCCAAGTTGATCGAGAGAGCCCTCACCTGGGCTGCGGAGCACGCGCACGTCCGGGTTTCGGACGCGTCTGTCCATCAGCTGATACCCGCCGCGCGCGCGGTGGTGGTGCTGAATTCCGGTGTCGGACTTGAGGCACTGATCCACGGTGCCGCCGTATACGGCCTAGCCGCCAGCGAATACCGCCATCTCACCAAGCGGGTCGACGACCTGCGGGATCTGGAGGATGCGTTTGTCGGGGCGAAGTCGCCGCAATCGCAAGAGGTCACGCGGGGCATTGGATATCTCCTGTCGGAGTTTTTCGTAGATATTTCGGATCAGGACCGTTTGCGATCGATCGTCAGGCGGCATTGTGGGGAATTTCTAGCGCAAACAGCGAACGGGTCTCACGACGCGGTCTCCGACGAAGTGACGCGGCTCAGCAAGACGACGACGCTCCTTCTTGCCATGGAGAAACAGATTTCTGAAGTGGCCGATGTGCTGCTGGCAAGCAAGGAGATTTCATCCAGCAGCGTTGACCGCGATCTGACGGAGTTGCTGCTCTCCAGGGTAGCCCGCCTCGGCATCTCCAGGCAACGAATCCTAAAGACTGATTTCCCCGAAATACTGCGAAAATATGTAATGTTATGCCATAGAGCTAAAGATCATCAAGAGGCTCTAAGTTGGGCGAAGACGTTGGCCACGCATACGGGCGATTCCGATGACCTTATGTTGCTGGCTAAACTACATTTCGTGATGGGCCTGGACAAGGAGGCTTTTGATTACGCTCGGGCCGCCGCCTTTCATAAGGATGCTACCAGCGAAGCCCTGACTTACTACTCACGGCGGATCATTGGGAAGTCGCCAGAACTAACCGATACCGCCTTGAAATGCGCCGAGCGCGCGCACGCGCTTGTGCCGGATGATCCAATGCCGATGTGGCTCATTGCACGGGCTCACCACATCAAGGGGGAAAGCCACGCGGCGCTGCTACTTGTAACGGAAGCTCTACGGAAACATCCTGAACACGACAAGTTGCTCGCGACCGAGAAAGCGATAAGGGAGCGCAGGGCACGAAAGCAAGGCCGCAATCGTCAGCCGACTCCACCATGACGGCTATGCGCCGATCTCGGCGGGCTATGGGCTTAGTCAATGGTCTTGCCAGCACAGTTCCTGGAACAAGCGTAGCTCGGAAAGGGCGGCCTTTCGTATCGAAAAATCCGACGCTGTCTCCAATGCCGCCTGTTGCATGGTGCGCCGTTCACGATCCGACAAGGTCAAGAACATTCCTACCGCATCGAGAATGTGGCGGTCGCTTCTGGTATCCACAACAAGCGCGTTCTTGCCATGGATAGCGTATTCATCCGTCCCGCCTAGCGCCGGAACAAGGGGAATACAGCCGGAAGCCATCGCTTCAAGTCCCGTTCGACCAAACGCCTGGAAGTCGGATAAATCCAGGAAAAGGTCGCACCCCCGCATGAATGCGGGCACTTCCGTGCGTTTCAGGCGTCCGCGATTTACGATCCCTTGCGATGTCGCAATGCCCACCGATTCGAGTTCCTCGTCGCTGGAACCGAACACCTGCAACACGATCTTTTCCGGCACCGTATCACGCAAGATTTGAAGTATCCTGGCGGTCCTTTGCGGCGCGCGCCTTGCCGTCCTTACCCTCAGCATGGCGCCGACACATATATAGTCCTTCTCCAGCGACAAATCGGGATAATAGATACCGTGATCGATTGATGGGGTAACCTTCCTCACCCTGATGCCGTGATTAAGATAAACGATATCGCAGAGCCACTTCGTCTTCGCGAAAAGCGTTGCCTCCTTCAGGGTGCCGTACGATGCGTGGGCAATACGCCAGCCCTCGCTCTCAGGGTGGTAGAAAAGAGGCTCATAGTCCTGGACGTAATACGCCAGCTTCACGCCCGCCCGCTCTTTTGACGAGAGCGCTTCAAGCGCAACCGAGACCTCCGCAACGGACACGTTGGTCGTCGCAACAGCAACGTCGCAATCCCTCATCAACTCCGCCAAAGCATTGGGCGAATCGTAAGAGCGCAATACGACTGCCTTTCCCATGAGCTCAGGGTAGTTGTCGATGAACGAACCCCAGTTCTTGGCGTCCACTGCTACGACGCATCTTACGCCTAGCTCAGAAAGCCCAAGGGCCTCCTGCACGACGGAGTTGGCTCCGCCGCTTGCCCCTTTGACAGGCAACACAAAAACAACCGAGGGTACTTTCGCCACGGGCCCGATCTCAATTTAGGTGTTCGTATTCGCCGCTCGATAGATCTCTCGAAGAGCTTTTCTGATTCCGATTAAGGAGTTCAGCTCGGAAAGGCTCTGCTGAAGGTCGACGAGATTTACATCCGGGTGCTTGCCTGCCAAGGCCTTGCTGCCCTGCTTCGTTAAGACGGACCGGCGCTTTTCGCCAAAACTCGCTGACTTCTGATGGTATATGTACACGTGGTCGGCGAGAACAAGCTTGTGACCTGCCTTGGCCATCCTGATGCATAAATCCGTCTCCTCTCCATATCCCATGGGAAAGGAGTGACCATCCAGGTATCCGACTTCTTCAAGCGCCTCCCTTCGAATGAGGGTGCAAAATCCGTTCAAAAGCGGGACATAAGGGAACGCCTTTTCGGAGAACCGGCGAACATCGTCTGCAATGTCCTCGATGAAAATGCCGGGCGGAAGAGGGTTGGTGCTCCATCCGCCCTTGGCGTCCTTGACGTCCGGGACGGATTGCCAGGATGCCGCGTTCGAGAGGGGGCCGATCATCGTCGCGTCCGGGCGGGCGATCGCGGCCTCGAGCAACCCATCGAGCCAACCCCGGGTGACGATCGTGTCGCTGTTCAGCAGAACGATCCATTTGGATAGAGCTCTGCTCATTCCCTTGTTGGCAGCGTTGGTATAGCCCGTGTTCCCCTCGTTCTCGATGAGCTTTATCCATGGCACATCGGCAACGAAACGGCGCAAGCGCTCGCGGTTCAGAGTTGTCGACCCGTCGTCCACCAGCGTCACCAACACCGGACGATCCGTCGCGTAACCAATGGATGAAAGGCAATCCAACGTTTCATCAATGGCGTTGAAGACCGGGATGACAATCTCGGTTGTTTCGCCGGGATGGATCTGATCCCAACTCCATTTCACCGAGAGTTTTTCGGGAACGCGCCGGGACGAAGACACCGGTATTCCTGCTTGACTCGTCCAAGCAGCCAACCCGACGGTACGGTCGATTTGTGCGGCAATATTGGGGTCTTCCAAGGCATAGTATCTGCTCGGCGCATCGGTAACAGGCCGCTCGGCGACCGGCCCCAATCGGACAGAAAACAGCGCGGCGTCGACATTAGCCGTCCAAACGAAAGACAGAAAGTATTCCCTATCCGGGTTATCGAGGTTCAGGCGAGCGTGCCGGCATAATGTCTCAACATCGTCCGGTTTCAAGTCTAAGCCGAAATGCCGCCCTGTCCGGGTGACCGCAACGCGGCGTTTGATTACGAAGAGTCGCTGATCCTTATAAGAGCGGACGCCATCGCGGCCCTCGTGGCTGCGCTCGATGACGCCTATGTGGTCAATCTCGTATCTGACTTCCGCCGTGTTGTTCTCAAAGCCGAGCGCGGAAGCGCATTGCACATAAAATCCTAAATTGAGAGATTTCGAGAGCGAAAGCCGATATTTGTCGAGTCTTGTTTCCAGCCGCGCGTAGCCCTCCTTGATTTGACCGAAAATAGCGACGCCATAGGCCAGGGGGCCGCGTTCAGGCAGGGTGATTTCCCTTAGATTTCCTTGGCAAAGGGCGATGCTTAAGGCCGGACTGGCGGGTTTGCAGCGAAAGGTCCAGCCGTCCGCAAGGTCGGAGGCGCGAAACGATGCTGCACGTCTATAAGGGCCTACCCAATTGCTGAAATCCCCGTTCGTCACTGCATTGAGGTCGCCCCCCTCGGAGCTGTTGGCTTCGAGGTGAGGGCGAGAACCGGCGACAAATCCGGGCTCGCCTGCGGCTATCTGGGCGATGTCGATCCAGCCGCCTGCCGGCGAGGTGGCTTCGATGACCAATTTCACCTGATGAGTATTCGAAGAGCGGGGGACTCCGACACGCATGGTTTGCACCGACCAGGCGCGATGCAGCGGGACAGGTTTGAACTGAGGTTCTTCGAGGGCCACTCCAGCGCCGACCAGCGCCACTCGAAGGCCAGCACTGGCGGCTTCGGAGGAACGCGCCTTCAAGACTACGGCAAGCGCGCTCTCATCGGGGTCGACCGTAAGCTTCTGCGAAAAGTGAAAGATAGCCGGCTCGGCGGTTTCGTTTGCCACGCGCGCGAAATCGAATCCGGGGGAACGTGATTTGACAAGCGTAGCGCCGGCGTCAAGGTGGACATTCCAGTTGTCTGGCAGGGTTCCGGTCCAATTTGCCAAACTGCCGTTGCTGACCAGATCTTCGCCTCGGAGCAGGTTCAGTCGCAGCGGCGAGCGGGAGATCTGAGTCGACTCGTCGGCAAAACGCACCTCCAACTCGACCGGATGCCTTCGGTCCCCGACAATATGAGACAGCGGCACTGACAGCTTGCCATCAGGATGCACCCGCGCGGTACTTATCGAACACTGCAAGGCGCCATCGACAAGGACAAAAAAGCTGTCCTGCTCCTGCGGCATATATGCCAGAGAGATCGATGCACGCGCTTCGGCACGGTCAGTTCTTTCGATTTCAAGCCGGGCGCATGCGGACAATATATTCGCAGGCACCTTCTTGAGAAACTCTCTTGACTTCGCTTTATTTATACTGGCACCAGACGAGATTAGCAAAGAAGGCTTTATTGCGGACAGATCGAAATAATATTCAAACTGTTGCGGATCGCCAGCCGCACTTTTTCTGCGAACGTCTGGAATGATGGTCTTGTCACCCGCCGCCAGCACAAGGGATGGCGCGGTGCCGTCGGGTTTGGCGGTATCGCGCCCGGTGCAAACCAGTTTTCCTGCGCGCCAGCCCTGCACCTCGATCTCGACGCACGGCCGGTCAGCCGACGCAAGCAGGATGGCAGGGGAGACCAGACAGGGGACGGCGCCCGCACCGGACACATGCACTGCTACTGTATGCTCACGATCATCGTATAGATCACTGGGAAATTCGAAACCAAAGCCATGCTTGGCGGCTTCGGCCGGTCCGCCGTTGGAAGGATCGGCGGCGGCAATCTCAAAACGAAGCGCCCCGTCGATATGTACCGATACGACTATCTGTTTGTCACGATTGTCGTTGTCGAGCACCCATCCGCGAACACCAGCCGTATTAATCTGGGTGACGACACCAAATATGTTCGCCCCGCTGCCTCCGACACGTAAATCATCGAACTTGAATGGACCGGAATATATCGTGTTGCCTGTCCCGGAAATGGATACCTCGACGCGGTGTTCCCGGCCGTCGAAGAATGAGAGCGGAGGAACAATCGAATAACCACAATAGCCGTCGCTTCCGTGGCGGCCGACCGTCGTCGACCGGAACTCCTTCGCAAGCACGGGAGGAAGCTGTTGACCGTCGATTGATATTGTTATCGACATACGGTTCGTGGCCGCCTCTGGATCCAATGCCCAGCCGCGCAACTGGTTCGTCACCTTCTTGTTGATGTCCCCGTATTTGGTGGTTGTCATCGGAGGCGGTCCTGGAAACGGATGTTGTCTTGGTCCTTTAGCTCGGCTGTCGTCGAACTACTCTGTAGATGCAATCTGGGCCAGATAGGCCCCATACTCGCTTGCACCGTACTTCAACCCGAGGGCGTGCAGGTCCTCGCGAGAAATCCAGCCGTTGCGAAATGCAATCTCTTCCGGACACGCTATTCGCAAGCGCTGACGCCGCTCCAGAGTCCTGACGAAGGTCGCGGCCTCCAGCAGGCTGTCCATTGTGCCGGTATCGAGCCAGGCGAATCCGCGGCCAAATTTCTCGACCTGAAGATCGCCCCGTTTGAGATACGCCCGGTTGAGATCGGTGATCTCAAGCTCGCCCCGCCCCGAAGGCTTTAGCCTTGCCGCCATTTCCGGCGCGTCGCCGTCATAGAAATAGAGGCCGGTCACGGCCCATTCCGACCGCGGAATGTGAGGTTTTTCGTCTATGGAGATCGCTCGCCCCTCGGCATCGAACTCGACAACCCCGTAGTGTTGCGGATCTTTCACACGATATCCAAAGATGGTCGCTCCGCGCTGGCGGCTGCCGGCTTTTGCGAGAAGATCGACCAGACCGTGCCCGTGGAAGATGTTGTCGCCGAGTATGAGGGCAGAGGGCTCGGCGTTCACGAAGGGGGCGCCGATCAGGTAGGCCTGCGCCAGGCCGCCAGGCTCGGGCTGTGCGGCATAGCTGATCCTAAGACCGACTTGCCCGCCGTCGCCCAGCAAACGTTCGAATTGCGGGAGATCGTAGGGTGTCGAGATGACGAGGATTTCGCGGATGCCGGCCAGCATCAGAATGCTGAGCGGATAGTAGATCATCGGCTTGTCGAAGACCGGCAGGAGTTGTTTCGACGTCGCCTTGGTGACCGGGTACAGGCGTGTGCCGCTCCCTCCCGCCAGTATGATTCCCTTCACTTGCGTCCTCGGCGTGGCGGTGGGGTTTGGCCGTCCTCCAGTTTCGCATACAGTTTGTGAGCCGGATTTCCAAGCGATTCGGCTGCCCGAATTTCCATGTCAAAATCTTTACCTGGGTTGAAAGGTTGGAGATTCCGGTTCGACAGATCCTGTCCATGGGTCGCTCTGGCCATTTTTCGCAGATTGAAAGATCGATCAATCGCGACGCGAAACGAACGTCAGTTGCCTTGGGAAACCGGGCGCCGGAGCATAGTAGAAAATCTGGGTCGTGAGACCGATTTCACCGAGCTTGTCCAGCACATCGGTACCGAAGTCGGTGTAAACCAGAGACCGCCCCCCGGCCGTGCCGTTGCCGTGATACACGGCAGGCAGAAGGAAAATATCGTTATCCGAGCTTGTATCGACGCGGGAAACCGAATCGGCACGGAGATTGTCGTTCGCGGGAACGGAAAAGATGTGACGTCCGCCCTGCTTCAAAACTCTTCTCACCTCAGCGAAGCCCACATATGGCTTGCGCACATGCTCGAAAACATCGGATGAGACAACGAGGTCGAACGTTTCGTCTGGATAGGTAAGGCGTTCGAGATTCTGGCAGACCATGCCGTCCTTTTTGTTGCCTTCGGCCACATCCTCCCAATAGAATGACTGTTCGTAACTGCTCATGGTTTGAAACAGCCTTCTGAACGGTCCGACCACGCCGGGCTCGTATAATCTGATGTGCCCGAACGTTTCCGACTCGATTAGGGCTTTGATCGTCGACACGCCTTCTGGCGCGTACTCCCTTAGAATCGCGTCGGCTTGCGCCCGATAGCGAAGCGAGCCACGGCACGAAGAGCAGAGAAACGTCTCGCGGGTCCTGATATTTTCTCTTTTGAAGAGGTTTGCCGCTCCGCAGATGTTGCAGACACCTTCGTATTCCTCCGTGACAGCCGAAGTGTTCAATCCGTTCCTCCGTTCCTACGAGCTCGTCCGCGCGATGATTTATCTCGCTTCGCCGTTATCTCACGGGACGAGCGGCCCGATCCATCTGCGAAGGCCAGCTCCGATTCACCCGCGCCCATGCTGACGGCTGCCTTACAAAGGGGCAAGCGGTATGTCGCGAGCCTCCCTAAAGACCTCTTTCGCCGCTTTGCCAAGGCAAATCCCGAGCCCTCGTCATTGCGCCTGCGAATTTCGTGACCCGTTCGGCATCGCCAAGTGCCTATCGTCGGCGATCCGTGGGCGCCGGACGACGCAGCACCATACAACTCATCAATCGTGTCTTCAGGGATCGCAACGTGCTGCGAACACGCAGCCGGCGTTGACTTGCACCCATTTTCCCCCAAAAAAGCTGTGCGGCGGTTTGTCGGATCGGAACGATCTGATCCTTGAAGGTCTGAACAGGGCATGATCCTGTTCCTGTCACGCGAGTCGAGGCTTGAATTCGAGATGATGTGCCGATGAGTGTCGACGCTCCGTTGACCGCCAGCTACAAGCGCGACGGCGCGGTGTTCCCGATCCGCGTGCTGTCGCGCGAGGAGGCGGCCGACAGGCTGCGTCGCATCGAGGAAATGGAGCAGAAGCGGGCGGGTCGGCTGCCGCCGGTGCTTAACTTCAAGCCGCATCTGCTCGTACCATGGCTCTGGGACCTCGTCACCGACCCGCGGGTCGTCGCACCGGTCACAGAGGTACTCGGCCCTGACGTGCTGTGCTGGGCTTCAAGTTTTTTCGACAAGCGTCCGGGCGAGCCGAGCGAAGTTCCTTGGCATCAAGATGCAACTTACTGGGGATTATCGGCCCCTCATGCGCTGACGGCATGGGTCGCCTTCACGCCGTCGACACGGACGAATGGTGGGCTGCAGGTGGTCTACGGCAGCCACACCCGGCAGCATGAGCACGGTCCGTCCGCTTCCCAGAACAACCTGCTGGCGGGCGGCGAGGAAATCCGTGTCGATGTCGATGAGGAGCAGGCGGTTCATGTGGACCTGGCCCCCGGCGAGATGTCGCTCCATCATCTGTTGCTGATCCACGGCTCGAAGCCAAACACGTCCGGCGCGCGCCGCCTCGGTTTCGCCATCCGCTACATCGCGGGCGACTTGTCGCAGATCGGGTCCCTCAGAGGATCGGCAACCCTGGTCAGCGGGCGGGATCACGGAACCTTCGATCTTGAGCAGCCGCCCGCGGGCGAGTTCGCCCCGGAGGCAATTCGCCGCCACAGCCAGAGTCTTCGGAGCTGGATGAGCATTGTGTATCCCGCGGTGAAACGGAGCCACGAGGCGCCAGCCTGATGGGATTAGCCGTAAAGTCCTTCTCGGTCTTCGAGCGACCTCTATACGGGCGCACCGAGCGAAGGCAGTGGATTGGCTATGCCTTTCGGTCCTTAGCCATGACAGCGGATGTCGCGCCAACGCCGCCCGCTGCCCGAACCTTAACGCTTGGTATTAACCTCCTGCGCGTCTTCCAGCGCACTGCCGCCTGTTTCAGGAGCCGGTACGGCGTCCCCGAAGATCACGCTCATGGCACGCCGCAGCACCATGCGATGCCGCTTCACCGCTTCCGGATGGAACTCGCCTTCAGGCTTTTGTTCGAGAACGAAAGTGCGATGATCGCGGCCTCTCACCAGAGTAGCGGAATTTTCCAGTCCATCGGTCTGACGGATGGCTGCCGGAATGTAGCGGATGGCGAAACCGACGCGCGGGCCGCTCGACAGATTCGGCTCCGAGCCGTGGATGATGAGCGGGTGATGGATCGACATTTCGCCGGGCCGCAGCACGATGTCGACCGCGGTTTCCTCGTCGATGTCTGCGACCACCTGCTCGCGGCGGCCCAGCATGTTGTTCGGGTCCTCGGGGTGATCATGCGCAAGTTGCACGTGATGCGTTCCCGGCACGGCGCGTACGCAGCCGTTGCTCCGGTTGCTCGGCGACAGCGCAACCCAGGCCGTCACCGCCTCGGGAGACGAAAGTTTCCAGTGCGTGGCATCCTGATGCCAGGTTACGTAGCGGCCGTCTCCGCCGCGCTTGGTGATGAAGCTCGTGCCCCAGCACAGTATGTCCGGTCCGAGCACCTCTTCGACCACATCCAGCACCCGGGGATCGTGGACCAGATCCCAGAGCCACGGCACGAGAAGATGCGTCTTGGCGTTGAACGCCTTGGGCAGGCGGCCACCCCGCGCCGCCACCATCGCCTCATAGCCGCTCAAATATCGGGCTGCCTCGTCGGCTTCCAGGACGGGGATCGGGAAGACGAGACCGTCGCGTTCGAACCGGGCTTTCATCGCCTCGTCAGGTCGCATGCTTTTTTCCATTCCTCGCGCGCCCGCCGCGGCCGCTATCTTGCGATGCCGATCATGCCCGCGCCCGCGCCGGCCAGCAACAGGATGCTGCGATCATGAGCCCGCCGCGCGAGCGCCGCGTCCTGATCACCGGCATGTTCGACATGCAGAACTACGGCGACCTGCTGTTTCCGCTTGTGGCCCGGCAACGGCTCGCCCCGCACGGCATCGAGATCGTGCCCGTTGCGCCGACTGGCCGGTCGGCCGGCCTGGCCGATGCCATCACCCCCATCCCGGCCGCGAGGATGCTTTCCGGCGAGGAGGATTTCGATGCAGTGCTCATCGGTGGTGGTTATCTCATCCACAATCACCCGATGACCTTTCTCACCGAATACATAAACGACGAGGTCAGCGACTGGGCATCCTCAGCGCTCTGGTTGGGGGCCACGCTCGCCGCCGCGCTCGCCGACGTACCGGTGTTGTGGAACGCGCCGGGCGTGCCGCACGTTCTCGGTCGAGGGGTGCATCCGTTCACGATCGCAGCTTTGCGGGCGGCCAGTTACCTGTCGCTACGCGATCGTGGTGCCGCCGAGCTGCTTGCTCCGCCTCCGGACCTGCCGCTCGCCATCGTTCCCGATACCATTGCCGGCATAGGCGCCTTGTGGTCCAGCCAGCAGCTCGCAGCCGCCTACCGCGGGTTCCTTGAACGCAAGGGTGCGAACCGGACGGCGCGTCACATGACCCTCCATTTGCGAGATCGATCAGTCGCCGGCCTCGACATGGCGGTTCTTGCGGCCAAGATCGACGCCTTCGCGCAAACAAATGGCCTCACCCCGCTCCTCGTCGCCGTCGGCCGGAATCACGACGACCCGAGGACCGCGAACCGGCTGGCGAAGCACCTGAAACAGCCCCATGTCTTGCTGGATGATCCGCTGAGCCTGTGCGAGATGACCGCCGTCTTCGCGCATTCGGCGCTCTACATCGGCGCGTCGCTGCACGGATACGTGGCGTGCGTGGCGCACCGGGTTTCGTCGGTCCTCGTGGCGCGGCCCGCTTACCGCAAGTTCGCGGGCTTCCTCGAGCATACCGGGCGCTCCGAGGACATGGCGCGCGACTGGGACGCGGCCCTTGACAAGGCGGCTGCGAAACCTGCCGGAGCCGCGCCCCCCATTTCCGCCGAGGTTCTCGCCCGGCTCGACGAGCATTGGACGCGCGTCCTTGACGGGGTCGACGAATCCGGACGCGGCGCCGGCGCGCGACGCGACTTCCTCCGCGACGTTCTTCGAATGGGACTCGACAACAGGGGGCCGAGTTGGGCACTTGCACCATTTCTCAGCCCATCGGGATCGAGACCGATACGGCGCGACGAAAACGCTTGAAACCAAGAAGGAGGCGAGCCCTTGGCCACAACATTGCAGGACATTGACGGCGATACGTTGCGCGCCTGGATGGTTCAGTACATCACCACGGTGCTCGACCTGCCAGAGGGCAAGCTCGATACCTCGGAAAGCTTTACGACCTACGGCCTCGATTCGGTCGAGGCAGTCGTGATGGCGGGCGTGATGGAGGAGGAATTCCGGGTGCCAGTCGATCCCATGCAGTTTTTCGAGCATCACACCATCGATGATTTCGTCCAGACCTACGCCAAACCGTCCGAGCAACCCCTGACGGGTGAGAAGATCGGCTGAGCGCCCCGATGCATCCAGACCTCTCGCTGGTTGTCGTCTGCTACGAGATGGCCCGCGAATTGCCGCGGACACTTATCTCGCTTTCGCCTGCCTACCAGCGCGGCGTCTCGTCTGGGAATTACGAGGTCATCGTCGTCGACAACGGATCGGCCGAGCCGCCGGAGGCAAAGCAGTTCGCGGACCTTGGTCTGACGCTACGTGTTCTGCGATGCAGCAGCGGTTCGCCCTCGCCCGTCATCGCGTTGAACGAAGGACTGGCAGCGGCGCGCGGAAATGTTGTCGGCGCCTGGATCGACGGCGCCCGGCTTGCGTCCCCTGGCCTGCTTCACGCCGCGACGATGGCGGCCTCGCTGCATCCCCGGCCGATCGTTGCGACGACGAACTACCAGCTCGGTTTCCAACGGCAGCATCTGAGCGCCGCCGAAGGTTATGATCGCGAGCGCGAAGACGAGTTGCTCCGCTCGATCGGGTGGCCGGGCGACGGCTACCGCCTGTTCGAAGTAGCGACGCCCGAGATGAAAGATCCGCCCTTCGGCCCGATGCTGGAAAGCAACGCCCTGTTCATGCCGAAGAGCCTTTGGAACGAACTCGGCGGCTACGATCCCGCATTCACCGAGCCTGGCGGCGGCATGGCGAATCCTGATACGCTGGCACGCGCTTGCGCGCTGCCGGCAACCCAGCTTATCCGCGTCACAGGCGAGGGCACGTTCCACCAGATCCACGGCGGAATGACGACGAGCAGCGCGGCGTTGGCGCTTCGAACCTTGGACCAGGGCAGCCGCTTCTACCTGCGGCTTCGCGGCCAGCCGCTGAAGCCGGTCAGAAAGCTCGGATGGGTTTTCGACGCATCGAAAAACGCGATCCTGTCGAGCGACGGGCCAAGCGAAGCTGTCATGGGAGCAGGGGGCCGATGACCGGCGCGCCCGCCGCCTCACTGCTTTCGATGCTGCGCGACCATGCGCAACACGACGGCGCACGCCCCGCTCTGCGCTTTCTCGGCCGTGGCGAAGAGGTGATCGACGAATCCACCTACGGGGCGCTGCACGGGGCCGCGGCAACGGTGGCCGCCAACCTCGCAGCCGCCTGCTTGGCAACCGGCCCTGTCCTGCTTGCGCTACCGCAGGGGCTCGATTTCATCCGCTGCTTCTTCGGCTGCGTCTATGCCGGCGTGATCGCGATCCCGACGCCGGGACTGACCGACCCTCGCGCCGCGCAGCGTATTGCGGGCATCGTCGAAGCGGCCCGTCCCGCCGCCGTCATCGCGCCGGCGGAAGCTTTTGAAAGCCGCGGCTGGGCAAGTCTGCGCGAGAACAACCCCGAGGTGGCATTCCTGAGCGCGGGCGACCTTCTGCGGGGCAATACGGCGACCGATCTCCGCGACCCGTTGCCCGACGACGTGGCTTTTCTGCAGTTCACATCGGGGTCCACGAGCCGACCGAAGGGCGTGGCGATCACGCATCGCAACATCATGGCGAACCTGGCCATGATCAAAGCCGCGTTTGGACAAACCGAGAGCGACAGCACGGTGAGCTGGCTGCCGCTTCATCACGATATGGGCCTCATCGGGTGCGTGCTGGAGCCTCTCTATCTCGGCGCGCAGTCGATCCTCATGGCGCCGATAGCATTTCTTCAACGTCCGGCCCGCTGGCTGAAGGCGATGGCACGCTTTGGTGCCACGACGGCCGGCGCGCCGAACTTCGCCTATGAATTCTGTGCGCGCATGATCACCGACGACCAGATTCCGCAGGTCGACCTGTCGCGATGGCGGCTTGCATTTTGCGGCTCCGAGCCCATCCGCGCCGCGACGCTGGCCGGCTTTGCCCAGCGCTTCCGGTCGCACGGTTTCAACGAAAAGGCGTTCTATCCCTGCTACGGTCTGGCAGAGGCGACGCTGTTCGTCACCGGCGGCCGACCCGGAACAGGCGTGCGCGAGCGCAAGATTGCGCGAAGCGGCAGCGTTCCCGTGTCGGTCGTTTCCTGCGGGACGCCGAGCCACGGCACATCGGTGCTTCTGCTCGAGCCGGGTGCGGACCAGCCGGTGCCGCCTGGCGGGATCGGCGAGATCGCGGTGAGCGGCGACCAGGTCAGTCCCGGTTTCTGGGATCCGGACCGCGGTGGCATCGTGCCGGACCGGGGCCGCACGGTGGACCTGGGCGGGCGCTCGTACCTGCGGACGGGCGACCTTGGGGCGATCGTCGATGGGGAGCTTCACGTCGTCGGGCGGCTGAAGAACATGGCCATCATCCGCGGTACGAACATCTATGCCGAGGACGTGGAACTGACCGTCAGGGAACTGCCCGAGGCAGCGCAGCTCGGCGCCGTCGCCGCGTTGCCGGTCGCGGCGGATCCCACGGTCACCGAGGGACTGGCGATCGTATGCGAGGCTAGCCGCACGGGTGAATCCGCCGACCCCGCGCCGCTCCTCCAGCGGCTGGCCGGCGCCGTCGCGGATGCGCACGGCTTCCTGCCGCAGGACCTCGTTATCGTGCCCGCGGGCGCGATCGAGCGCACGCTGAGCGGCAAGCTCCAGCGCGCACGCACGGCCGAACGCCTTGCAAAAGGCGAACTCCCCATCCTGGCCCGCTTCACGCCCCGCCGGCCGGTCTCCTCGTTGCGGGAGAACGCATGACGTCTTCCCGCATTTCGCCCCGGCCGGATTCCTCGCGCCCGCGCACCGCTCTCATTTCGGGCACGTTCGATGTGGGCAATTTCGGCGATCTCCTGTTTCCGATCGTCGCCGCCCATCGCCTGCGACCGTTCGGATGGGATGTCCTGGCCGCATCTCCCACCGACGGATCGTGCGGCCTGCCGGATGCCGCGCCGAGCATCGGGCTCACGTCGGCGGTCGGTAGCGGCCCGATCGACGCGGTGCTGATCGGCGGGGGTGAGATAGCCCACGCCTTCCCAGCCGAGTTCGTCGCCGAATATGTCGAAGCGGGGCAAGCGAACCAGGTCTATCCGGCCCTCTGGTTCGGGGCCACCTTCGTGGCTTCGCTTCTGGACGTTCCAATCGCCTGGAACGCCCCGGGCGCTCCCGCGCCGTTTTCCGCTTCGATCAGGGAGGCGGCACTCGATCCCGCGTTGGCGGCGGCCGACTATGTCGCGGTTCGCGACGAGGCGAGCCTGCGCTTTCTCCAGCCGGACGGCGGTTTGGCCATCCTGGTTCCAGATACGGTCGCCGATCTCGCCGATGTCTGGCCGGCGGCGTCTCTCGCAACCGACTTCGACGCTCTCCGCCAGAGAAAAGGCATTGGTGCCGATGCTGCCCTCCTTGTGGTGCACGCGAGGCCCGGCGGGCTCGGCAGCCTTTCGCCCGCGGCCCTGGCGGCCATGATCGCCGACTTCGCAGAGCCGCGCGGGTTGACGCCGTTGCTGTTGTCGCTCGGGCCATCCCTTGGCGACGTGGAAGTGCTGCGCCAGCTTTCCCAGGCCATGCCGATCCGCCATGTCCTGCTCGACAATCCCGCCGGCTTGCGCGAAATGGCGGCGGCTATCGCGAACGCGCGTCTTTATGTCGGCAACTCGATGCACGGCTATATCGCTGCGGCCTGCTACGCCACGCCCGGCGTGATCGTGGCGCGGCCGGCCTTTCACAAATTCGTCGGCTTCGCCCGTCAGATCGACGCCACCGACGACGTGGCGCGGAACTGGCCGGGCGCCTTCGAGCGGGCCGCCGTCCGCATCAACACCCGGTCAAGTATCGGCAGCTCTGTCGCGTCTTCCCTCGATCGCCATTGGGAGCAGGTCGTGAAGGTGATCGACGATCTGGAGCCCGGCCGAGCACGGCGTGCCGCATTCCTGAGGGGGATCGTTACAAACAGCTTTATTCGCACGGGTTTCAACGGGCTGCTCGCGCCCTTTGTCAACGAACGTGTCGAAGGCCGGTGGCGGAAGCCGACTGGAACTAAGGCGACAGCGGAGGTGGGCACATGAACGCCTTCGCCGCGGGTGGCGCCCCGGCACCTATCCGCGCCTGGATGGTGCCACGGCACGCGCCGCTCACGCCGGCGCCAGGCGGCGACTCATGGTTCGTGACGCGCTACGCCGACGCCATGTCGGTCCTGCGCAATCCGCTTGTCGGGCCGACCGAGCCCTGGACGGCGATCGCTCGCGTCGGGCGGCGTGCCGGACGCGACTTTTCCGGGCTCGCCAACCTGCTTCAGGGTATGCTTTTCAGCCCTAACGACCCCGACCATCCGGGCCTTCGAACCCTCGTGCGCAAGGCGCTCGCCCAGTCGGCGCCGGCCTTCGCGCCGGACATCGTTTCCGCCATCGTGCGCGACCGGTTAGCCGCCGCACGCCGGGCTGGCCAGGTGGAGGCGATGGAGGCCATCTGCCGCGCCATCCCAACCGCCGTCATGGCCAACGCGCTCGGCATCGCGCCCGGCACCGTCCATGCGATCCGCCGCGCGTCGCAGTCGATTTTTCCGATCTACGCGCGTGCATTGCCGCTTACGGTGCTGGCCGAGCTGGAGGCCGACGCGGTCGCTGCTGAAAGTGCGATCCTTGACGAGTTGTCTAAGGCCGAAGGCGGGCTGGCGGCACTGGTGGAACTCAACCAGGCAGGCTTTGGCTTCTCGACGCGCACCCTTGCGCGATATGTCTTCTTTCTGGTGCTGGCGGGCGTGGAAACGCTGACAGGCCTGTTCGGCAACATGATCGTCCTCCTGCATCTGAACCCCGCCGCACGCGAGGCCGTCGCCGCCGACCGCCAGCTGATCGCGCCTTTCGTCGAGGAGGCGGTCCGTTATGCCGGCCCGATGCGGCAGGCCGCCCCCCGACTCGCGCTAGCGGATACGATGGTGGGCGATCATCCCGTCAGGAAAGGCGACATGCTGCTGGTCGATCTCGAGCAGGCGCATCACGACCCTGCCGCGTTCCCAGAACCGGAGCGGTTCGACATCGGCCGGGAAGGACCGCCGAACATCGCCTTCGGGCTCGGTGCGCATGCCTGTCTCGGCGCTGCGCTCGGCCGTCTCGAAGCCAGGATCTTTCTCGATGCCATGCTGGACGAGGCGCCGATGGTGCCGCTGAAGCCGGACCTGGAATGGGAACGACACGTTTCCTTCCGACGCCTGCGGCGGCTCGACGTGGCGTTCGAGGCATGAACGAAGGCACGGATGGAAGGCTCGCGGTCAGCCTCGTGCTTGTCTGCTTCCAGATGCAGCGCGAATTGCCGCGAACGCTTGTCTCGGTCTCTGCGCCCTATCAGCGCTGCATTGCCCCGGCGGACTATGAGATCATCATCGTCGACAACGGCTCAGCGCCACCTGTCGATCGGGCGACGATGGCCGGGCAGGGGACAAATGTCATCGTCGAAACCGTGGAAAAGCCCACTGTCTCCCCCGCGCCGGCGATCAATCGCGGCCTGAGGCTTGCGCGCGCGCCTCTGATCGGGCTTTGGGTCGACGCCGCGCGTTTGGCCTCGCCTGGCCTGGTAAGCGCCTGCGTAGAAGCGGCCCGTCTTCACCCCCGGCCTGTGATCGCGACCTTCAACTATCATCTGGGCCGCAGGCTCCAGTATTTCAGTGCTGCCGAAGAGCATACGCGGGAAGCGGAGGACGCGCTGCTGGCCTCGATCGGCTGGCCCGAAGACGGCGAGCGCCTGTTCGAAATCTCCACGCTCGACGCCAAGGGCGGGTTGACCGGCCCCATGATCGAAAGCTGCGCATTGTTCATGCCGCGTGCGCTCTGGAACGAACTGGGCGGAGCGGACGAGGCTTTCGTCAGTCCGGGCGGAGGGGCCGTCAATCCCGATATCTTCATTCGCGCCTGCGCACTGCCCGACGTTCAGTTGATCCGGATTCTCGGGCAAGGTACGTTCCATCAGGTACATGGCGGTGTGTCGACGAGCGGAGACGCCGGCCTCATGGAAGCGGGCAAGGCGATGAGCCGCGAGTATTTTCGCATCAGGGGCCGGCCTTTTTCGGCGGTCCGGACGCTTGGCTGGCTCTATGACCCGGCGAGCAAGACCGTCCAGCGATGAATCGCCGCGACGACATGGGACTATCAGCTTGAACAGCATTGCTTCAGACGAAACCGGCGCCCTCGTCGAGCTGGTCCGCGGCCCGATCACGCCCGATATCGAGCAGCGGCTGAACGCCGCCATGGCGCAGCGCCCGCGTGATATCAGGCTGAAATTCGCGCAGGGTGACCTGCTGGCAAAGACCGGCCGCGCCGATCAGGCCCTGGCGATGTTGCGCGGCCTGAAGGACGCGCATCCGGCCAATCCCTGGGTGGCGTTGCGCATCGTCCGGCTTCTTCTCGCCAAGGGTGAAGTCGAGGAGGCCGCTGCAACCTTCGTCGCGGGTGTCTGGAATTCGACGCTTTCGGAGGCGGATTCGGCAGGCGCGTTGTCCGACATCGCATCGGCGTTGCGAGGCTACCCGGCGCGGCGGACCTTTCTGACGAGCCTTCTGACGGGAGGCGCCTCCGACCGCTTCGTCCTGGTGAAGCTCGGATCACTCGCTTTCCGGGAGGGCGAACGCGCCGAAGCGACGCGCTTGTTCGACGCCGCCGCCGCACTTGGTCCTCTTCCTGCCGAGGCAGGTCCGTTGCACCTGGAACTGCTGATGGTGTCCGGCCGCGCCAACGACGCGCTCGCGGCAGCACTCGACATCCTGCGCGCACGCCCGGATCGCCTCGACGTGGCCCGGCGTGCGATTCTCGCAGCGCGCCTCAGCCGGCGGACCGACGTCCTGGTTCCGTTGCTGCGAGACGCGCTCGAGCGCTGGCCGAAAGACTGGCTCCTCGTGTTCCGGTACAATCGGGCCCTTTGCCCGTTCGACCTCGACAATGCCCTGTTCCTGAAACTCGGCGCCCATGCGGACGCCCTTGCCGCTGACGACCGGTGGATGTTCCAGTTCGCGCTTGCCTGCCTGCGGCACGAACAAACGGACCGGGCGCTGGAGATCCTGCGCCGGCTCAAGCCGGAAAGTCCGGTGGCACATATGTCCGACCCGCTGCTCGCTGCCATGGGTTCGCGGCCGGACGAGGCCTGGTGCAATCCGCGCCGCATTTCCAACGATCCCGCCGAAGACGTGCAGGTCCGCCGCGTCCCCGATGCGCGCGCGACGCTGATCGTGCTTGCCGGTGTGCAGGGAGGACTGGGTTACCTCCCATATTCGCATGCCGACGTGCTTCTTGGCTCCATGCCGGCGAATGTCATCTACCTCAAGGACCGGAACGAACTTGCTTTCACGGCCGGGGTTTCGAGCCTCGGGCCGGACGAGACGGCGACTGTCGCAACGCTGAAAGACATGCTTGCGCAACTTGGCGGCGTGCCGACGATCACGCTCGGCGCATCGCTCGGCGGCGCGAGTGCCGTCCGGCTCGGCTCGCTTCTGGGTGCCAAGGCCGCCTTGTCCTTTGCCGGTCCCCTGCAATGGAGCGCGGCGGGAACCGGCGACGACGACAGCGAAGTCAGCCGCTCCAGATTGCGAAACGCCATGTACTCAGCCTTCACCAACGTGGACGAAAGCCTTGTCGACATGATCGCCGCGTCTCCGGCAACCGAGGTCCACCATTTCTACGGCGAAGGCCATCAAATAGATGCTCAGGTCGTGGAGACCCTGCGCGACCTCCCCAACTTCCAGCGCCATGGCGTGAGCGGTTGCGATCACCATTACGTCATGTCACACATGATCGCGACGGGCGCATTCGACCTGTTTCTGCGGCAAGTCATCAAAGGCTGACAGTGGCAGCGTTCCGGAATGCGACGGTCGCTCCGCTAAGTTCGGCTTCGCCGCAAACACTCCAGGTCGTTGGTCCGATCAGCCGTTCAAGACAAACCATCGCCGCGGCCCGAAAGCGGAAAAATACTGGGGTTCAACCATCGTGACGCGCGAGCAGCCGGCATCCGCGAAGAAGCGCAGGATGCTTTCCTGGTCGAACCAGAAGCTGAATGCGTCGCCATGCGACGAGTAGACCTGGCCCTGCTCTCGGCAGAAGGCTCCCGAATAGCCTCCATCGACTGTCGCCGGCTGGAAGCGGCCGGCCTCGGTCTCGGGAATTCGGGCGGCGTCGTAGATTTCGGTGTCGATCACCATCGCGCGCCCCGCGCAGCGCACTAGCAGATCCCGTTGGTCCGCGAAGGGCAGATGATAGAGCACGCCGATGCAGGCGATGACGTCGAAGCCGGACAGGTCGTCGACATCGCGAAGGTCCTTCTGGATGAAAACGAACTCGTCATCCTTGAAGCCGGGTCCGGATCCAGAGGAACTTTGGCCAGCTTCGATGTCCGCCGCCGTCCACGGCATCCTGGCGTCGACGGCGGTCACTGCAAAGCCGTGGCGGCTCGCGATCCGCGCGAACAGGCCGGGACCCGCGCCGAGATCGACAAGACGCCTTCCCTTGGCCTGCGGCCAGGTTTCGGAAAGCAGCCAGCGGAACGTCCTCAATCGCAGCGGAAGTTGGCCCAACGCGGGGAAATGAGCGCGGGGCTCCGGCTCGTTCATCCGGAACGGCGCTTGCAGTTTGGTCAATGCGGCTTCGATCATGCCAGTTCAGCTACGGAGCATCGCCGCCGGGCGCAAGATGCGAATGACGGCGGAAACAACGAAAGGATCGTGAACGCGCCGCTCCCGGTTGGGTTGACAGCCTCTCTTGGGCTGCCTTAGTCGAATGAAAAGATTCACGGCGATCAGGCGGGCTGGAAGAGCATGCTGGAGAAACTTACCGACCCGGCCAATTTCCACATCTCCAAACCGAACGAGCATGCGCTCAATCTGCTGACGGACGTTCTGAAGCAGAACCCCGAGCCGGTGCTCTGCGAGGTCGGTATCGGCATCGGCGCCACCACGTCGGCGATCTGCCGCCTGTTGGACAATCGGGGCGAGTTTCACCTTTTCGACTATTCAAGCCGGCTGGACGATCTCAAGCCGGACCTCGACGGACTGGGCTTCCACAACGTCGTCTATCACGGCAACACGCGCCGGAAGCTCGACAGCTACAATTGGGCGCTGGCGAAGATGCTCCAAGCCCGCCGTGCTTCCGGAGGGCCGGCGCCCGTCTTCGATTTCGTCTTCCTCGATGGCGGCCACGCCTTTCATCACGATGCGCCCGCCGCGATGCTCCTGAAGGAACTGCTCAAGCCCGGCGGCGTCATCCTGTTCGACGACTACGACTGGTCGTTCGCGGTTTCTCCCACGCTCAGGCCCTCCGTCTATCCCGGAATTCTCGAGCTCTATACGGAAGACCAGATCGAGACCGCGCATGTCCAGCTGATCTGCGATCTCTTCATGGATCATGACGAGGACTACACGAAGATCGACATTGGCTACGGCAAGCGCGAGCACCGGCGCGCATATCGGAAGCGAAGTGCGGCATGAGCCGCCGGCAGCCGGATGGTGTCGCGCTTTTCGGAACGTTTGACGTCGCGAACTACGGCGATCTGCTTTTCCCCCACGTCGCCGCCCATCTGCTCGGCATGTCGCCCGGCGACCTGCGCTGCTACTCGCCGCGCGGCGGCGGGCTTGATTGGGACAACACCGTCGTGGCCCGCGCCGTCACGATGTTCAGCCAGGATCCGCGGCCGGCTCTGTGCCTGATCGGCGGCGGCAACATCATTCATGCGAACCCGACGCCGCTGCCCGACTACGCCGGTGCTTTTGCGGATCCCCGCTTCACCTATGCTTCGCTCTGGCTCGGCGCCTCCATCCTTGCCGCGCGTACGGACGCGGCCCTCGCATGGAATGCGCCGGGCGTGCCCGCGCCTCTGGAAGGGGCGTGGGCTCGGCGTCTGCGCGACCTGGCTCTGGGCGCCGCCGACTACCTCTCGGTGCGCGACGAGGCAAGTCGCGTCTATCTCAGCGGCGGCAGGTTCGACATCGACGTCCTGCCCGACACCGTCCTGAGCCTCGGCGCGGTGTGGCCGGCGGCCGCGCTCCAGGATCACGCGCGGACCGCATTTGAAAGCCGCGGCATGGCTGTGCCGGAGCGTTGGATCGTTTTTCACCTCAACGACCGCTATGTCGGTTCCGGCCTCCCCGCCGCCTGCGCAGTCGCGCGACGCATCGCAGCCTCCGTCGGCGCCGTCCCGGTCCTGGTGGCCATCGGCCCTTGCCACGGCGACGATGCCCTGGCTCGCGAGGCATCCTCCCTGTTTGAGGGCGACGTGCTTATGGTCGATCGGCCGCGCGGGTTGAAGGAGATCGCCGGCCTGATCGCCCACGCATCTGCCTATGTCGGTTCCTCCATGCACGGGCTGATCACCGCGCTCGCCTACCGCCGGCCCGGCATCGCCATCGCTCGCACGCGCATGGTAAAATTTCTCGGCCTGCTCGAGCAACTCGGCGAACCCGATCGTCTGCAGGAAAGCTGGGAGGACGCCGAGCGCGGGGCCGCGACCTTGCTGCGGCCCCTCGCCGCGCCGCTTCTGGATCGGCTCGACGCCGCCGACAAGCTGATCGACGATCACGGGGCTCGGCTCCGGCGGCTGATGACCTCTCCGCCCGCGCCGTCCGCCGTCGAGGGCCGCGCAGCCCTGCGTTTCGCCGTTTCCGCCGCCGGTGCTCCCTTCGAGGAATGGTCCAGCCTGGACCAGGCGCTGACCGAAGACGCAGCCGCGGCCGACGATCCGGATCGGGTGGCCCAGTCGATCGCCGCCGCTTTGCGAGTATCCGTCGACCTTGATCTGGGCGCCCGCATCGCCGCCGCCTTGGCCCGCTGGCCGAACAGCCTTCGGCTCGCCTTGCTTGAAGCCGAATGGCTTGAGCGCTCGGGCGATGCGGCATCGGCCCGTGCGCGGCTCACCGCCCTGCGGGCCCAACATCCCGGTAACCCCTGGCCCGTGGTCAGGCTGGTCCGCCTGCTGGCCGCGCAGGGTGAATTGGATAACGCGCGCGCGCTCTATGAAGCCAATCTGCAGTCCCTGACGCTCACGCCAGCGCTGCACCGGGAACTGACCGGTTCCTTTTCGCCGGATACGCCGTCAGGCTGATGGCCGGAGCAGGAGGCGGTTCCGAGGCGTCGGTCGCCCAAACGTCCCGGAAACTCTACGAGCCGCCGACTTGGCGTCGGCTTCATCCAGGAGCCCATACCGGCGGCCGGAATGATCGACCGTTAAAGCGTGTCGCGCACAATCGGCCTTATTGTGCCGGAGACGGTTTGGCCCAAGGTCGAGGGCTTCGTCGCAGGCCGCGCTGGCGGCCCGGACAAGACGAAGTCCGATGGATTTGGGTCAAATCCGGCCCTGCAGAACGGGGCAGATTGGGCGCGACACGCTTTAATTTGCCACCAGAGGCGTTCGCTCCCGGCCACAAACTCCCCCCTTTTCACGCGATGCAATAGGTGTCGACAGAGAATAGGAAAAAATACCTTGACCTTCCTCTCGTCTTTGCTATCATGCGCGTCGAATGGAGGCTGGAGTGGGCAGGACCGAACACCAGGACGAACAGGAGACGCTGAAGAGCATCGCGGTGATGCTGCTTCGGCTGGCCGTTCTGGCCGAACTGCTTTGCGTCCTGCCGCTCCCGCTCCGCTTTCTGCTGCTGCCGCTCATGCGCTATTGCGAGGCCGTAGCACGTATTTTGGCCGCTGAGATGGCTGGCGGCGCGCTGGCTATGCCTTCGGCTGCGTCTCCGGGGCCGGATGGCGACAGTTGCGCCCAGGCTTTGCGACTTGCCCGCTGCCTACGCGCGCTGGCCTTGGTCTTCGGCGGCTTGCAGGCGGGACGGCCGCTTCGCGGCGGGCCGGCCGGACGTCTTGCACGACACGCGCCGGCGCTCGGATGGGACCAGTTGACGACTGCGCGGTGGGTGATGGCCGAGGGCGCGGCGGGTCGCATCGATACGTCGTGACCGCCGGATGCGGGTTCAAGGTTCTGGGGTTAGAACGCCTTGCGCCATGCGCTTGGCGACGCTGGCCGTGGTGTATCCATTCACTTCAGGGTCAGACCGGCGCCGACAACGGCCGTTCGTCATGACTGTTGCTATCATATTTTCAGCGCCTGCTTGCACAGATCCAGCATATCAGCCACCCGTTTGGGCCAGGAGATGGACCAAAGGCTCTCGACCGGCGGTTGCTTGTGCGGTCCGGTGAAGGCCCGCCGCGCCACGGCGGAATCCAGCTTGGCGAGGAAGTCCGCCGCACTGTCGGCGATGTCGATGCGGCCCCGCAGATCGTCCATATTGGCCACGTTGGTCGTCACCACCGGCAAGCCCAGCGCCACATAGACATAAAGCTTCAGCGGGTTCATCCGTTCGCTGACGGCGTTGTGCAGGTGCGGCATGATGGCCACGTCGAAGCAGCGCATGAATGCCAAGGCCTCTTCATAGACTTTTGGTCCGAGCAGGCGCAGGTTCGGATGGCGTCGCAGGTCCAGGATGTCGGTGGTGCCGTGCGCCGAACCGATCACGACAAAGGTCCAGGATGGCCGCCGGCCGATCAGATCGTCCAGCAGCGTCACGTCCACGCGCGAGCGAAGGTTGCCGACATAACCGATGATGGGCCCTTCGATGCCTTCCAGTTCGCGGGGTCGGCGGCCACCGGCCGCATAGAGCTCGCAAGCGTTCGGCACGACGTGGATCTGTGCCGGGCTCAATGGCGCGAACGCCTCCCCCACCGCTCCGCAATTGGCGAAGACCAGATCGGCTTGCGCGAGCGTCTGGCGATAGACTGCCTCCGCTTCATCGGCTCGCTCCTGGTCCCGAGCCATCACACGCTGGTCGTCGACCAGGTCGACCACGCTGAGGTCGAAGCCGAGCCCTTCGGTTATGTCGGCATACATCGGCGCAATCGGCCAGCCCAGCCCGACGATGTTGCCGCTGCAATGGCGCGCAATCGTCTCGGCGACATAACCCTGATAGTCGTCTATCCTGGGCAGGGCGCGCCCGAGATAGCTGACGCCCGGTTCCCGTCCGTAGACGAAGGTACGCTTCACCAGACCCGGCTCGTCGTCGATCTCGAGGAAACGGCGCGCGGTGGCGTCTGCGATCAGCTTGCCGTGGTGGTAGGCCGATTCGGCGCCCGCACGCTCCTCGCTACGCAGGCGGTCCACCCGCACCGGTGCATCGAACTGGACGATCGTGCCGACATCTTCGCTCTGGCGCAGGTATTTCAGCAGCATGTCGTGGCGACGGCCGTAGATGCCCGTGTCGTTCTGTTTCCAGAAACAGACCAGATCGATCGGTCGTTTGCGACGCACCGCCGGGGCAGCGATTCCCCCCTTGCGCGCCCATTTGGGAGGATCCTCCGGCAAGGCGGAACCGAACCGGCGATTGATCTCGCGGAAGAGGCGTGTCCACTCATCGTTCCATGTCACCGGCCGCGAAAGCGCCCGGGAGAAGGCGCGGTCGATCCGGGCGCAGTTTACGCCGTAGCTGAACTCGGCGTCGAAGCCATCGAGGCGGCGTTGCCGGGCAGCCGGGGTGTCCCGCCCTTCGGCGATGCCGAGCAGCCAGGCCTCGACGTCGTCGTCGGCGACGACCGGTGTGACAAGCCCCTGTCCAATCGCGTCCGCGACCGACGGAATCGGCGACATCGCCACCGGAATCCCGAGCGCCAATGCATCGGACAGTTTTGCAGGCGTCTGGAATTCCGAGATCGGCGATTCCTTATTCTGGAGCAGGCAAACCCCGTCCGCCGATTGAAGCAGATCCGACAACTCCGAAAAGGGCAGGTCGGGGAGGAATTTGACTCGCGCCTTCGTGAAGGCATTCAGTTCGCGCGCAAAACCGCGGTCGTGGATGGTGCCGGCGACGACGAGCAGCAGGCGCGGATCGGCAAGCCTGTCCAGCGCGGCGAGCAGACGCGCCAGGCCCTTGTGGCGCCGGGGCGTGCCGGCGAAGAGGACGACACGATCCTCGTCCGTCAACTGCATTTGGGAGCGAACGCGCTGACGGCGGGCAGGATCGGGGCGGAAAACGGTTTCGTCGCGCGCATGCCGAACGAGGAGACCGCCGAAACGATCGCCCAGCGTTTGATTGGCGACGGTCCGATCCTCGAATGTCGGAATGAGCCCTTCCGCGATGCCCGTCCAGAATGCGCCGTTCGGGACGTCGAGATCGGCAGGCGCCTCCGCTGTGACGGTCAGGTCATCGAGCCGGGCCGTGGTGGCTCCGTCGGGGAAGAACGCGGTTTCGCGGTCGTCGAGGTCGAGCACGACGGGGCACGCCAGGCGGTGCTTCAGAAGCATCGCCATCAGCATGCCGGGGAACCGATATTTGGAAAGGTGGACGATGTCGCAAGTGGCGCTTTCGACAAACGCCTGAACGGCGGGCAGGAATTCGCCCATGGGCGACCCGGGCAGGCTGCGGACCGACAGGGCCGTATCTCGAAGGGGCGTCCAGATCCCCTGGCCGGGTCTCGTAAAGGCCGAGCCGAGGATTTCCACGCCATGCCGGCGCGCGATCATGTCGGCGAGGGTATGGGCGCGCCCGAACGGATTGTCGCCCACCTCCCAGGTGACGACGGCCGCGCGCAGTTGCGCCGGTGCCGATCCGCCGATCGGCCAGGGGGACCGTACCGGCACCGCGGCTTTCGCGACGGGCAGCGATGCCACCGAGACGACGATCCTAGAGATCGAGAAAGCCGCCGTGCCAGACCTGAAACGGAACGACAGGATATGCTCCGCCTCCCGCGGCGGCCACGAAACCGCGGTCTCCACCCTCAGTTCGTCTGTGCCCTCCTCTCGCAGAATGGTGTCGAACAGACGCAAGAGCGGGGCCTGGCGTCCCGCCTTGTTCACCCTGGATACGGCGATCTCCGCCAGTGCCTTGCGCAAGGCCTGACGGTCTTCCGAATGAACCGAGACGGACAGTTGCAACGACGCGCCGATGGCCTCGATCGGAACCGTAAGGCCCGTCTGAAAATGAAGATTCTTTGCTTCCGGCGGAACGGAGACTTCCAGTCCTCGCCGCGAGCTGGACAATAAGGCTCGAACTCCGGCGTCCTGCGTGCTGACGCTCCAGCCCTTTACCGCGAGATTTCCGACTTCGGAATCTTCGATGGCATCATTTTCGCCGAAAGACGTTGATATTATGCTCATATTATTCCGGTATTACTCAGTTTCGTCTTTGCCAATTTCGATATATATTGGTGCCCTGGTGGAATTTCTCGGCGACGGGGGTTTCTGCCCGGAGGAAAGCTGCGTTGCCAGGCTGCGGAATCAACGACTTGATTTTCGCCGGATTGAACGGCCAAGCTGCACCGGCTCCTGAATTTGATTGAAGGCAGTCCGAATCATGTTTGCTATCAAGTCCTTGGATCATCGGCAAACTATTGAGGCCGCTTCAAGCGACGTTGGCATGTCCCTTCCCACTCTGGCGAACTGCGTGCAAAGCTTACCATGCATCGCAGCTTCCACAGAAGAGCGCTTTCGGTGTCGTCGAGGCGAAGGTTGTGCGTCCGGGGCTTAACGGGGTGTTCTTGCGACACAGCCAATCCTTCTGCGTGATCCTCGAACGGACACGTTTGAGAGTGCCAGAGCGACGCCTCACGGTCGGATACTGATCGCCACGTCCAGTGTTTTGCCGCGTTTCTCGGGCGCTCGCCCGACACCGCGGCGCCGGAGGATATCCGCCGCTTCCAGCTGGATCAGCATGAGAACGGCGTGGGACCTGCGACCATTAACGGCACTGTCTCGGCGCTGCGGTTCCTGTTTCTCGTGACACTGCGGCGCCGGGATCTGTCGCGCGCCCTGGTGATCACCCGCGCTTTTCCCTCTTCCGTCGACCGGGACCACAAATCAATTCTTCGCGTAGCTTAACAGAAAGGACACTCCATCTGCCAGGTAAGCCAGATTGGTCCGGAATTTCTTGAGACAGAGCGACCGGCAGCGTTGTCGATAGCAGGTAACGAGACTGCGTCAGTGTTGCTGAAAGGGTTTGAGATGGACAGCAAGTTTGCATTTGTGCAGGCTGGGCTGCGCTATTCACCACCGATTTTACTTTTAAATGGCAAACATCATGAGCTTCAAGACGCGAGATGCGACCTCTACGGACGCGAGCCATGTTGACCGCCTCCTGAGGTCGTTGGCGGATTTCGAAGGTGTCTCCGACGACTTGACCTTCACACTCGCGGACATCGAGCGCGCTTTGTCGGAGTCAGGGCAGTTTCATGCTCTCGTTGCTGAGTGCCAAGGTCAAGTCGCCGGTTGTGTAACTTACACCTGGGATTTCGCTATATGGTCCGGCGGTACAATTCTCCGGGTTGATGATCTGATTGTTGACGAGAAGTATCGTGGCGTTGGTGTTGGAACCGCGTTGATGCGGGCATTGGCTGAGCGCGCGCTCGAGCGCGGCGCCAAGATGCGGTGGGAAGTTGAGCCGAGCAACGAGAACGCCCTTAAGTTCTACGCCCGCCTTGGCGTGACGCTGCGCAACAAGATCGTTGCGCGTTGGTCTCCGACGAAGGGTTGAACGGTAGACGAGCCTCAGCCGTTCGCAGGTCAGTTTGGTTGGTGTTGGCTGCGGCCCGGGTTGGCGTCATCTCACCGTCGACGTGACCGACTGTATGACTTCGGTGGCCATGTTGAATTCCTTGGCACGGTTCTCGATGCCGTGGCGCTTGGCGATCCAGTCGAAATCCGTATAGGCGGCGTACACGGAGCCATCGGCGTCCTGATAGACCAGCACGCGAACCGGCCAGTCGAGGCCGGCGGTCGGGTTGGCGGTGATGAAGGTGGTTCCCAGCGCCGGGTTGCCGAACATGACGAGCCGCGACGGCCGCACGTCGTTTCCGGCGGCGTTGCCGAGTTTCGCTTGGTCGATGACGCCGAAGAAGGTGATGCCTTTTTTCGCCACGTCGCGCCTGATCCGTTTTACCGTCTCCGACACGGAGTATTTGCTTTTCACGGTGACGATGCCGTTGCTGGCATCGGCGTGTGCGACAGCGGCGGGAAGTGCGATTGCGGCCGCGAGCAATGACTTGGTCAGCAGCGATTTCATGGTCTTGATCATGTGGTCTCTCCTTGTTGAAGGCCCGTCCTTGAGCCGGCTGCCTCGACCATGCAGCGCCTTTCGGCCGATTGATAATGCCGTTTCCTGCGGGTTTTCATGAGCTTGGCTTATGGCCGGCAATTGGCTGCGGCGCCCGCAGCCCAGCCGAGAGCAGCGTCGCCAGGACAAGCGCCGCGACCAGCACCGCCACCGCTGCCGTCCACCCGACCGCGTCGTAGACTTGGCCGAGGACGAAGCTGCCGACCAACCCGCCGCAATAATAGGAGGCGAGATAAATGCCGCCGGCGGATGCCTTGTCGGTGAGGGCGACACGCCCGACATGGCCGGTCGCGATGGCCTGCGCCAGGAATGTGCCGACGGCGACGAGCACCATGCCGGCGAGCACGGTCGCAAGGTTTGAGGACAGCAGGCACATCAGCCCCGCCACGGCCACGGCAAGCGAGATGGCGACACCGGCGCCCGGGCCGAATATCCTTGAAACCTTGCCGGCGAAGGGCGTGGTCAGCAGCGACGGCAGGAAGACGAAATAAACCAGGCCGAGCCCCATCGGCGAGAGACCGAGCGGCGGCGCCGTCAACTCGAAATTGACGTAGGTGTAGGTGCCGATGAAGACGAAGAGAATGAGGAAGCCGATCGCGAAGGCGTGACGCAGTTCGCGGTTGCCGAAATGCGCCGCCCAGCCGCGCATCGTCGGCATGCCGCCGGTCGCCATCATCGGTTCGGCCCTGCGCAGTGTGAACCTGACCAGCAGCGCGCCGGCGAGGTTCAGTCCGGCGAAGGTGAGGAAATTGCCTTCCAGTCCGAGCGTATCGGCAACGGCCGCCGAAAGGATGCGTCCGAAGAAATTGCTGGCGACGTTGCCGGTGACGTAGGCGGCCAGCGCTCCCGCAGCCTCTGCCGGCGAGAAGTGCTCGGCAAGATAAGCCATGGTCAGCGTGAAGGCGGCGGCCATGCACAGTCCCTGGGCGACCCGCAGCAAGCCAAAGACGAGGATGTCGTCGGTGAACGCCAGCAGCGTCGTCGGCAGAGCCAAAACGACAAGACTGATCCAGATGCCATTGCGGCGATCAATGTTCCTGCCGAACAGTGCCACGGCGATGCCGGCCACCGCCATGCCGAATGTGCTGGCGTTGACGGCGAAACCCATGGTGGCCCTGCTGACGTCGAATTTGTGAACCAGCGACGGCAGGATCGCCTGGGCGGCGAAGAGGTCGACGAGGGTCAGGAAGGCGATCAGCGCGATGATCGCGAAGCGAAAACTGTCGGCTGCGGCGAGCCGCAGACTTCCCGGCGCGGCATGGTCGGCTGCGAACATGTGACTGTCCTTTCATGCGAAACGACGTTCCGGGCGGGTAGGCCGGGAACGTCGTTCGGTCGACGTTGCAGTGGGAAAGGCGCCTTACATCGAGCCCGATGCGTCGGTTTCCGGCGAAAGAATGTCCGCGGAATAGAGCACGACGGGCACGCTGCCGTTGTTCTTCCACCAGTGCGCGAGCTGGCCGAATTCGGCGGTGACGTCGCCGGCGACATGCTCGATCGGCACCTTGCAGGTGCTGCGGTATTCGGTGATGGCGCCTTCCGTGACGAGGATGTTGGCAGGGCGCGCTTCATGCGAATGCCATGGAACGACGCCGCCCGGCTGCACGACGAGCTTGCGCATGCGCAACTGGCTGCCTTTCCAGGCGTCGCCCTTGGACGACAGGTCGATTGCCGAGATCACCTCGTCGGTGACGTCTTTTGGCATGGTGGCGCCGGCCTCCATGGCGTTGTCGGCGACCTGGTCGGCAGGGCAATCGCCGGCCAGGGCCGTGCCCATGGAAATCATGCTGGCTCCAGCCAGCAGGCCGAGCGCCATCAGGGCGCGAAACGGCTTGTGCGTCGCGGTCATCTTCGAAGTCATTTTGCGGTTCTCCTTGTTCGCACCCGGCGTGGAGGATTCCCGCGGGGCATGGATGCCAGAGTGGCCGGGACGACTTTCCAAGAGAAATGCCGGGTGTTTTTGGTTTCGATAGCACCGGCGCATGGCGCAACGGGCTTGTGCACGATCAGACTCAGGCCGACGAAAGCTGCCGTGCGGGATCGGATGGGGGCGGAATGTAGCCGCAACGACGCCACGGTCCGCACAGCCGCCCTCGCGATCACTTTAGTGCGCCTGGATGTTGATGCGTCTCGCGTCGGTTATGCCGCCGGACGCCGCAGCGTTGCCGGACCCGGGCCTTCCGCCCAGCCATAAGATTTCACCGCGCCGACAAAAGTGGCGACGGCCGGCGAGAAACGGCGGCCGGCGACGGTGACGAGGCAGACTTCTCTCGAAACCTCGGGATCGGCGACCGGGCGGACCTGGAGGCCAGGAACCACGGCGCTGTATTCCGGGATAAAACATATGCCCAGCCCGCCGGCGACGAGGTTCTGGATCCAGTCCTCGCGCTCGCTCGAATAAGAGTCGAGCGTCTTTACCCCGCGCTCGTCGCAGAGCTGCGAAAGATAGTCCCAATATTCGCAGTTGACTCGCTTCAGATACACCTCGCCGTCGATCGCCTTGATTGGAATGGCGTCATAGCTGGCGAGCCGGTGGCCGGCCGGGAAAGCCAGCATGAATCGCTCGCGGAACAGCGATGTCACGTCGAAGCGCTCGGGAAAATTTTCCGCTGTCGACATGATGGCGACGTCGATATCTCCGGCCTCAAGCAGCTGCGAGAGTTTCGCAGGCACGCCCTCGATCAGTTCGAGCTGGATGCCTTTGTGACGCATGTTGAAGTCGGTGAGCAGCCCGGTGAAGCGGCGCGGTCCGATCGTGCACATGATGCCGACCTTGAGATGCGCCTCGTCGAGACAGAGGAAACGCGAGGCTTCCTGGCGAACGCCCGTCAATTCGTCGAGCACTTGCTGGAAACGCGGCCTGAGCAGCGCACCGAGATCCGTGATGTGGGTGAGATTGCGTTCGCGCCGGAACAGCAGGCCGCCAACCTCGTCCTCGAGCTGCTGTATGGCGCGCGAGAGTGCCGGCTGCGTGACATTACATTTTTCCGCCGCGCGCGTGAAATTGCGGGTCTCGCACACGGCGAGGAAATAACGGATGTGGTGAATATCCATGCCCATCCCCAAGACGGCCGGCCGCCGATGACGTCCTTTCTCGCGCGACGGTGAGCCAGGACGCCAATGCAAACCGCATATCGAAACCATAGCACAGCGGCATTTCAAACCGGCGTCGGCGTCGAGCACAGTTCGGCAAGACAACATCGAACGTTACTTCGCAATGGAGATCATCATGCTGAAATTTGTCGAAGCCGGCGCGGAAGCCTTGACTGGCCGGCGGCCGCTGGAAGGCCGCACAGCGATCGTCACGGGCTCGACCAGCGGCATCGGACTCGGCATCGCCAGGGCGTTTGTCGAGGCGGGCGCCGCGGTGATGCTCAACGGTTTTGGTGATGCGGTAGAGATCGAATCACTGCGCGCTGCTCTCGCCGATGAGAACGACGTCGACGTCGCTTACGACAACGCCGACATGTCGGACCGCGCGGCGATACACATGATGGTCGAACGCGCGGCAATGCGTTTCGGCCAGGTCGATATCGTCGTCAGCAATGCCGGCATCCAGCACGTCGCGCCGATCGGCGAGTTCCCGCCGGCGAAATGGGACTCGATCCTGTCGATCAACCTCTCGGCCGCCTTCCACCTGATCCAGGCGACATTCGACGGCATGCGTGGACGCGGCTACGGCCGCATAATCAACGTCGCCTCCGCGCATGGGCTGGTCGCTTCGCCCTTCAAGGCTGCCTATGTCGCCGCCAAGCACGGCATGGTTGGCCTCACCAAGGTTGTGGCACTGGAAGGTGCCGAGTTCGGGATCACCTCGAACGCGATCTGTCCCGGCTATGTCTGGACGCCGCTGGTCGAGAAGCAGATCGACGACCAGGCGAAGTCCCACAACATCGCCCGCGATGCGGTGATCCGCGACGTGTTTCTGAAAAACCAGCCGACAAAACGCTTTGCGACGACAGAAGAATTGGGCACGCTCGCGGTCTTTCTATGTACCGACGCGGCCGCATCGATCACCGGCACGGCATTGCCGGTTGACGGCGGCTGGACCGCCCATTGACGCTCCTGCCGGAGCCATAACAACGAGGGAACGACCATGAACCAGCATGCGACAATCGACACGGCCGACGCCGCGACACCTGCCATGGCGCCGGTCGCGGTCCGCGAACCGCGCACGATCAATCTCGCTTTGCAGGGCGGCGGCGCGCATGGCGCCTTCACCTGGGGCGTGCTCGACCGGCTGCTCGACGAGCCCAGCCTTTCCTTCGAGGGCGTGGTGGCGACCAGCGCCGGCGCGATGAACGCCGCCGTGCTCGCCTATGGGCTGGCCGAGGGCGGACGGCGCGGCGCGCAGAAGGCGCTCGCCAATTTCTGGCGGCGCGTCAGCCATGCTTCCGCTTTCGGGCCGTTGCAGCCTAGCGTGCTCGACCGGGTGACCGGCTCAAAGTCGCTCGAATACTCGCCGGCCTTCGTCGTGTTCGACATGGTGACGCGGCTGATGTCGCCCTACCAGTTCAACCCGCTGAACTTCAATCCGTTGCGCAAGGTGCTGGAACAGTCGATCGACCTCGACGCGATCCGCATGGCGCGCTGTCCGGTAAAGGTAAACATCTGCGCCACCAACGTGCGTACCGGCAAGGTCAAGGTGTTCTCCAACGACGAGTTGTCGATCGATGCGATCATGGCTTCGGCCTGCCTGCCGTTCCTGTTCCAGGCGGTGGAAATCGACGGCGAGGCATATTGGGACGGCGGTTATATGGGCAACCCGGCGATCTTCCCGCTGATCTATTCATGCGAAACGCCGGACGTACTGATTGTTCACATCAACCCGATCGAACGACCCGAATTGCCGCGCACGGCAATGGAGATCCTGAACCGCATCAACGAGATCAGCTTCAATTCCTCGCTGCTTCGCGAGATGAGGGCGATCGCCTTCGTCACCCAACTCATCGAGTCGGAGGCAGGTAGCATGCTCGACCTCAAGCGCATGCACATCCACGGAATCTCCGACGACGAGGCGATGAAGAAGCTCAGTGTGTCATCCAAGCTGAATGCCGACTGGGGTGCGCTGACCGATCTGCGCGACCGGGGGCGTGAGCGCGCCGACGAGTGGCTGGAAGCCAGTTACGGCGACATCGGCAAGCGGTCGACCGTCGACATCCGCGAAAAGTATCTCTGATCCGAAGGCAGCGTCGCGGCTTCGTATTGAAAATCGCTATCGGCGGGCGTCCCCTCCACCCGCCGCCGGGCCGTGTTCCGCCCCCGTTCGCGGCCCAGAAAAGCCCTCCGGCGCCCACCGGAGGGTTTTTCCGTTGGTGCCGCAGGCCGCCACGTAACGAATAGCCCGACGCTATCGAAACCATGCCGAGACAGCATTTCAGACGATCGTTGGGATCGGCGAATGTCGTCTCGGACAGGTCGATGGCCCGTCGATACGCAACCTCACAGGAAGGGACTTTTCCATGATCAACACCCGCACTCTCCTCGGTTCGGCGCTTGCCGCTGCCACGTCGCTCGCCGCTTCCGGCTCCTTCGCCGGTCCCGCCGCCCAGCCTGATTTCTCGTTCGAGAAATGCTACGGCGTGGTCAAGGCTGGCCAGAATGACTGCCAGACCGCGACGCACTCCTGCGCTGGAACGTCCACCGCCGACAACCAGGGCGACTCCTGGATCTACGTGCCGGCCGGCACCTGCGCCAAGATTTCCGGCGGAAGCAACGAACCCAAGGCCTGATCCCAAACGGCAAGCAGCGGAGGAACTGACCGATGTCCGACATTTTCCCTTCTCTCACCATCCCGAGGGCGGCGGGCATCGGTCTTCGCTCCCGCCATATCGCCGAGATCCTGGCCCGCCGCCCCGCGGCGGGCTGGCTGGAGGTCCACGCCGAGAACTACATGGGCGAATCCGCCCAGGTTTCGGCACTCGAGAAACTGCGCGAAACCTACCCGCTCTCCGTTCACGGCGTCGGCCTTTCACTCGGCAGCGCGAGTGGGCTCGACACCGATCACCTGGAGCGGCTGCGAAAGGTCTGCCAGCGTTTTCAGCCAGACCTCGTCTCCGAGCATCTCGCCTGGAGCGTCGCCGATGGCGCCTATCTCAACGACCTGTTGCCGCTGCGCTATGACGATCAGGCGCTTGCCATCGTGGCGCGCAATATCGACCGGCTGCAGGAAACGCTGAAGCGGCAGGTGCTGATCGAGAACCTGTCGGCCTACATCGCATTCGCCGGCTCCACCATGACCGAGGCCGAGTTTCTCGCCGGACTGGTTAAGCGAACCGGCTGCGGCCTGCTGCTCGACGTCAACAACGTCTTCGTATCGGCTCACAATCTGGGCTTCAACGCCGCGGATTTCATCGCGACGCTGCCTGCGGAAGCGGTCGGCGAGATCCATCTCGCCGGTCACGCCGTCAACCATGTCGGCGACGACACCATCCTGATCGACGATCACGGCTCGCGCGTCCCGCCGGCCGTCTGGTCGCTATATGCTGACACCCTCCAGACGATCGGCTCGCGTCCGACGCTGATCGAATGGGATACGGAGGTGCCTGAGCTCGACGTGCTGCTCGGAGAGGCGATGTGGGCGGACATGCTTTCGGCGTCGATCGCCTTCGGGCGCAGGGCCGGGGACCCGCCATCCAAGCGAGACAGCCGTTTCTCCAGCGTCGTCGTTCCTTTCGAGCGCAAACCCAACCGTGGCCGCATGCCGGCGCTCGCCGCCTTCGAGGCACTGCGCCTCGCACCCGCGACCAATCCGCAAACCGGGAGCCGCCGCCATGCTGTCGCTTGATGCCTTGCAGAAGACGATCGCCCGCTCGGTGCTGGGCGGCAACAGTTTCGGGCTGGCGCCTCTGCTGGAGGCCGGGCAGTTCGATCCCTACGGCAGGCTGCGCGTCTACCAGAACAACACGCGCGCCTCGCTCACCGCGACCTTGATGGCCGTGTTTCCGGTCACCGTCAAACTCGTCGACGAGCGCTTCTTCCGCTACGCGGCAAGTGAATTTGTCCGTCGCAATCCGCCGCGCGAGCCGCGGCTCAGCCGCTACGGCTCGGATTTCCCGGCTTTCTTGCGAACCTTCGACGGCCTGGAGGAGATGCCCTACGTTTCCGAAACGGCCCGGCTCGAATGGACGATCGCCGAGGCACTGGACACCGCCACGCGCCCGGCACGAACCCTGGCTGATCTCGACAAGGCCGATGCCGAGGCGACGCCGGACCTTATTCTGCAGCCGTCTTTGCGTATGCTCGTCTCCCACTGGCCGGTTCTGTCGATCTGGTCGGCGCACCAGGACGGCGGAGAACCCATGCATGTCGACGCCTCACGGCGGCGCCCCGAGCGCATCGCGCTTTGGCGCAGCGGTGAAAGCGTGCGCTTCGCCAGTCTGCCTGCTGCCCAGTTCGCGTTCCGCAATTCGCTCAGGGGAGGACTGGGCCTGGAGAAGGCCGTCTCCCGCGCCCTTGCTCACGACCCGATGTTCGACGTGCTCGGCGCGCTGGTCGGCTTGTTCGGCGACGGTCTTGTCGCACATGTCCGTTTCGATCCAAACCCCAGCAATTGATGGAGAGTCCTGTGGCCATGACCCATTCGATGCCCATGCCGCACCGGTGCGGCTGGACAGGCCGCATACGCGGCCTGATCCGGATCGCCGATGCCTTTCCGCTATCGCTCGTCCAACTCGCCAGTCGCGTCGCCGTCGCCAACGTCTTCTGGCAGTCGGCGCAGACCAAACTCGCCTCCTGGCCGGTGACGCTGCAGCTTTTTGCCTACGAGTACAAGCTGCCGATCCTGCCGCCTGACGTCGCCGCGCCGATGGCGACGGCGGCGGAGCTTTCCGGCGCGGTGCTGATCGCACTCGGTCTGTTCTCGCGGCTAGCGGCGCTGATGCTGCTCGGCGTCGTCGCGACGATCCAGATCTTCGTCTATCCCGGCCATTGGGCCGAACATCTGATGTGGGCGTCGCTGCTGCTGCTCATCTTCGCGCGTGGCGCCGGTGTCTTCTCGCTCGATCATCTTGTCGCCCGCTTGTTCCGCGGCAGGGGCTGACCCATGTTGCGGCAAGCGATCGGAGAGATGACGATGGATGCCGTGATCGAAGACATCCGGGCCGACGGAACCGAAGACGCCGGGCGGCGGCCGCGCGTCGTCATCCTCGGTGCCGGCTTCGGCGGCCTCAACGCGGCTATCGGACTGCGCAACGCGCCCGTCGACGTCACCGTCATCGACCGCCGAAACTATCACCTGTTTCAGCCGCTGCTCTATCAGGTGGCCACCGCCGGCTTGTCTCCGGCCCAGATCGCCATGCCGATCCGCCGTATCCTGTCGCGCCAGAAGAATGCGACAGTGCTGATGGAAAAGGTCGAGGGCGTCGACACGGCCTCTCGCGAAGTCGTCATTGAAAACTGCCGGATTCCTTACGATTTCTTGGTGATCGCCACCGGCGCGCGCCACGCATATTTCGGTCATGACGATTGGGAGCCGGTAGCGCCGGGGCTGAAGACCATTCCAGACGCTACGGAAATCCGCGGGCGCATTCTGGCCGCCTTCGAGCGGGCGGAGGCGACGCAGGATGCCAATCTGCGTGTGACCTCCTCACCTTCGTCGTGGTCGGCGGCGGGCCGACCGGTGTCGAGCTGGCAGGCGCCATCGTCGAACTCGCCCGCCATGCCCTTGTCCGGGATTTCCGCCATATCGATCCCTCCTCGGGGCGGGTCATCCTAGTCGAGGCCGGTGACCGCATCCTGCCTACCTTCCCGGAAGAACTTTCCGCCAAGGCCAAGAAGCAACTGGAACGGCTTGGCGTAGAGGTGCGGTTGGGCGCGGCGGTCACCCGCTGCGATCGCGACGGCGTCAGCCTTGCGAACGGGCACGAGATCGCCGCCGCCTCGATCCTGTGGGCCGCGGGCGTCATGGCTTCACGCGCCGCCAAGTGGCTCGACGTACCGGCAGACCGGGCCGGGAGGGTCACAGTCGATGAGCGGCTGCATGTCCCCGGCCGCGACGGCGTCTACGTCATCGGCGATACGGCCGCCGTCAAGGGCGCTGAAGGGCGCCTGGTGCCGGGCGTTGCGCCGGCTGCAAAACAGATGGGCAAATACGTCGCCCGGCTGATCAAGGCGCGGCTGGCCGGCGCGACCATCGATCCGTTCCGCTACCATGACTACGGCAACCTCGCCACGATCGGCCGCAAGGCGGCGGTAGCCGATTTCGGATGGCTGCGGCTTTCCGGATTTCCGGCCTGGCTGCTCTGGTGCTTCGCCCACCACTTTTATCTGGTTGGCTTCCGCAACCGCATTGTCGTTTTCCTCGATTGGGCCTGGGCCTATGTCACCTTCGATCGCGGCGCGCGGCTCATCACCGACCGCAATGACCGGTAACGCAACGCAAGCAAACAGATTGCAAGGCTGGTCGCTGCCGCGAGTGCGGCTGGGCCGGGCGGTCACCGGTCTGCTTCTGCTTGCCGTCCTGTCGACCGCCGCCTTCGTGCACATCATCTGGCAGCGCACCGCCAGCGCCAATGTCGAGAAGGTCGTCGCCAGCCTCGACGCGCAGAGCGTCGGCGCCGTGCGCGGCGAACTGACATCAACGCTTGCGCTCGTCGCTTCCACCGCCGAGATCGTACGCTCGATCCTGTTCCAGGGCGCGATCAAGGCGGATGACGAGGTGAAGCGCGAGTTCCTGTTCCTGTCGCTGCTGCGTGAGCAACCGGCGATCGCCTGGATCGGCTTCGGATTTCCCGATGGTCGCTTCTTCGGTTCGCACGCGACATCTGAAGGCAAGATCGAGATGCTGGAGATCGGCGCGGGTGCGCCGGGCGCTTCCCGGCCGTTGCGCCGTGACACCTACCACCCAATTCCCGGCGACATTTTTTTCGAGCAGCGGTCGCTTGGCGAGACCGCCTACATCCCGCTGGGCGCCCCCTGGTTCAGGTTGGGCAAGGATGCGGTCGAACCCGTATGGACCGTCGCCGACATACTACCCGCCGGTTTCGAGCCGTCGATCGTCGTCTCCAAACGTGTCGAGATTTTTGGGAAATTCCAGGGTGTCGTCATGGTCGCCGTCAGCCTGCGCCGCCTTTCGCAGACATTGCAGGGCCTCGACATGGCGGAGGGCAGCAAGGCATTCGTACTTGGCCAGGACGGCATGGTGCTTGCCACTTCGAGCCCGGACGACGGCATCATGGCCTCGCGGCTCTCCGACTATCCCCGTTCCGACGCGCTGGCCGCCGCCGTCGCGACGACCGATGCGGCGGAGCCGAACAGGGAATATCGTACGCTCGCCAAGAGCGAAACGCTCGGGCCGGTCTTCATTTCTTCGACGCCGCTGCCATTCCAGGAATGGCGGCTTGTCACGGCAATACCGCGCTCGGTCTTTGCCGGCGAGATCGACCGCAACACCAGGCGCGTGCTGTTCGTCATCGCCGGCATGGCGTTGCTGGCGGCCGCCAGCGCGGTGCTGTTCGCCAACCTCCTCTTCGCCCGACCGCTCAGGCGGCTCGCCGGCCAATTGCATGCGGTCGAACACTTCGAGCTGGATAAAGTGCGCCACACGCCAACCTTTCTCGTCGAACTCAACGATCTGTCCCAGGCGCTGAAGCGCATGGCCGGCGGCCTGTCTGCTTTCGGCCGCTATCTGCCGCTCGATGTCGTGCGCCCACTGGTCCAGGGCGACATCGAGCCGAAGCCGGGTGGCGAACTCACCGAGATCACCGTGCTGTTTGCAGACCTGCCCGGCTTCACCGAGCTGACGGAACAGCTAGGACCGGGCGTCGAACCACACCTGACCAGCTTTCTGACGCTGGCGGTGGACGCGATCCACGCCGAAGGCGGGACGGTTGACAAGTTCATCGGCGACGCGGTGATGGCGATCTGGAACGCGCCCAATGAGTTGCCCGATCACGCAGCGCGAGCCTGCCGGGCGGCGGCCGCCATCCGCGCCGCCATGCATGCGAGGCCAGCGATCTCGCCCGACCGTGACGAAATCCGCGTTCGCATCGGCATCAATACGGGAACCGCATTGGTCGGCAATGTCGGTTCGGTGGAACGACTAAGCTACACGGCGATCGGCGATACGGTGAACCTCGCCAGCCGCCTGGTCGGCGTCGCCAAGGAACATGGCGTGGAGATCGTCATCAGCGGCGCAACGCTGCAAGCCGCGGCCGGCACCGTTGCGTCGCGTCCTCTCGGTATCACCATGGTGCGCGGCAAGGCGGTGCCGGTGGAGATTCACGCTTTGGGCTGAGATCGGCTGGCGGTGCCGTCCTGCAATTTGCACTCATGTAATGGCATTCGTCGCCGTCTACGTTTGCACATATCGGTCGCTGTTGCTTGGCGGCGTCAGTTTCACGGACTGGCCGGCTGTATTGCCTCCAATCTGCAACATCGAATAGGCTTCCTCCTGAGGGAGCTCATCCGCATGGAAATGCAGCAGGTTCGCTATTTTCTGGCCCTCGCCAAGACGCTCAATTTCACGAGAGCGGCGGCGGAGTGTCATGTCAGCCAGCCTGCGCTCACTCGTTCGATCAAGCAGCTCGAAGATGAACTTGGCGGTGCCCTGATCCGCCGAGAGAGGGGACACTCTCATTTGACGGAACTCGGCCGTCGGATGCTGCCCACGCTGCAGCAATGCTATGAAGCGGCTGTTTCGGCAAAGGCGATAGCGAAAGCCGTCCATGACAGCGACGTGGCTTCGATCAATATCGCCGTCGCCAATTGCGTGAACATGGCTGTGCTTGCGCAATCCGTCGCCGAACTCGCGCGATGCTATCCAGCCCTGGAACTGAAGATCCGGCGGGGGGCTGCATCTGCTATCCTTGACGCTCTGAAGGACGGCGAGGTGGATATCGCGATCGCGGGGCCGTTGAGTTCGTGGGAGCGCTTGAACATGTGGCCTCTCTTTCGCGAACAGATCCTGGTAGCGGTCAATGTCGATCACCGGTTTGGCCGGCGCATACCGCCCGATATCGCAATCGCGGAACTCGCGGGCGAGGTTTTCCTGCGCCGCGCGGATTGCGAACTTCGAAACGATCACGACAGGTCTTTAGCCGGCTTCGTTCCCTCAATTGAACACGAGGTCGAGATGGATCATGATCTGCTGGCTCTGCTCGAGGCCAACGCCGGCGTAGCGTTCCTTTCGGTGACCGCGCCTGGCTCCGCGAGGGTGCGTCTTCTCAGGCCGGACATCGAACTCTCACGGACGATCTCCGTCTTTGCGATAGCCGGCCGCATGAATTCGGCTGCCGGCGGATTGCTTCTTAGCCTGCTCCGCGCGGCAGACTGGTCGCCTTTCGGTGTCAGCGAGCCTGTCTGACAGCGGCGAGCAGATCATCGATCTCCATCCGTCGCCGGTGATCGGGGTCGACATAACGAGCAACTATGGCGCCGTCGCTGCCGACCACAAATGTTGCGGGAATAGGCAGCAACCAAGCTGAATTGCCCTGATATCGGGGAAGATCGACGCCGGCCTCCGCCATGATCCTTTCCATTTCCAACCCGACCCAAATGGCTAGATCCAGGGAAAGCGCATACCCGTTGGCGGCGTCAGTAAGAAAAGGAAAGCGCGCTCTCGCACTCTCCTTGAGGATTTTGGAGTATCTCGCGTGCTCGGGAACGATTGCCACGAGCTGTGCGCCCAAACCCTCGATCTTGTCCTGTACGGCGGCAACGCTAACAGCGGTCAATCGGCAATAGGGGCACCAATGCCCGCGCTGGAATGTGACGACGAGCGGTCCTCGCCGAAGCAAATCCGCAAGCCTGACCACCTTGCCGTTTTCGTCGGGCAGCACGAAGCCGGGCAGCATCTGTCCCACTTTGGGGGTGGAATGCCCGACATCATTGCTCTTCAGGCGTGTTACGAGCCGGCCTATCGCTTCCGCCTGTTGCGGACGAAAACGCTGCACCGCATCGGCGATCAATCCGAGACGTTGCCGCAGCGGAGCATCGAGCTCTATGGCTGCCTTTACGGCTTGCGCCAGCGGTGGCATTCCCTGTTCCAGTGTCAACCCCGCGATCCTTTTCGCCTGAAGCAGAAATACTATGGTACAGTGTTGCCACTTCTCGCAAGCATTGGAAGATTAACCTGGCCAAATCTTCGAGGGATGAGCCTCGCTTCCAGATCGCTCTGCAAGATGCTCGACACCCGTCCAGCAATAAAATGCCATCCTGCTATCGAAACCATGCGCTCATGGTATTGGTCGGCATGTCCTCCGACGGGATAGAACAGCAGCGTCCACAAAGGGCTGGAGGGCGCCATGGACATTCATCACATCCGCTATTTCCTCGCTGTGTGCGAGACACGCAATTTCACGCGGGCGGCCGAACGATGCAACGTCACTCAGCCTGCGCTGTCCCGCGCCGTTCAGCAGCTCGAGGACGAAGTCGGCGGCCTCCTGTTCCGGCGCGAGCGCAATCTTACGCACATCACCGATCTCGGCGCACTGCTTCGTCCCCGCTTCCAACAGATCGTCGACGAATTGATGGGTGTCCGACAGGAAGCTTCGCAATTCCTTTGCCTGGACGATGCCCATTTGAAGGTCGGCGTCATGTGCACGATCGGTCCCCGGCGGTTCACCGGTCTGCTCACAGACTTCAACCGGCGCCACAGCGGCATCCGCCTACAGCTCATCGAAGGCGTTCCCGACAAGCTTTCGGGCATGCTCGAGGCGGGAGACCTCGACGTTGCGATCATGTCGACAAGCGGCTCGTTCCCGGAACGCTTCGATTTTACCTGCCTGTTTCACGAGCGCTTCATGCTCGCCGTCCCACCGGGCCATCAACTTGCGAGATATGAGGCGATCCCGATCACGGCGATCGATGGCGAGATCTACCTGCGGCGTATCAATTGCGAATACGCCGACTATCTGTCGAAGCTTTGCGAGGTGCGTGGTGTCAAAGTGCTCGTGTCCTATTCAAGCGAGCGCGAGGACTGGATCCAGAACATGGTGGCCGGCGGATTGGGCATTTGCTTCATCCCAGAATACAGCGCGGTGATCCCCGGGCTACAGGTGCGTCCTGTCGCGGAACCGCAGGTGGTGCGACAAGTCTGCCTCGTCACGGTCGCGGGTCGGCGCTTTTCGCCCGCGGTACTAACCTTCGTAAATTCCGTCAAATCCTATGATTGGGCGGAGGGAAACGCCGTGGAGGTTCCGCAACGCTCAGCGGCGTGAGAAATCTGGCCCAGATCTTGAGACATAAATGCCGGCCAGCACTTACAGCAACCCGACGGTTAATAGGTCCCTCGTAGAGGCAGCCGCAGTTCGCTATAGTTCATTGATGCGTCGTCGATGCCGTATTGATGTGTTTCTATCCTCGGCTGACTCAGCCGTCGCTTTGAGTGTAAAACTGTGTTCGCGAGCCACCAATTCACACCGCATCGTGCAGTCGGAAGTTCTCCAGCACGCTGGCGTAGTACAATTTGTCCTTCGAAGCACGCAGAGCCACTTTCAGTTTGGGAATCTCTCGAAGCGCTGGCATTCCATAGCTAGTTGTGGATCTCAATAGGTTGTCCTTAGTTAGTCCGAGGCGGCTGATAGGTGGTTTGGATTTTAAGCTGGCGTGTGGCCTGTACCAATAGTAGCGATGAAGCCATCTTGGCAGTTCGGCGGTGCGTTCATGACAAGTGTTGTAGGCTCGGGCGCAAGCCCATCCGCGCGGGCTCGTCTGGACGAAGCGCTCAGCCTTGCCGTTGGTCTTGGGCGTGTACGGCCTGGTGAATATCTGACGAAGACGCAAACGCTTGCAGGCTGCCCGGAAAGCTTTTGATCGGCAGCAGGAGCCGTTGTCGGTCATCACGCGCAGCACCTTAATGCCAAGGCTGGCGTAATAAGCGATGGCAGCTTCGAGGAAGGCGACAGCGCTCTCCTTGCGCTGGTCGGGCATGACCTGGACGAAAGCGACGCGAGAGGCATCGTCGATGCAGACGTGGACGAATCCCCAGCCGATGCCGAGATGGCGGTTGACCGCGCCAGGATATCGCCCGGTGATGCGGTGTCCCACAGAACCGATCCGGCCGGGCTTCTTGATATCGAGATGGATGAGCTCGCCGGGATGCTCGCGCTCATAGCGGCGTACCGGCACGGCCAGTTCCAGGTCTTTCAGGCGGGACAGGCCGGCATGTGCCAGCACCCGGCTCACCGTCGCCTCGGACACGCCGGTTTGCATGGCGATGTGCTTGCCAGTCAGGCGCTGCCGGCGCAGCGCCACGATCGCATCCGCCACCGCGGCTTCGGTTCGCCTCGGGCTTGTCTTGGGCCGCGAGGAATGGTCGAACATGCCGGCGCTACCGCCCATGTAGACTCCTTCGAATATTGATCGGTGGAGTTCATTACGTCTTCGAAGGTGGTCAGGTGCGGAAGAGGGTCGATGGGGGCACCGTAGAAGTGTCCGAGGTCGAGTTTGCCCTATCGTCTGAGAGTAGGCCTTGCTCACCGATGGCTTCCAGCGTCCTTTGAGAACGCGGATTTTTGCCAACAAGATGCTGTGCTAGGTCTCGTGGACAAAGGGTAACCAAAGCTTGGCTGCTGCGATGGCGACGAAGCCAAGGTAGGATTCCTTTGTCTTGTCGTATCTGGTGGCGACGCGGCGCCAGTTCTTGAGCTTGTTGAACAGCCGCTCGACCAGGTTTCGCCACTTGTATTTCTCAGCATCGTATGGCGCGGGGTCCTTGCGGTTGCGCTTGGCCGGGATGACCGCCTCGATCTCGGCCTTCGCCAACGTCTCCCTGATGGCGTCGGCATCGTAGCCCTTGTCGGCCAGCAGCGCTTCGATCTTGCCGGCGATCATTCGCAGCAGCGGCGCGAAGCCTTTGATGTCATGCGCTTCTCCGCCCGTCACGACGAAGCCGAGCGGGCGGCCTCTGGCGTCGCAGCGGGCATGCAGCTTGGTGGTGAAGCCGCCGCGCGACCGACCAAGCGCCTCCGTCTGCTGAGTCCCCTTTTTATGCCGGCTGCGCAGTGATGCGCCCGGACAATCGTGCTGTCGATCATGTCGGCGGTACTATCTCGCTCGACCATTTCCGCCAGACTTTCCAGCATGGCATCGAACACGCCGGTTTCGACCCATCGCCGGTAGCGGCGGAACACGCTGTTCCACTTGCCGTACTCGTCGGGAAGATGTCGCCACTGCGCACCCGTGCGCCCCATCCACATCATGCCTTCGAAGTAGAGCCGGTTGTCTTGTGCCGGCCGACACCCGCGTCCGCGCTCAGGCGGCAGCAAAGGCCCGATCAGCGCCCATTCCTCGTCCGTCAGTCCAACGCGTTCGCCCAAGGCTCCCTCCAAAAAGAAGCCTTGAATCAAAACCGGATTCCTCAGTCAACGTTTGTCCACGAGCGCTAGCCTGTCTGAATCCACAGTTGACCTTCTAGTCTGCTCAATCGCCTCTCCGCGTCTCGTCCAGGAAGCCAGAAAACCAGGTCACAATGATCGCCAAGACCGAGCACCTCGCCACAAGAAATATCACGACCTCCGATGGCCGTTCACTCGCGTGCGTTGAGGTCGGCCATCCCGCCGGCCCCCTGATCATCCACAATCATGGTGGACCAAGCAGCAGGCTTGAAGTGCAACTGTTCGCGGATGCTGCCCAGAGATGCGGCATACGGCTGTTGGGTGTCGATCGGCCAGGCATAGGCCAGTCGAGCCCGCAGCCGTCGAGAGGATATCAGAGCTGGGCACAAGACTTGGAGCACATCGCCGACAGGCTAGGATACCAAAAGTTTGGCGTGACGGGCTGGTCTGAGGGCGGGCCTTGGGCGCTTGCCGCGGCGGCGTACATAGATCCTGCGCGACTGGTTCATGTCACTAGCGTTGCCGGCGGCAGCTACGGGGCGTTTGGGGACAACTCTGCGCGAAAATATCTATCCGAGGTGGACGCCCTTGGAGGATTTCTCGCAATGCACTTCGAGCCAGGCTGTTGATTTCCGCGAAGAACTGACCCGGGGTTTCCACTGAGAACTGACCCGGGTGGATGATGGGTCTGGGTCAGGTCGGGGTCAAGTTTTTGGTTTTCTCCTTCGCGGGTTTGACGGGTTTTGCCGAACTGTTCCTGAAGCGGAAGCTGTCGTTTCCGGTCTCCAGGATATGGCAATGGTGAGTTAGGCGATCGA
>NZ_JBEBMH010000012.1:0-177789 GCF_040081985.1 Mesorhizobium yinganensis | reverse complement strand
CGGGCGCGGTGACCGTCGACAACGGCGCCGAAATCAGGACCGGTGGCGACTACGCCTATGGCATCCTCGGCCAGTCGACCGCGGGCAGCGGCGGCACCGGCGGCGTTGGCAACGGCTTCATCGTCGAACTCGGCGGTGACGGTGGCGCCGGCGGCACGACCAACACGGTCGATATCGACAATTCCGGCACCATCAGCACCAGCGGTTATGCGGCCATCGGCGTGATCGGCCAATCCATAGCAGGCGGCGGCGGTTCCGCTGGCTCGGCCGGCGGCATCATTGCCATCGGCGGCGACGCCCCGGTCGATTTCACCGCCAACGGCGAGAGCGTGACCGTCGACAATACCGGCCGGATCACCACCGCCGGCGACGCGGCCATCGGCCTGATGGGCCAGTCGATCGGCGGCGGCGGCGGCAATGCTGCAGGCGCCACCGGCATCATCGGCGTCGGCGGCCAGGGCAGCGCGGGCGGCAATGGCGGGTCGGTGACGAACGCGCATATCGGCACGATCTCCACCGCAGGCCAATTCGCCTTCGGCCTGCTCGCGCAGTCGGTAGGCGGCGGCGGCGGGAATGGCGGAGATGCGCTTGACTTCAGCGCTGGCACCAGCTTCGGCATCGGCGGCAGCTCGGGCGCGGGCGGCGACGGCGGTACGATCAACGTCGGCACCGCCTCGGTCGCGGGATCCGGCGGCTACATCACGACGGCGGGTCATCACGCCACCGGCCTTCTTGCCCAATCGGTGGGACGCGGCGGAGGCACGGGTGGCGACGCCAGCGGCGTCGGCGTCTCGGCTCTCACCTTGCAGATCGGCGGCAGCGCCAGCGGCGGCGGCGCCGGAGGCAGCGTGACCGTCAACCAGGACAGCCTCTCGATCACCACGAGCGGTTCCGATTCCGTCGGTCTCAAGGCTCAGTCGGTCGGCGGCGGCGGCGGCGACGGCGGCGGCGCCAGCGCCTACGACCTCAGCGTCGGTGTCTCGCTCGGCGTCGCCATCGGCGGATCGGGCGGCACCGGCGGCAATGGCGGCAACGTCAACGTCTGGCTGGCCGACAGCGTCATCACCACCGGCAGCAGCGACAATCCGAACGACAATTCGACCGCGATCGTCGCCCAGTCGACGGGCGGCGGCGGCGGAACCGGCGGCAGCTCGACGCTGGACGACATCATACTGGGTGTGCCGGTCGACGAGGACGCGAACACCTTCTCCGTATCGATGAACATCGGAGCGGGCGGCACCGGTGGATCGGCCGGCAACGGCCAGGCGGTGACGGTCGACCTCCTCGACACGCTGCTCAACACCTACGGCCAGTCGTCGATGGGCATCCATGCCGTCTCCAACGGCGGCGCCGGCGGCAGCGGCGGCGATGCTTCCGTCTATTCGCTTACGCTCAATTCGCCGACCGGCTCCCTCAACATCCAGACCAACGCGGCCATAGGCGGCATATGTTCCTCGACCGACTATAGTTCCGACTGCGGCGGCGGCAATGGCGGCTCGGTCAACGTGTCGGTCGCCTCGTCCGGCGATGCGGATACTTCGCCGAGCAAAATCATCACTGCTGGCGATTATGCAAACGGCATCCTTGCTCAGTCTATCGGTGGCAGCGGCGGCAATGGCGGCGCAGGCAATGCAACGGTCTATGGTCTCGGCGCTTCGGTCAGCGTGCAGGCAGCCGTCAGCCTTGGCTCGCGCGGCGGCAAGGGCGGTTATGGCAGCGGGGTCGACGTGGATCTACGCGCCGGCAGCGTCATCCAGACCTCCGGTTCCGGCGCCCGCGGCATCATTGCGCAGTCCATCGGCGGCGGCGGCGGCACCTCCCAGGGGGTCAGCGTTTTCGCCTCCGGCAGCGTCGACATTCCCGGCGAAGATGAGGACGAGGGCGGCGAGGGAGAAGGTGACGGCGGCACGTCGCTGCCCAGCGTCACGCTGGATGTCGGCGTCGGCATGACCGGAGGCTCGGGCGGCAGCGCCAGCGGCGTCGTCGTCACGAACGAGGGATCGATCATCACCGCGGGCCGTGATTCCGATGGCGTCGTCGCGCAGTCGATCGGCGGCGGCGGCGGCATGGGCGGCTCGCTCGGCGCCGATTCAGGCTGGACGCTCGACAATGTCTCCAACGCCATCAAGCAGTTGAAGGACATCTACGATCGCTTTTCCTTTAGCATGAGCGGCGACTTCAACGTCGAGGTCGGCGGCAAGGGCGGCACAGGCGGCACCGGCTCGAAAATCAACGTGAATCACAATGGGGCGATCAGCACGAGCGGCGACTACGCCGACGGCATCGTTGCGCAGTCGATCGGCGGCGGCGGCGGCATGGGCGGCTCTTCCGACGTCGACGGCTACAAGTCGCTGATCAGCGCCAATGTCGCGGTCGGCGGCAAGGGCGGCACCGGTGGCGCCGGCGGCGAGGTCGACGTCCTGCTCGGCAGCAACTCCACGATCCAGACCGGCGGGTATTCCGCCTACGGCGTGCTGGCCCAGTCGATCGGCGGCGGCGGCGGCATGGGCGGCGACGGCTCGGCCATTTCCAACGCCACGCTGAACATCGGCAGCGGCACCGGCGGCGGCGGCGGCTTCGGCAACGATGGCGGGCTGGTTCAGTTCGCCAACACGTCGGACGTCTCCATCTCCACCTCCGGTGACAATGCACACGGCATGATCTTGCAATCCGTGGGCAATGGCGGCGGCACAGGTGGTGTCGGCAACACGACCACGGACACCTGGCTCGCCGATGGAGCGATCGAACTGGCGATCGGCGGCGGGGGCGGCGATGCCGGCAATGGCGGAGACGTCCGCGCGTGCTCCGATGGTTTGATGTGCAGCGGGGTCCTGATGCTCCAGACTCAAGGCGACCGGGCTGTCGGACTTTTGGCGCAGTCGGTCGGCGGCGGCGGCGGCGTCGGCGGCGCCGGCGACCCGAGCGGCAGCCACAACGGCTTCAACTTCAGCCTTGCGCTCGATCTTGGCGGCAGCGGCGGCGACGGCGGCAATGGCGGCGATGTGTCCATCGACAGTGGCCACATTCAGGTCGCCACCTATGGCGATCTTTCCGTCGGCATCCTCGCCCAATCGCTCGGCGGCGGCGGCGGCTTCGGCGCCGCGGGCTATAATGAAGACAGCCCATTCTCGGGCGATCGAACGCTTTCCATCAACCTCGGCGGCAGCGGCGGCAGCGGCGGCAATGGACACTCGGTCTATCTGGCGGTGAGGCCAACGGTGGTTACAGCCGGGGACTGGGCTCATGGCGTGGTCGCCCAGTCGATCGGCGGTGGAGGCGGCGTCGCGGGCACCACGATGTCGACGATCATTTCCGGCGACCAGGTCAGCGACGTGCTCGACGCCAGGGTGATCGTCGGCGGCGCGGCAAGCGGTGGCGAATCCTACGGCGACAGCTTCAACCCGACCTCCGGCCAGGAGGCAGTCAACGTCAATCTCTACGATTACATCGGCACGCAGGGCCGCTGGGCGATGGCGACGATCGCCCAGTCGATCGGCGGCGGCGGTGGCATCGGCAATGGATCGATGCAGGCCGACGGCGAGGCCACCGCCACTGCGACGGTCTCGGTCGGCGGCGGCACGGGCAGCAACGGCGACGGCGGCAGCGTCGGTGTCCACTACGGTTCGGCCCTGGAAATCGCGAGCACCACGACCGGCGCGGGCGCCTATGGCGTCCTTGCGCAGTCGATTGGCGGTGGCGGCGGTCTAGGCACCGCCCTGACATCCTCCTTCGACAGCACATTGACGGTCGGCGGTGCCGGCACCGGCGACGGCGGCAGTGTCGAGATGGACGCATACAGGTACGTTTCCACCACAGGGGACGACGCGCATGCCGTTGTTCTGCAGTCGATCGGCGGTGGCGGCGGTGTCGGCGCCTTCTCGGCCGATGGAGGCACCTCCGAATATGCCATACAGGTCGGCGGCCTTGAGCACGCTGACGGCAATGGTGGCAGTGTCACGTCCACGGCGACGGTCGGCATCACCACGACGGGCAGTCGGGCCCTCGGCATCGTCGCGCAATCGATCGGCGGCGGCGGCGGCCTCGCGGTGGCCGGCGCGGCCTCGGAAATCCATACGCCGGACAACGGCCCTGCCCTGACTATCGGAGGGCAGGGGAGCGCCAAGGGAGATGGTGGCGCAGTCAACCTCACTCTTCCCGGCACGGGCTACATCACCACGACCGGCTACGGCTCGCATGGGATTGTCGCACAGTCGATCGGCGGTGGCGGCGGCTATGGCGGCGATGCATCCGGTCCCATTTCGCTGACCCCACGCACCCAAAGCACCGGGATCGGCAATGGCGGCGATGTTTCGGTGACGATCGACGGGGCGGTCACGACGAAAAGCAGCTACGCATTCGGCGTCATCGCCCAATCGATCGGCAGCGGCGGCGGCTTTGGCGGCGACCAGTCGGGTGCATTTGCCGGCAGCACGTCGTCGGACGGCTCCGGTATCGGCAATCTGGTGACCGTCACAGTCAACGACACGGTAAGCGCGACCGGCGACAATTCGGTCGGCATCTTTGCCCAGAGTCAAGGCCCGGAAGATCAGGAGGCGGTTACCGTCAATGTCAGTGGCACGGTGACGGGCGGCGCAAGCGGCAGCCAGGGCGCGGGCGTCTGGATCGCCGCCGGCAAGAACAATGTGCTGACCGTGAATGCCGGGGGCAGCGTATCGGCCGGCTCGGGCACCGCCATCCGCTACAGCGGCGATGACAATGGGAGCTACGGCAGTCTGCTCACCGTGAACAACTCCGGCACCATCAGCGGCAATATTCTGATGAGCAACACCGACGGCAACAGCGCCGGCAGCGTCAACAACTATGGCACGCTCAATACCGCGGCCGCCGTGGCATCCGCGTCGGCCATCGCCGCCACGCCCGCCACCGGCGGTGTGCTGCTCGGCGCATCGCTCTACGAGGCGAATGTCGTCAATGGCGGAACGCTGTTCGTCGGCAAGAGCGGCAAGACCGACGGCACCGAAATCACCGGCGATTTCAGTCAGTCCTCCGAGGGCACGCTGTCGATCGACCTCGACATGGCGGCAGCCAAGTCGGACCGGCTGACCGTGCGTGGCGACGCCGCGCTCGGCGGCGTTCTCGACATCAACGCGACAAGCCTTCTTCCGGGCAAGGATGTCGTGTTCCTCAGCGTGGAGGGCGATGCGACGGGTGCGCTCAAGACCGCGCAAAACCTTGCCTTCGACATCGACATCGCCAAGGCCGGTCAGGACTACAGCCTCTCCGCCTCGGCCGACTTCGACCGCACGGGATTGGACAGGAGCGCCGACGAGATCGCCGACCATCTCCAGGAAATCTGGGAAGCCGACGGCAACGACGATTTCGGCGGCCTCTTTGCAACACTTTACGACGGTGCAGGGCAGGGCGAGGACGCCTACGCCTCCATGCTGGCCGGCCTGCTGCCTGGCGTCAGCCTTGCGCCTGCCGCCCGCTTCCAGCAGACGATCATCGGCTTCAACGATTCACTGATGAGCTGCCCCAAAACCTCCGCCGGCGGCCTCATGCTCGGCGAGACGAGCTGTGTCTGGGCGGACATCAGCGGCGGCCGCTTCGACCAGAACGGCTCATCAGGCTATACCGACGAGGCCATCACCTACCGCATGGGCACGCAGGTCGATCTCGCGCCCGGCTGGTTCCTCGGCCTCGCTGGCGCCTACCAGCACAGCAACATCGACGGCGATGACGGCCTGGTCAGCGGCTCGGGCGATGCAGGTTTCCTCGGCGCGGCGCTGAAGCGCGAGATGGGACCATGGCTGTTCGCCGGCGTCATCAGCGCCAGCTACGGCAGCTACGACATGGAGCGAGTCGGCATTCCGGGCCTGGCCGGTTCCGCCGAAAGCTCGCCCGACGTCTATGGCGGTTCGCTGCGCTTCCGCGTCGCCCGCACCTTCGCCGGCACGGACTATTACGTAAAACCCTATCTCGACCTCGACGCGGTCTACACCCGCATGTCGGGCTATACCGAGAGCGGGGCGGGCGTGGCCGGGCTCAAGGTCGAGGGCAGCGACGAATTCGCCTTCGTCGCCTCGCCGATGATCGAGATCGGCGGTTCGGTTGCCATGGGCGCCGACTACATGCTGCGGCCCTACGCCTATGTCGGCGCCAGCTTCTCGACGGCGGACGAATGGACCGCCGACGCCAGGCTGAGCGGCGCGCCAGCCGGCGTCGGCATGTTCGAGGCATCGCTGCCGATGGACGACGTGCTGTTCAAGGTCGGCGCCGGCCTGCACCTGTCGAAGATCGGCGGCATGGACATCGAGCTGCAATATGCCGGCGAGTTCTCGGAGGATACGTCCAGCAATTCCGGCATGCTGCGCATCAACGTGCCGTTTTGAGCGCGAGTCCGGCCAAGGTGATGCTTGCGCCTCCGGCAGCTTCCCGACGCGAGGCAGTACCCCGCGCGTGCCGGCTCGCTCCCGCCACTCAATTTCCGACCTGACCTTGCCCAGCAAGCCAGCTTGCGATAACTGGAGTAAAAAACTCATGTAAAAGAGGTGATCATGCTCACCGCGACCGCGCGCTGCCAAACCCCGCACGCCGACAAATACATCCAGCAGCTCTGCAAGCATTTCGGTCACAAGATCGACGCCAACTATGCCGACGGGCATGGTGAATGCCGCTTTTCCTGCGGCACCGCCCGAATGAGTGCCGGTGCCGAAAACCTCGACATCGAGCTGGAGGCCGCCGACGCGGAAGGCCTGAAAGACACCAAGCACGTCATCGAATCGCATCTCATCCGCTTCGCCTTCCGCGAGAATCTTCAGCCGCTTGCCTGGCACGGCTGAAATCCTCTGTCCGGTTCGGAATTCGCTCATGAGATGGCTCGCATCGGCCCTGGCGCTGCCGGCCCTGGCGCTTTTCCTTGCCCACGCATCGGCAATGGAGATCGAGACGGCGCTGGGAAGGGTCGATATCGACACAGTCCCCAAAACCCTCGCGGTCTTCGACATCGCGGCGATCGACACGCTGGACAGCCTCGGCGTGAAGATCGCAGGCCTGCCCGATAGGCTCTATGTGCCTGAACTGGCGGGGCTGAAGGATGGCACGGACGTGGTGGGAACCATCTTCGAGCCCGATCTCGAAGCGCTCAGCGCCGTCGCACCTGATCTGATCATCATCGGTGGCCGCTCTTCGCCGCAATTGGCGGCGGCGAGCCGGGTCGCCCAGACCATAGACATGACGATGAACGGCGACGACCTTTTTGCGCAGGCCAAACAGCGCCTTGCGGCTTACGGAAAGCTGACGGGAAAAGAGAAGGAGGCCGCCAGCCGCGCCGCGGAACTCGATGCCGCGCTTGCCGCGGCGCGTGGCGCCGTCAAGGACAAGGGCAGGGCGCTGATCCTGATGACCAGCGGTCCGAAAGTGACGGCTTACGGCAGGGGCTCCCGTTTCGGCTGGGTGCATTCGGCGCTGGGACTCCCTCCCGCGGTCGACGATGTCGAGGCCGCCACCCATGGCGAGGCCGTCTCCTTCGAATTCATCCGCGAGGCCAATCCCGACTGGCTGATCGTCGTCGACCGCGCCGCCGCGATCGGCTCCGGCGAGCAGAACGCCAGGGCGACGCTCGACAACGAACTGGTGGCGGAAACCACCGCCTGGAAGAAGGGACAGGTCGTCTATCTGCCTGCAGCCGATTTCTACATCGCGGCCGGCGGCGTCGGCTCCATGACGCGCGTGCTCGACACCATCCGGACCGCATTCTCGAAGCCCTGATGACTGTCGCTGCCGCCCGCTGCCCGGATTTTATGCTTCAGGCGACGGGTCTCGCGCTGCTGCTGGCGCTGACGACAGCCAGCCTGTTTGTCGGCGTCGGCGCGCTTTCGATGCGGACGCTGTTCTCCGATCCGGAGGCCCTGCGGCTGGTCGTCGTCAGCCGGCTGCCGCGCACATGTGCCGCGCTGCTGGCCGGCAGCGCGTTGGCGATTGCCGGCCTGGTGATGCAGACGCTGGCCCGCAACCGTTTTGTCGAGCCGTCCACGGCGGGCACGGCGCAGTCCGCGGCACTCGGCATCCTGGCCGTGACGCTGCTCTGGCCGGAAGCGCCGCTCGGATGGAAGGCGCTGGGTGCGGCCGCCACCGCGCTTGCCGGGACCGCGGTGTTCCTGGCGCTCGTCCATCGCCTGCCGCCGACGCAGCCGTTTCTCGTGCCGCTGTTCGGTCTCGTCTATGGCGGCGTCGTGGGTGCTGCGGCGACCTTTGCCGCCTGGCGTCTCGACCTGCTGCAATATCTCGAAATATGGACGACGGGCGAATTCTCCGGGGTCCTGCGCGGCCGCTATGAACTCCTATGGGTTGCCGGCGCTCTTGTAGCACTGGCCTGGTGGACCGCCGACCGCCTGACGATCCTGTCGATGGGCAGGGACGTCAGCATCGGGCTCGGCCTCAACTACGCAGCCGTGCTCAGGCTCGGGCTGGTCATCGTCTCGGCCATCACCGCGCTGACCGTCGTCGTCGTCGGCACCATCCCCTTCGTCGGTCTCGTCGCACCGAACCTGATTTCGCGGTTGGCCGGTGAGAATTTGCGCGGCACCCTGCCATGGGTGGCCGGCACCGGCGCGGCGCTGGTGCTTGCCTGCGACATCGCCGGCAGGCTGATTCGTTTCCCCTACGAGATCCCGGTCGGCACGGTACTTGGCGTGGTCGGCGCAGTGCTTTTCCTCGGTCTGCTCTTTTCCCGGCGTGGCGATGGCTGACGCCGCAATGATTGCCGGTTTGGACCGGCCCGAGCGCCGGCTCGCCTTGATGGCCGTCGTCGTCGTTCTGGTCTGCGCGGCTTTCATGACGATCGGCCTGCGTGGCGACCTCGCGCTGGCGCTGGAACTGCGCGCGGTCCGCCTTGCCGCCATGGTGGCCGTCGGTGTCGCGGTCGCCGTATCGACCGTGGTGTTCCAGACGGTTTGCGCCAACCGCATCGTCACCCCGTCGATCATGGGGCTGGATGCGCTCTTCATATTCTGCCAGACGGCGCTGGTCTTTTCGCTGAGCGGCCTTGGCTTTGCCGGCATCGATCCGCGCCTGCATTTCCTCGGCAATTTTGTCGCCATGACCGGCCTGGCGCTGGCGCTGTTCCTGCCGATGCTGAGCCGGCGGTTCGACCTTACGCTGCTGCTGCTCACCGGCGTCGTGCTCGGCGTGCTGTTCCGCTCGCTCTCCGCTCTGTTGGCGCGGCTCATCGACCCCAACGATTTCGCCGTGCTGCAAGGCGCGGTCTTCGCAAGCTTCAACGCCGTCGAACCCGAACTCCTGCTGCCCGCAGGGTTGATAACCCTGGCCGGCGTCGCCATCGCCTGGCGGTCGCGTCATGTGCTCGACGTGATCGCGCTCGGCGCCGACACCGCGGTGGGCCTGGGCGTCGCTTGGCGGGCCGCCGCCGCCGGCCTGCTGGTGCTGGTCGCCGCCCTCGTGTCCGCGTCGACGGCGCTGGTCGGACCGATGGCGTTTCTGGGCCTCTTGGTGGTATCGCTGGCCGAGCGCATCGTCGGCACGGGCCGCCATGCCATGCTGCTGCCCGCCGCCGCGCTGGTCGCGGTGATCGTGCTGGTGGGCGGCCAGACGCTGCTGCGTCACGTCCTCGGGGGCGAAGGCACGCTCGGCATCGTCGTCGAGTTCGTCGGCGGCCTGGTCTTTCTCGCCATGCTTTTTGCACGAGGCAGGCGATGATCGAGGTATCGGACGTTTCGGTGACGCTCGGCGGCAGCCTGATCCTCGATCGGGTCAGCCTGGCGCTGCCCAAGGTCGGGGTGACGGCACTCGTCGGCCCGAATGGCGCCGGCAAGTCCAGCTTGCTGTCGCTGATAGCCCGACTGCGTCCGCTCCAGACGGGACATATCACGGTTGGCGGCCTGCCGGTCGACACGACGCCGACCCGGCAACTGGCGAAGGTGATGGCAATCCTGCGCCAGGATCCGGGCGTCGCAAGCCGCTTGCGTGTCGCCGAACTGGTCGGCTTCGGCCGTTTTCCGCACAGCGGCGGACGGCTGACCGCCGAGGATCGCGCGATCGTCGCGAAAACGCTGGAGCAGTTCGGCCTGGCCGATCTGGCCGCGCGTTTCATCGATACCCTGTCCGGCGGGCAGCGGCAGCGGGCGCTGGTTGCCATGACCTTCTGCCAGGGCACGGATTACATCCTGCTCGACGAGCCGCTGAACAATCTCGATATGTTCCATCAGCGCGAACTGATGCGGACGCTGCGGACGATGGCCGACGCGCACGGCAAGACCGTGCTGGTGGTGCTGCACGATATCAACCACGCGGCGGCCTATGCCGACCGGGTTGTCGCCATGAAAAACGGCCGCATCGCCGTGTCGGGCGAGACCCGCGAGATCATCCGCCCCGACATATTGGAGACGGTTTTCGGCTTCCCGATGCGGGTCGAAACCATGGCCGGCAGGCTGACCGTCCTGCATCACGCCTGACCAAACGCCGATCGCTGCCGCGCGCAAGAGCGCAGCAGTTTCAACGGGTTGTATAAACTGGATTTTTCTTATCAAGTTTATTGCCGCAGCGCAACCGATGCGTTATGGCAGATGTAGTCGAGTGTTTGACACCGGCGCGGGGACATGGTCAGCAAGGGGAAATTCAGTTGAGGTCATCCGAAATTTTGCGGGCGCTAACCGTCTGCACCGCGATGTCGATTTTGATGGGTCCGGAAGCTTTCGCGCAGTCCGCTCCGGTGCGGGAAACAGAAGCCCGCACGACAAACACCGAGGAAAAGGAAGAAGGCCAGACCACGCCGGATGGCGCCACGCAGCTCGATACCATCGTCATCGATGTCGGCGCCGGCGCGCCCGCGTCGGCCGGTGCCGACCTGATCACCATCAGCCCCGAGGACATCGAGCGCACGATGCCGCGCGATCTGCGCGAGCTGTTCATGGGCGAACCGCAGATCGCTGTCGGCGGGGCGATTCCCAGCACGCAGAAAATCTACGTCAACGGCGTCGACGAGAACAATCTTGCGGTCACCGTCGACGGTTCGCGGCAGAACAACAAGGTGTTCCACCACAACGGCACCTACCTGATCGACCCCGCGCTGCTGAAGGCGGTGTCGATACAGGCTGGCGTGGCGCCGGCCGATGCCGGCCCCGGCGCGCTGGGCGGCTCGCTCGGTTTCGAGACCAAGGACGTCGTCGACCTTCTGCAGCCCGGCCGCGATTTCGGCGGCTTCGTCACCGGCATCTGGGACACCAACAGCGAGACCTACACAACCGGCCTTGCCGGCTTCGGCCAGAAAGACGGCTTCGAGATTCTCGGCTACATCAACTACAGCAATGGCGGCGACTTCACCGCCGGCGACGGCCAGGAGATGCCCGGCACCAGCACCAACCTGCTCGCCGGGCTCGGCAAGATCGCCTATGAGAGCCTCGAAGGCCACCGCTTCGAACTCAGCCACGAGCAGGTGCGCGACGACGCGCCGCGCCCCTACCGCGCCAACTTCTATTTCAATCGGCCGACTGAAAGGGAACTGCGCAACTACGATCTTCGCCGGCAGAACACCGTCTTCACCTACACGGATACCTCGCCGGAAGGCTGGTGGGATCCCAAGGTCGTGCTCGCCTACAGCAAGACACAGATTGCGGCGCCCGAATATTTTGGCGAGGTGGTTTCGCCTACGGAAGGAACGACCGGCAGCTTCAACGGCAAGGTGGAAAACAGGTTCGCTTTGGATATCGGCAACGTGATCGCCGGTTTCGACTTCTACAACGACAAGGCCGATCTGAAATACAAGAACCCGACGGAACCGTTCTTCACCGACGAGCGCGCCACCAACATCGGTGCTTATGCGCAAGCGCGCCTGGAGCCGTTCGACCGGACCAGAATCTCGTTCGGCGGACGTGTCGACCAGCAATGGTTCACCGGCATTGACGATTCCGACTGGAGTAATGCCGGCATCAGCGGCAACATTTCCGGCGAATATGACCTCCTGCCGGAATTCCTGACCGTAAAGGCGGCCACCTCGCATGTATGGGGCGGCGTTCCGCTGGCGGAAAACTATCTCCAGAACCCCCTCTGGACTTATGGCGACGGGCCGGAGCCGGTTACGTCGAACAACTACACGGCCGGCCTCGAGGCGCGCTACAGCGGGTTCACTTTCGAAGCGAACGTGTTCCGCACCGACATCGACAATGCGCGTTTGCCGGTATTCGGGCGCGGTGTCCCTGTCCCGGAATTCACGTCGATCCGCTCACTCGATCTCGTCTCCCAGGGATGGGAGATCGGCGGCCGCTACGACTGGAATGCCGCCTTCATCAGCGTGAAATATGCGGATATCGAGGCCGACGTGGATGGCGTAACGGCGGATTCCGAGGTGGGACGCTATCTGACGACGCCGCTGGGCCAGATCATCATGATCGGCGCGGGCTACACTTTCGACGACTGGGGCCTGCGTGTCGGCGGCGACATGGAGATTGCCCTCGCCTATGACGGGACGATGGTACGGCATCCGACCGATCCGGACAGCCCGAAGAGAGAACTGCCCGGCTACGAGGTGGTGAACGCCTATGTCGAATGGACACCGCCTTCCAGGCCGGATTTCACGCTGCGTCTCGACGCCCTCAACATTTTCGACGAGAACTACACGGATCGCGCCGCCTACGGGCAGGATTTCGACGGCGTGGATCCGCACTACGATCCGGGCCGCTCGTTCCGCCTGACCGCCACGGCGCGGTTCTGACATCGAAAAGGCCGGCGCGACCCGCGCCGGCCTTGCAATTTCCATCGAAACGCTGTGGCTGTGCCCATGATCGTGACAATCGACCGTCCGCGAGCACCCCCACTCCGGCCCTTTGGGCCACCTCTCCCCTTGCAGGGGTAGAGGAAAGCCAAGCTGGAGAAGCGCCGGCAACGCGGCAGCGCCTTTCCTCTACCCCTGCAAGGGGCGAGGTGGCCCAAAGGGCCGGAGTGGGGGGCTCGCCGGTCGAGGTTGCAATCTGCCGTATCAGTCGTGCTTTGGCTTTAAGCCGCCCCCGCCCGGATCGGTGCTTCGCGATCCGTCCTCAGCAGCCGCAGATTGCGCGCGTCGTTGGCGAGCACATTAAAACAGTCGCCGCCGAACCATTCCAGCGAGGCGTCGACCTCCTCGCGCTCGAACAACTCGTCCAGGAACGCCAGATAGTCCACCGCGCCGTCGAACAGCGGCGTCATGCCTGTCCGCTTGCCAGCCGCGGCATAGACATTCGAAGGCTCGAACACCCCGAGATCGGCGCGCGAGCGTACGTTCTTCAGATGATAGTGTTGTATGCTCGGCAACAGTGCGCGATGCGCGGCGAGCGGGTCGTCGCCGCCTTCCCAGACATGCAACGTGTCGAAATTGATGCCGAGCGCCGGGTGGTCGACCTCCTCGATCAGGCGCAGCGTCGATGCGAGCGTGTCGGCAAGCGTTCCCGGATGCGTCTCGACCAGCACCTTGCAGCCCTGGTCCTGCGCGATCATGCAGGCGTCCTTCATCCGCGCCGACAGCCGCCAGCGCGTCTCCGGCGAGGTGTCGCGGCTCGCCGATTTGCCGGCAAAGGTCCGCACCTTGCGGGCGCCCCAGCGGCGGGCCAGCCGGCAGAGATTCGACGTGGCATGGCGCAGCGACGCCAGATCCTCGTCGAGCGGCAGGTAGTCGCTGAGCATGGGCACGGAAAGCCCGAACGACGCAATCCAGGCGGCATCCCGGTCGGTGAGATGCTGCATGTTGCGCGCGTGCGCGGCCCAAAGCTCGACGCCCTGGAAACCGCTGGCGGCCGCCCAGCGCGCGATGTCTTCCAGCGACAGCAGGTGATGGCGGAAGGTGATGGTGCAGAGCGACAGTCTCATGCGACGGCCTCCTCGATGTCGTGGCGCGGCGTGTGCGGCAGGCCGCGGGTATCGCACCAGATGCGGTAGGTCTGGGCGAGGCGGCCCTTGAGCGCGCGCTCCATCGCGTCCAGCGCATCGAGTTTTTCGAACACCGGCGCCGCCAGCGCCTCGTCGCCGGTCTGGCTGAGCTTCATCACGGCATAATGCAGCGCCTTGAACTCCTGGATCAGCGCCTCGATGTCGTCGCAGATCGTGTCGAACTCGGCATTGGAAAGCTGCAGCGACCGCCAGAAGAACGCAAAACCGTGCTCCAGCGCATATTTGCGGATCGAGATCACCGGCAATTCGCGCAGCGCCGTCGACAGGTCGGAGAGCGCCACGCCGTCGCGGCCTTCGACATGCGCCTGCACGATGTCGCGCGTCGCGCTTGTGAGCAGGTTCTCGTCCTCGTGGAAGCAGGCGAGGAAATAGTCGCGCAGGCCGAGCGCCGAAGGTTTTCTGATGTCGGCCGCGTCGAAGATGAAGCCGCCCGCCACAGTCGGCTGCATGATGGCGTTGATCACCTTCTGCTTGTCGATCCTGCCTTCCCAGCGGAAATCCGGGTCCAGCACCATCCAGACGTCCGGGTCCCCCGTCTCCTCCAGCATCAGATAGTGCGGGAACGGGTTCTGGTTGAACTTGTTCTCGCGCTCCGGCAGGTGGAAGAGGTCGAGCATCACCATCAGGAACTCGCTCGGCTTCTTGCCGGCGAGCAAACCGAGCATGGTCGAAAGGTTGTCTTCCTTGCTGGCGTCCGGGCGATACCATTGCCGGACTTTCGGCCCGTACAGGCGCTCGAACCAGTCGCGGAAGAAGTCGTGATTGATCTCCGCCGTGTGATAGGCCAGCCGCCAGCGCTCGTCGACGGCGAAGCCCGCATCCCAGACGCCGAAGAAGAACGGCCGGTGGTCGAGCCCCCGCTGCTTTACCGCATGGCAGACATTGCTGACGAAGCAATGCACCTTGATGTCGACATAGTCCTCGCCATGCACGCCGACCCGCTCCGCCGCTTCCGCCTCGGCGCGGGTGAAGGCCAATTCCCTGGCCGGCTTTGCTGACGCCTCGCTGGCCTGCGGCGCTTCGACGAACAGCCGCGCCAGATCGTCGACCGTGTCCAGGTCCTGCCGGCTGATTGTCTCCTCGGGCAAGGCGACGCCATGGTCGAGTTCCAGCGCCAGCATGATTTCGAGGATGAGCACGGAATCGAGGTAAAGATCCTCGTTCAGCCGCGCCTGCGGGGCGAACGCCGCCACATGCTTGTGCTCGAGTTTGTCGCGCAAAATCGTCTCGATCGCGCCGAGCACCTGATCGTAGGTCACTATGCCGCCTCCGTCCGCACCGCTTCGAATTCGCCGGCGGCGTAGCGCGCGGCCACGTCGCGCCGGCTGATCTTGCCGTTCGCCTGGCGCGGGATGCGTTCCGTCTGAAGGATTTCCGTCGGCATCTGGTGCGCGGCCAGGCGCTGGGCGCACCATTGCCGGAGTTGCCTCTGGTCGACCGCCTGCTCGGCGCTGAACAGTAGCGCGACGCGCTCGCCTGCAAAACTATCCTGCTTGCGGAACACCACCGCATCGCCGATGCCGGCGAAAGTCATCACCACGTCCTCCACTTCCTTCGGATAGACGTTGAGGCCGGAAGCGTTGATCAGGTCGTCGAGGCGCGAGAGGAACACCAGCATGCCGTCGTCGCGGCGATAGCCGAGGTCGCGGGTCTCCACCGCCACGCCGGCGCGCTCCACGGCGATTTCTTTCGGCTCGCCGGCCGTGCCCGCATCGCGTAGCGAGAAGCGTGGCAGCACGCGGCCGACCTCGTTGGCAGCCTGCACGTCGGCATTGATGGCAATGCAGCCGGCTTCCGAGCAGCCATATTGCTGGAACATGTTTCTGGACTTGGCCCGGATCGTCTCGAACCAAGGTTCGGGCAGCAAGGTGCCGGAGGTCATCGTCGCATGCATCTGCTCGCCCGCCGGCAGCAACCGCGCCAGCGTGTGCAGGATCGCCGGCGACGAGATCAGGTAGGGCCGCTCGGTCTCGCGCAGCTTGCGCAGCAGGAACTTTGGATTGCCGGTGTCCAGTATCGCCGGCGTCTGCCCCCGCTTCAGCGCCACCAGTATGCCGCAGATCAGGCCGTAGGAATGGGTGGTCGGGCAAGCGACCAGCGGCGTCATGTCCTGCGGTTCCGTGAAGAAGGAAACATAGGTCTCGACCTCGTCGTCGATGTCGCTCCAGGCCCGCGCGATACACTTCGGCTCGCCGGTCGTGCCCGAACTCATCTGCAGGAGCTGCCCCGGCTCGCCGGCCCGCTCCTCGACGATCGGCTCGCCCTCAAGCCGGTTGTAGATCAGCCAGTTGCACCCCGCCGTCTCTGCCTGGCGCCGCGCCGCCGCATAGGGTGTCGACGGATGCAGCGGCAGCACGCCCACGCCGGCGGCGCGCGCCGCGAAGAAGAACGCCAGCCAGTCCTGCGCCTCGGAGAAGCAGACGGCGAAGCGGTCGCCGGCGCGTTTGTCGAACTGGGCGGCCGCGGCGATGCGCTCGCCTGCGTCCCGAAAATAGGCCTGGTCGAAGACCGTGTCGTTGATGCTGATCATGTCTCGTGTCTCCTTAGGCGCCTGCCAGGCTGTTCGGGATTTCGTGGGCGCACTCAGCGCCCGGCGGCGAAAGCTTTCGCCTGAGCAGCGATTCCGTGCGGATGCGCGGCTCGAACAGCCCGAGCGCGGCCTGCCGGTGCGTCAGCCCGAACTCGAGGGAATGGGCCTGCATCCGCCTGCCGACATCCAGCCAGAAGCTGGCCTCGTCGAGGCCATAGCTCGACCGCAGCAGGTGCGAGATTTCGGCGAGGTTGTAGACGAACAGGCAATCGAGGAAGAGCTCGCCCAGCAATTTGGGGCTCTCCATCCAGTAGTACTCGTTGGGCGCCGCGTCGCGATAGTTGGGATTCAGCGCAACGAAATCGGGCACCATGCCAGGATCGCGCAGAAACCCCGGCACATATTCGACGCTGTCATGAAAATCGCGCATCGCCAGCCGCAGCGGCCAGCCGTCGCGATGGATCAGGATCAGGTTCTGGCCGTGGCATTCCGTGGCAACGCCGTGCCCGGCGAGCAGGTGCCACAGCGGCATCACCACCGTATCGACCATTTTGCCGACCCAGGCGTCCAACCCATGGCGGTCGATCCAGTCGGCAATGAACGGCCGTCCGTCCTCCTCCAGCATCATCAGCGCGTTGAGGGGCACGGCAGTCTCGCCCGGCTCCAGGAAAGCCGTCACGTCCTCGCGCCAGATTGCCGCGACCTGTCCCGCCAGCGGCCCGTCCCGGTCGGCGATGGTTCCGGCATATTCGCCGAGGATTGTGAGCGGGTAGCGCTCCGCAAACAGCGGATCGCCGGCGACAAGATCCTTCAGCCAGCGGCTGATCGCCGGCGCGCTGCACACCGAATAGGGTTCGAGGATGCGTCTCGCCGACGAGTTGACGAGGTTCATCGGCAGCTTGAGATTGGCGCGTCGCGGGTGGTCGCGGTTGAACAGCGTCCGCACCGACTGGCTGGCTGTATAAAAGTCGCCGGCCTCGCCGAGGAAGCCGGCCGAACCGTCGGCCAGCCAGCCCGAAAGCTCGGTCTCCCGCAAGGCAATCCACTGCCACGGATGCAGCGGCATCAGGCCGAACCGTTTTGCATGGTCGTCGAGCCCGGCGCGCCGCTCATCCAGCACCGCAAAACTTTCCGCCCCGAGTTCCCACGTCCAGAAGGCCTGCTCATCGACGGGGAACGCCGAATGCAGCCGCTCCGGGGCGATGGCCAGCCAAACCAGCTGGAAGGCATTGCCGGCTTCCGGACCATAAGCGGCGTGATCGCCATGGTCGAAGCCGGTCCGCGCCTTGAAGCAGGGATGATAGGGGTGGCCCTCATCCATCGCGCTGTCCAGCCGCGCGAACGGCAGGCTACGACGCGGCCGGGGCGGCAGGTTTTCAGCGTTCCAGCGGCAGAAATCCAGCGTCCGGTCCAGTTCGAAGCTGAGCGCCGCCCGTTTTTCGGGGCAGCCTCCGGCGCTCGCAATGACGTCGGTCAGCGTCGCAGGGCGCCACCGTCCGGCATGACCATATTCCAGCGTTCCGGCATCGAACCGCACCCGGCCGAACGCACCGATAAAACCCTGGCAACGTATGCCGGCGCCTTCATGCCGCCATTCGAAGCGGCATTTTCCGCCGCGCCATGACACCGCGCAGTCGACCAGGCCTTCATAAACCAAAGCCTCCGCCAACTGGCGCATGACGCGCCGCTCCGGCGTACCGTTGAGGTCAGGAGGCAATGGCATGCGCGGTCTCGGCGGCCATGAACAGCCCGGCGCGGCTCAGCGGATTGGGGAAATGCGTGTAGAGCATGCCGCTGGCGTCCGCGAGTTCGTCGACATCCCGCAGGCGTATCGCGAGGTTTGCCTTGGCGGTGATGTTCGGCCGGTCGAGCAGGCCGGCAGCGAATTCCCCGCCGACGCCGGTGAGTTCTCCCGCGAGCGCCTTCAGCCGCGCCCGCAGCATGCCGAGCAACTCCGCCTCGCTCGCCAAACCGTCATGGCCGGCGCGCGCCACGACGGAAAAAATCTGGTTGACGACGAGGTAGTAGGCGAAGCGTTCGCGGATCTCGCGGTCGTCGAAGAACAGGCTGCGGATCTGCACGACCTCGGGCACGACGCCATACCAGCGCGCCTTGAAGGCGTTGGAGAGGTAGAACCCCTGGCTGTCGCGGTAGAGGTAGCGGCCGGGCAGGCCGTCCTGCGAAAGATCGAGCAGGCTGTTCTGCTGGTGCGCCTCCAGCGCCACGCCGAACCGGTCGTAGAGCCGCACCAGCGGGTCGAGCGTGCAGTCGAGATAGGCCGCGAACCAGCGGCGGCAGGCCATCCGCACAGAGACATCCTGGTCGCGCGCCACCCGCCTTACAACGTTCTCCAGCACCGACCGGTCGCCGGGAAGCGGTTCGGCGGTCAGCGCCGAAACCGTGATGACCGGATCGTCCGCCCGGCGCTGGAACGGGTTTTCGCGGAAGATGACCTCGAAACCGCTCTCGGCCTGTCCGGGGAAATCCAGCGTCACATAGGCGCTGTCATGCAGAAAACCGAGGCGCGGGTCGAAGCCGTCGATCCCGGCGCGCTGGAACAGCCGCGCCACGGCCACGCCGGCCTCCAGCTCGTGCCGCCGGTTGACGCGCTTCGAGTTGGTGATGCGCACCGGCAGCGAGAATTTCGGCATCCAGGCGGCTTCTTCGCAATAGACGGTGCGCACCGACGAGGTCGCGGTGAACAGCGGGCCGGCCGGTCCGAGATGCCTTATCTGTCCGGACGCCATAAGCGCCCGCACTGCCGGTTCCAGCATCAGGGCCTGCGCCTGCAAAGGGTGCATGGGGATTAGCGTCTCGCCTTCGCCGACGCCGACCTTGCCGGCATCGTCTCCCAGCAGCGCCCCGACGATCGACGTCACTGGCGCGCCTGCCGAATCGCCCCGCACAAGCCGGGACGCGGCAGCAAAATAGGTCAGTTGAAAACCGCCGCGCAGTTCGGGAGCGTAGACCGCCTGCTGCCAGTCGGCCATGCCTTGCAGGCTCTTCGGCGTCGGGTGCAGCGGATGGCCGAAAACCAGCGATTGCTCCGCGCCGATGAAGCCCATTGGCGACAGCGGCGCTGCCTCGGCGGCGTCGAGATAGCGTTTGGTCGCCTGGCAGCTCTGGAGAATCCGTTCGACAAGCTCGATGTCGGCCTGGCGGTGCGCGGCCGGGCCGGTTTCCCTTGCACCCAGCACCAGCAGATGAATGGCAAGGATAGGCTCGATCTCGTGCCAGTTCGGCCCGGTGCCTTGCCGCATCCATATCCGCCCGAACAGATGCATGCCGCAAAGCGACCGGGACCTGACTTCGACACGCAGCGCGGCGTGCCGTGACGGCAGCGCAATCTCGGCGCAGTCGAAATTCCGGTCGCCGACGCGGTGGAAAACCGGAACACCGGGATTCAGTTCCCGCAGGTAGCTGTTTGCGAAGCTTCGAAAAATTGCCTGCTCTGCTGCAATCTGATTCTTGTCGATCATTCGTTGCGGACGCCATGTCACACGGAGAGCAGGGCGCGCTCCGCCGGGAGTTTCAAAGGTTTTGATGGCACCGCGCGTGAGGGCCTGGCCCTGCTGCGTCCGCGGCTAAAAGTTAACTACGATTGTCATGTTATCGCATAAGAACGCTGGGATCAACCTCTCGAAAGCGCGCATCGTGGCTCGCCCCAAAGACGTCCCCGGCATTGACGGTTGTCAGCATCCGTCAGGATGATTTTTCTCAGCTCTGTCCCCGCTCTCCCTCACAGGAGCGATGATTGCATCGCCTGTGGAAAGGAGAGGGCAGTGTTGGCAATGGACTGGAATGCGGCGATCGAGAAGAACCGGGAAGCGCTGAAGCGCATCCTGGCCATGCTGGTTGCGATGGCTGGGCTGGGTGTCGGTGCCGGGCTTGGCGCTGGGGGACAGTTTACTTTCTTTGCGCGGAAGGACGCAGCCGCTTTCAGGCCCGCGCGAGCGGAAAAAAGTAAACTGTCCCCGGCACTTACCCTTCCTCGCCGCCTCTACCGCGCCATCCTCAAACTGCTGCATCCTGCTGAAGCGGCGGCGCGAAGACTGATCGTCGTTGCCGCGCGTGGTCTCACGGTCACCTTGCCGCCGCCTCGCCTGCGAAACCCGAAACCAAAATCCATGGAGCCGTTGCTGCGCGGCTTCGGCATCGCCGTCACGCTTTCACGCGCCGATCTCGCCGCCGCCGCCGCGGCGAGACGGGCCGCGGCCATCCGTGCCGCCCGCCCGAAAACGCTCAGCCTGCCGCTGCTCGATCCGCTGCGGAACCCGTTCCGCGTCCACCGCCGCTACGTGCCGGCACATGCTGCCCCACGCATCCTGTTTCCGGGCGTGGCCGAGCCATATTCGCTCCCGCCGCCGCCATCGCCGCGTGACCAGATCGACGCGACGCGCCTTGCGCTCCGCCTGCAAGCGCTGGCCGCCGCGTTGGACGATCTGCCCGGCCAGGCAAAACGCTTTGCCCGCTGGCGTGCGCGCCGCGAGGCTTTTGTCGCACAACGACGGGAAGAGGCTGGCGCGGTCGCAAAGAAAAGAGTGCCCGGCAAGCCGACCCGCTTCCACCGCCTGTGGCCCCTGAAACCCGGCCACCCGCCCGGCTGGCGGCGCAAACCCACTCATGAGGTCCACGACGTCCTGGACGTCCTCCACGGCCTCGCCGTTTGGGCGCTGGAGCCTGCCGACACGTCCTGACGGTGCCCAGCCGTACACGACGGGCGAAGAGTCGACGGCCACGGCGGATTTCACGGCGTGAAGACGATCCGTGCTGCCCGCAGAGTGCCGCAGCAATTTCGCTGGCCCATTTTCAAGATCGATTGCCGACATGCACTTTGCATTGGCTTTGTTTATGAAGGACGACACGCCACCTCATCCATCGATGACGGCGGTTGTCGGGCGGCGTCGATACGCAGTTTGCCGAGGTGTTTCGGATGAACGACAAGACGGACGGGCAAGCGGTGATCACGGTCGGCGACGAAAGTTTTCGCGACCAGCTTATGATGATGTGGCGGGCCTTCATGGCCTCGCCGGTGCGCAACACCATTCTCTGGCTGATGGCCGGCATCTTCGTCGTCATCGTGGCGACCGCGCTCGGCCAGGTGCTGCTCAACAGTTGGAACCGGCCGTTCTACGATTCGATCGAGCGGCGCGACCTGCAGGCGTTCTTCCATCAACTGGTGGTTTTCGCCGAGATCGCCGGCGTGCTCCTGGTCTTCAACATCACCCAGACCTGGCTGAACCAGATGCTGCGCATAAAACTGCGCGAGGGCCTGACACGCGACTTGATCGGCGAATGGATGTTGCCACGGCGGGCCTTCCGGCTTGCCAAGGCCGGCGCCATCGGCGTCAATCCCGACCAGCGCCTGCATGAGGATGCGCGCCACCTCACCGAGCTTTCCACCGATCTCGGCGTCGGGCTGCTTCAGGCGAGCATCCTGCTCGTCAGCTTCGTCGGCGTCTTGTGGTCGCTTTCGGAGGGTTTTGTCTTTCATTGGTCCGGACACTCGTTCGAGATCCCGGGCTACATGGTGTGGGCCGCGGTGCTTTATGCCGGCATCGCCTCGTTCCTGAGCTGGCTCGCGGGCCGGCCGCTGATCAACCTGAACAGCGAGCGCTATTCGCGCGAGGCCGAACTGCGGTTTTCGCTGATGCGGGTCAACGAGCATGTCGATTCGATCTCGCTGGCGGCAGGCGAGGGCGAGGAGCGGCGGCGGCTGGAACTCGACCTTGCCGCTGTGCTGGCGGCAACGAAACGCATCGCGCTCGCCACCGTGCGCCTGACCTGGGTGACGGCCGGCTACGGATGGATCACGGTGGTTGCGCCGATCGTGATTGCCTCGCCGGTCTATTTTGCCGGCGACCTGAGTTTTGGCGGGCTGATGATGGCGGCGGCGGCGTTCACCCAGGTTCATGCCTCGCTGCGCTGGTTCATCGATAATATCGGCGGCATTGCCGACTGGCGCGCCACCTTGCTTCGCGTCGCCTCGTTCCGTTCGGCTCTGCTGAAGATCGAAGACGTCCACGACGTGGAGAAGCGGATCGCCTTCGTGCCGGCCGAAGGCGACAGGATGGTTTTCGACAATCTCGAAGTCTCCTCGCCGGACGGCTGCGCGCGGCTCTCGGAGACGCATGCCGAGATTGCGGCGGGCGAGCGCGTGCTGATCACCGGCAAGCCGGGAGCCGGAAAGACGCTGTTTTTCCGCGCGCTGGCAGGCCTGTGGCCTTGGGGTGGAGGCCGCGTCGAACTGCCGGCCGGGCAAGCCGTGACTTTTGTTCCGCGCACCCCGTATTTCTCGCCGGGTTCGCTCCGCGACGTGCTTTCCTATCCCGTCGAGGAATCGAAAAAATTCACCGACGCGGACCTCGTGTCGGCCCTGACGAAAACAGGCCTCGGCCGGCTCGCGGCGCATCTCGACCGCGATACCCGTTGGGAACGGGAACTGACCGACGAGGAACTGCGGCTGCTGGCCTTCGCCCGGCTGGCGCTGCACAGGCCGCGCTGGGTGGTCATCGACGAGGCGTTGGACACGCTGGACGCCGACACCAGGATCCGTGTGTTTTCAGTTCTGGAGGAGGGCGGTCCGGACGCCACGGTGATCAACATCGGCCGCGCCGACATCGGCGGCGGCTTCTTCTCGCGCACGCTGCACCTCGCCATTGATCCGAAAGGCCATGCGCTGAAACCTGTGAAGGTCGGCGGCAGGCTGACGGACAAGCCGGCGATCAAGGAACGGCGCGCCGCCAAGACGACGGCCCGCAAGGCGAAGCATCCTTGAAGGAGGGCGCGTGGTTGGACGGAATATATTGGACCGCCTGCGACGCATCCCGGTTCCATCCGCAATTACTCCGCTGAACAACCGAGGGCCGCGCTCAGGTGCGGTTCGGCGACCGGCACGAGATCCGCAGCCGTGCCAAAATTGGAGGAACAGTTCGCCCTGGTCAGGGCGCAATGTCCAATCCGATATCGAGGATCGGCGCGCTGTGGGTTATCCAGCCGACCGAAATCAGGTCGACGCCGGTGGCGGCAATCGCCGGCGCCGTCTCGGCGGTCACCCGGCCGGAAGCTTCGGTGATCGCGCGGCCGCCGACCATCGCCACCGCCTGGGTCAACTGTTCCAAGGACATGTTGTCCAGCAGGACCGCATCCACGCTTGCCGCGAGCGCCACTTCCAACTGCGTGATCGTGTCGACCTCCACCTCGATCTTCACCATGTGGCCCGCCGCCGCCCGCGCGCGCTCTATGGCCGTGCGGATATCGCCGGCGATCGCGATGTGATTGTCTTTGATGAGTACGGCGTCGTCGAGGCCGAAACGATGATTGGCGCCACCGCCGGCGCGAACGGCGTATTTTTCCAGGGCGCGCAGGCCGGGCGTCGTCTTTCGCGTGCACACGATCTTGGCCTTGTGATCCCGGACGGCGTCGACGACCGCCGCGGTTTGCGTGGCAATGCCGCTCAGGTGGCAAAGCAGATTGAGCGCCGTCCGCTCGGCCGTCAGCAGCGCGCGGGCAGGCCCACGCACCGTGGCGATGACGTCGCCGGGCGAGACGCCCGTGCCGTCGGAATGAATGACGGCGACTTCGGTTCGCGGATCGATCAGCTCGAAGGAGAGGGCGGCGACGTCGAGACCGGCAACCACGCCCGCCTGCCGTGTCGCAAGAACCATCGTCGCTTTCGCATCCGCTGGGACAATCGCGTCGGCGGTTATATCGCCGGCGCGGCCCAGATCCTCGAGCAGAGCCGCGCGCGCCAGTGGCTCGATCATCACGCGCGGCAGCGGTGTCAGCGTCATGGTCAAGCCGTCCTGTCCAGCAGTGCTTCCGAAGCGGATGTCGTGTCGGCAAGGATCGCCGCCGCCTCGAGCGTCTCGTCGAGCGTCAGCCGAGGCGATTGCGGCTGGGCATGTTGCCCGGGAAAATCGGTCCGGAAATGCGAGCCCCGGCTTTCCTCGCGCCGAAGCGCGGCAACCGTCATCATCAGCGCGGCAAGAGCGGGGTCGGACGCGCTGTCATGGCCGGCTGCAATCGGCGCCAGCACCTTCGCCGCCTGGCGCAGCGTCCCGCCGTCGCGTTCGATGCCGAGCGCGCGCGAAGCGATCGGACGGATGCTCGCAGCGTCCGGTCGCGGCGGCACAATCGCCGGTCTCGGCCGTCTGGGCGAGGCGAGGGGCGTTGCGGCGACGCTTGTCGCGACCCACGCGGCGGACGTCACGGCTTCGATGAGTGAATTGCTGGCAAGACGGTTGGCGCCGTGCAGGCCGGTGCGGGCGACCTCGCCGCAGGCCCACAGGCCGCCAACCGAGCTGTGGCCCTCGGCATCCACGGCCACGCCGCCCATGTGATAGTGAGCCGCGGGACGCACCGGGATCGGCTGCATGGCGGGATCGATGCCGGCCTCGCGGCAGAGCAATGCGATCGCCGGAAAGCGCTCGGCGAATTTCGGTCCGAGACAGCTCCGGGCGTCCAGGAACACACGATGTCCGGCGCCCAACTGCCGCCATACGCCCCGCGCCACGACATCGCGCGGCGCCAGTTCGCCGGCGGGCGTATCGGCGAGGAAACGCCGGCCGCGTTCGTCGACCAGGATCGCGCCTTCCCCGCGCACCGCTTCGCTGACCAACGGCATCGGACGGCTCGGGCCGTCGAGCGCGGTCGGGTGGAACTGCACGAATTCGAGATCGGCGAGTTCGGCGCCGGCACGCGCGGCAAGCGCCAGGCCCTGGCCGAACGAGCCGAGCGGGTTGGTCGTATGGTCGAACAGGCCGCCTATGCCTCCGGTCGCGAGCACGACGCGGCCTGTCGGAAGCGAGATGGCGTCGCTGTCTCCGACGGCAAGCACACCGGTGATTGCGCCGTCCTCGACGAACAGGCGCCGGAGCTCGACACCCTCGACAATCGTGATCGAAGGTGTCCTTCGCACGGCGGCGACCAGCGCGCGGACCAGTTCACGGCCGGTGGCGTCGCCGCCGGCATGTACGATCCGCCGGCACGAATGGGCGGCTTCGAGCCCGAGCAGGAGCGTGCCGTCCGGCGCCTGGTCGAAGCCGACGCCCAGTTGTTCGAGAAATCCGATCGCTTGAGCGGCCGCGTCGACGACCCGTCTTGCGGCGTTCGCGTCGCAAAGCCCGTCGCCGGCCGCGAGCGTATCGGCAAGATGAAGGTCCGGACTGTCATCGCTGCCGAGGCTCGCCGCGAGGCCGCCCTGGGCAAGCGCGCTGGACGTTTGGTTTCCCAGCGGGGCCTTCGAGATGAGGACGACCGGTTCCGGCGCAAGATGAAGCGCCGTCATCAGTCCCGCAATCCCGCCGCCGATGATCACCGGACGGCCGTCGAGGTGGTGCGTGATCATATGGCGAGCATCCGTTCGACCGCCCGGCGTGCCCGCTCGGCGACATTCGGATCGATGGTGACGACGTGGCGGTTCTGTTCGAGCGCCGTGCGGATGTTGGCGAGCGTTATGCGCTTCATATGCGGGCAGAGATTGCATGGACGCACGAAGTCGACCTCGGGATGCTCGACGGCGACGTTGTCGCTCATCGAGCATTCGGTCATCAGCACGACACGCGCCGGCTTGTGCCGTCCGACATAATCGGACATCGCTGCCGTAGAGCCTGCGAAGTCCGCCTCCGCGACGACCTCCGGCGGGCATTCCGGATGGGCGAGCACGGTGACGCCGGGATGCGCCTCGCGCAGTTCGCGTATGTCGGCGGGGCTGAAGCGCTCATGCACCTCGCAATGTCCCTTCCAGGCGATGATCTCGACCTCGGTCTGCGTGGCGATGTTCCTGGCCAGATATTCGTCCGGCAGCATGATAACGCGCGGGGCGCCGAGCGATTCCACCACCTGAAGCGCGTTGCCCGACGTGCAGCAGATGTCGGACTCGGCTTTCACTGCGGCGGAGGTGTTGACATAAGTCACGATCGGCACGCCGGGATAGCACTGCCGCATCAGGCGCACATCCGAAGCCGTGATCGAGTCGGCCAGCGAGCAGCCGGCGCCGAGGTCAGGAATGAGCACGGTTTTGCCGGGATTGAGCAGCTTGGCCGTCTCGGCCATGAAATGCACGCCGGCGAGCACGATGACGTCCGCCTCGATAGACATCGCCTTGCGGGCGAGCGCCAGGCTGTCGCCGACGATGTCGGCCACGCAATGGAAGATCTCGGGCGTCTGGTAGTTGTGGGCCAGGATGACGGCGTTGCGCTCGCGCTTCAGCGCCAGGATGGCTTCGATGTCGTCGGTGAAGGCCGGCCATTCGATTGCCGGGATGACCCGTTGCACGCGCTCATAGAGCGATACGGGGGCAGGCAGGGAAGTGGGCATCGGCGCTCCAATTATGCTCTAAGTGAGTATAATTTGGATATATACTTACTGTGAGAATAATGGATGTCAAGTCCGGGACAGCGGCAATTTTGTCCCTGCGACCGCCCGCTCGTCGAGAACGGCGTGACGGAACCGGAAGAGTTTTGCCGGCCGCCCGACGGTGTCGGCGGTCGTCTCGCCGGTCTCCTCGACAAGATCCTGCTGCTCGATGAGGCGCCGGAAATTTGGCTTGTGGACCAGCCGTCCGGAAAGGGCTTCCACGGTACGCTGCAACTGGAGGAGGGTGAACACGGGCGGCATCAGCTCGAACACGACAGGCCGGTATTTGATCTTGGAGCGCAGCCGCGCGACCCCCGTGGCCAGGATGCGGCGATGGTCGGCTGTCATCGCGGTCCCGGAGATCGGTGGCGATGCGGTCGCCTCGGATCCGCGCATCGCCTCTTCGATGAGGGCTGCTTCATAAAGCAGCTCATAGCGCTGCAAGACGAGCTCTTCGTTCCAGTCGCGGCCGTCCAAGCCGAACGCGAACGCGGCCCGCCGCCGGCGCTCGCGCTTCAACGGGTCCAGCCCGGCATTGTCCGCCCAGGCCAGCAGGCGAGGCCGCAGAACCTCCGAGATGATCGGCGGAATGCCGGAGCGATGATCCTCCCATGGGAAATAATCGTACCAGCGCCGCCAGGCGCGCCTGGCCTCGTCGGCGGCATGTTCGGCGCGGGTCAAGGCAAGGTAGCTGATCGAGATCACCCGCTGCCGGTGTCGCTCGCCAGCCCGGTCGCTGTCGGCACCAGCGCGGTCGCTATCGGCAAATGTGTAGAGCTGCTCTATATAGCCGAGTTGCTGGCCGGTCTGATGCTCCACCCATGCCCTCAGCCCGGATTGCAACGAGCGATGGCCAAGTTCGAAGGGTCCCGAGGGAAGGGTGCTGCCCTGTCCGACGGTGAGAACGCTCGGCCCTTGATTCGGGACCGCCACGACCACCGCGATCAGATCCACGCTGGCGTTGTGGGCCTCGCCTGAGCGCGCGTCACTCCGGCTTGCTTTCTCCTTGTCCCGCATATGCCCCCGAGCCGTTCGACTCTCCGCAGTCTGAGGGAGGTCTGATCACCGGGAAGGTGGACTCTGGCCCGTTGCCAGTCAACGCTTCTGGAGCACACTCGACCGCTGTGCCGACAAGCTGTCGGCCATGCTACGCGTCGAGACTGGCAAATCACGCAGGCGGGCAACGCGAGCGGCGGACCTCCGGTCGCGGCACCTTCGTGCGGTTGGCGTTCGTGCCGGGGCGGGATGACAGGCAGACCTTTGATTGGACCAAGGCCGTAAGGGACTGATATCGCGGGATAGGATTTCCTATCGCTGGGGCTGCCGCCGACAGGCAAACGGCACGGCCGCCCTGCATTCGGCCAAGTGGCCAATTGGACATTCGCACGAGATCACCCATGCTTGTGGTGAGCCTGGCATGGCCCTTCGCCGGGAATGACCGATGCTTCCGGTCGATGGCTGCGCGGGCCGAACCGGCGCAAATTCCTGCCACCCCAAGCGGCGGTCGGTGAAGCCGAGTTTGCCGGACCGTGGAAACGGGCGGCGGATGAGGCTGACACGGCTGAGACATGTCGATCAGCAGGAGGCAATCGTGAACACAAACCCGAGCCTGAGCAACATTTCGCAACCTGTCAGACTAGGACCCGACGAACTGGTTCCGTCGCGTTATGCGGTGCGGGTCGGCGAGATCGACGTGATGGTCATAAGCGACGGCGTGCTGACACCACCCGCCGAGTCGATGGCGACCAATGCCGACCCGGTTGTTCGGGGCGCCTGGCTCGACAACTTGTTTCTGTCACGAGAGGCATTCGATTGGGCGCTGAACACGGTCGTGGTGCGCAGCGGCGGCCAGACCATACTCATCGACAGTGGGATAGGAGGGGAGGTTCCGGACTTCCCGCGAGCCGGGCAATTTGGCCACCGACTGGCGGCCGCGGGCATCGATCTTGCCTCGGTGACCGATGTGGTACTGACCCACATGCACTTTGATCACGTCGGCGGGCTGCTGGTAGATGGGGTGAAGGAACAATTGCGCGATGACCTTCGCATCCATGCGTCGGCCGCTGAGGCCAAGTTCTGGGAAGCTCCCGATTTCTCCCGCACCGGCATGCCGCCGGCGCTCGCCGAGGTTGCCCGGAGTGCCTCCAAGCGCTTCCTGACGGAATACCGTGACCGGTTGCACACCTTCGAGGTCGAGCAGCAGGTGGCACCGGGAGTGGTTGTTACCCGCACCGGCGGTCACACTCCTGGACATAGCGTGGTTCGCGTGACCTCCGGCGGCGACCGGCTGATGTTCGCCGGAGACGCGATTTTCCCAGTCTCGTTCGACCACCCCGAATGGCACAACGGCTTCGAACACGATCCCGAGGAGGCTACGCGCGTCAGGCTCGCTCTGATGAAGGAACTGGCGACGACCGGTGCCTGGCTGGTGTCGACGCACCTGCCGTTTCCGTCCGTCGGCCGTGTCGCGGCCGCCGGCGATCTCTTTCGCTGGGTGCCGGCTTGGTGGGATTACTGAGCGCCCGTCGTTGAGCGCCCGTTCAGTGTGAACAAGTTCGCCGTCGAGAATCGAACCATGATTATCTGTCCCTGCAATCTATCGAGCGTTCAGGATGTCCCCTCCACAACCGGGACAGAGGCCCAGCGCTCGACCAGCCATGTCGATCGCTGTGCTGGCGGCGGCATGAAAGGTGGTCGCTGTGCGGCCATCATCGACCGCCTGGGGGACGGGTCGCACGGCAACGCGCCCGGCCTTGAGGCAGTTGTCGGACAGGCTCCAGCCAGTCAGCGAGGCATGTCACGTCTCACATTCACAGTGGACCGCTGACAGACAAGAGGCACGGTGACCGCTCGCCGGTCGAAACGGCGAGTTCGACCCAGCGCCAGATCACCTCTGCGCAAAACGAGCGCGCCATAGACCTTCGCATTGCCGGACCAACGCTTCCGTTCAATGGCCGCGTAGGTCGAGACATCGCAATCTGTGTCAGCAGACACCGGATGCCCGGCCTTTGAGTTGCATGGAGATCCAGGTGGGCAAGCGGCGGAATTGGCCGATACGGCCGTCAATGAGGCAGCCAGCAGGAGACGAACATGAGCTTTGCGGAGCAACAGGAGAACAATATGAGCTTTGAAAGCAGCTCACAGCCGTCGATCAGACACTGTGTCGACAAGGTGAACACGAGACACATCCACGGCAGGCCGGAACCTGAACTGGTTCCGTCTCGCTACTCGCTGAAGGTCGGCGCGATTGACGTGCTGGTGGTCAGCGATGGGGTGCTGTCGCTGCCGGGTGCGATGTTGGGCCACAACGCCGACCCGGCTGTTCGGGCGGCCTGGCTGGAGGACATGTTCCTCCCGCCGGATGTGCTCGAATGGGCGCTAAACGTGGTCGTGGTGCGCAGCGGCGGCCGAACCATACTCATCGACGCCGGAATGGGAGTGGAGTTCCCGGACTTGCCGCGGGCCGGGCATACGGCCCAGCGACTGGAGGCCGCCGGCATCGATCTGGCATCCGTGACCGACGTGGTGCTGACCCATCTGCATATGGACCACGTGGGCGGGCTGCTCGTCGATGGCGTGAGGGACCGACTGCGTCGGGACCTGCGGATTCACGTGGCTGCCGCCGAGGCCAAGTTCTGGGAGGCTCCCGATTTCTCCAGGGTCTCCATGCCGCCGGGATTTCCCGAGGCGCTTCAGCGCACGGGTAAGCGATTCCTGGAGGAATACCACAGCCGAATGAGGACCTTCGAGAATGAGTACGAGGTGGCGCCGGGTGTGCTGGTCCAACGCACTGGCGGCCACACGCCCGGGCACAGCGTGGTCCGGCTGGCGTCCGGAGGAAACCGGCTGACCTTCGCCGGCGATGCCGTGTTCCAGGTCGGGTTCGACCATCCAGACTGGCACAATGGGTTCGAACATGATCCCGAAGAGGCGGCCCGCGTCCGTGTCCGTCTCCTGCGGGAGCTGGCGGCGAACCGCGAGTCTTTGGTCGCCACTCACCTGTCCTTCCCCTCCGTATGCCATGTGGCGGTCGACGGCGATGTTTTTCGGTGGGTGCCAGGTCCCTGGGAATACTGACCGCTCGGCTTGGTCATGACCGTCCGCGGCGAAGTCGGCCGGCCAAGAAACGCCGGCCGACTTCGATACCGGCAAGTCCAGGAGCGGAGGCAAAGCGATGAGCGGCGAACCGAGTTACGCGCCCAAGAGCAGTATCGGGCGATGGCTCGACACACGCCTGCCGGTGCCGCGGATGGTGCACGACCAGTTCATCGCCTATCCCGTCCCACGGAATCTGAACGACGCCTACTGCTTCGCCTTCGGCCTCATCGTTATGCCGCTGCTCGGCCCGATCGAGACGCCCCATCGACTGCCGAATTCGATCACGGAGGCAGTGTTGGAAAAGAGGCGCTGAGAACATGCTTGACCTGGGTACAATCCTGAAAGGATCGAGCGCGCCGCTCCTTTACATCGTGTCGGTCGGCTTGGCCGGAATCGTCGTCTGGCATCTCATTCCCAAACGTCTCGTCAAGGCACGGCTGATCGTCCAGATTGGCTTTTTCCTCGCAATGTCGGCCATGCTGCTCGACCGGCATGTCGTCCCATACGAGACCCCAAACGGAAGCATCGCTACCGCGGATGCGATCCTGGTTGGATCAGTCAAGCTGCTTTGGTGGCTCCATCTCGCCTGGGCGCTGATCGGTTTTGTCCGTTTGTATCTGGTCGTTGAGCGCAAGCCACGCGAGGCGCGACTCCTGCAAGACCTGGTCGTCGGCGTGGTCTATGTCGGAATGTTGCTGTCGGTTCTTGCCTTCGTCTTTGCCGTGCCAGTGGGAACGCTGATGGCTACGTCAGGCGTCTTCGCCATTATCCTCGGACTGGCGCTCCAGAACACGCTGAGCGACGTATTTTCGGGCATTGCGCTGAATCTCGGCCGCCCATATGTGCTCGGCGACTGGATCGTGCTGAGCGATGGCACCGAAGGGCGGGTTGTGGAGACCAATTGGCGGTCGACGCATCTGCTCACTTCGGACCACAATGTCGTGGCCCTTCCGAACAGCTTTCTCGCCAAGCTCGGGCTTACCAATGTCAGCCACCCGGACGAGAGCCACGGGCTCTCCGTGACCGTGCGGCTGGCGCCGACAAAAATGCCTGCCGTCATCGCGGACGTAATGCAGACCGCCTTGGTGAGCTGCAATTCGATCCAGAAGGAACCGCCGCCGCTGGTCAAGATAAAGGGACTGGATGCGATCGCGATTGAGCTCGAGCTGGTTTTCGGAGTCGCGACGATCGGCCAGCGGATCGCGGCGCGGAACGAGGTTTATGATCTGGTCTATCGGCATTCCAAGTCCGCCGGCCTGTTGCTTGCGATGCCGCCGACCGCCTCGGTTTCGATGGCCGATCTGCCTTCAGAGGAAACAGCAAGCCCTCCGCAGGCCGCGCCGATCGATCTTATACGGGCCATTCCGGTGTTCTCGCGCCTGACGCAGGACGAGCAGCAAGCTCTCGCGGCGACGACCATGGTGCGCACCTACCGCAAGGGCCAAATCATCGCGCGACAAGGCGAAATGTTGCCGTCGCTGATGATCGTGCGGGCGGGCGTCATCGTGCGTGAGAGGAGCGAGGCGGATACTCCGCTTCAAGAAATCGGCAGTCTCGCCCCCGGCGATTTTTTCGGTGAAACCGGCTTGCTGGCGGGCATGGGCGAAATGTCGACGCTGCGTGCCATGAGTCACGTCGTGGTCTACGAGATCGATCAGGCAAGCTTCGCTCCTCTTCTCCTGGCTCGGCCTGAAATGGCCGAGGATCTCGCGGCGATCCTGTCGAGCCGGATGTCAGCTTTCGCCGAAGACGGCACGCTGGGACCGCAACACGTGAGTTCGAGGATGGCGATGCTCAAGGCCATTCAGACCGTCTTTCGCGCCGTTCCATTCAAACATGTTCTGGGAACGCCAAAGGCGAGTCGGACAAAGGGCTAGACATCAATCCATGGTTACGAACCGAGCCTGGCGTTGCCCCCGAAACCTCATCCCTGTCCATATCCGAGCTTTTTGAAGGACCAAGCTCGTGTCGATTCCCGGGGCCCCTTCGATCCGCCATATGATCAGACCCGCAACCCCCATCGATCTGATTGGTCCCGAGTGTTTGCACCTGCTGAAGGTTGCAAAAACAAGCCACATCTGCCGCAAACGGCGTGTGGGAAAGAATGACCGGGCGGCCCACGCCGGCGCCCCATTGGCTTCCAGTCAATCCTGCTGGGTCTGCGTGGCAGGAAGCTGCAATGTCACCGTGGTGCCTTCCCCAAGGGCGCTTTGAATGTCGACGCGACCGCCGTGGCGCTCGGCAAAATGTTTCACCATGGGCAGTCCGACGCCGCCCAGGCCCGTTCCCTTGGTGGTGAAAAACAGATCGAAGGCGCGAAGCACGGTCTCGCGCGTCATCCCGATGCCGTGATCTTGAACCTGAACCTCGACAACGGTTCCCCGATCCTGGACGACCGCGACGGCGCTTATCGAAATCGACCCGCCCTCCGGCATCGCATCACGCGCGTTAAACACGAGATTCAAGATGGCATTTTGGACGCCCAGAGAATCACACGTTACAGCGGGTAGATCTCGCTCAACGCGAACCTCAAGACGGACGTTAGCCGCCGATGTGCTTTGGACGAGTTTTTCGACCTCGGCCAGACAGGCGACGATGCTTGCATGTTCAGGCGTCCGCCGACTTGTTGCGGCTCGGCTTAGGGTCTCCCGGACAAGCGCACCGGCTCGCTGCAAGGCGGTCGCGGCGCTGGCAATTGCAGGCTCGACAGCCGAAACCGTCGAGACGCTCGGGTCGCGGGCGATCCGATTCAGCGCGGATGTTGCGACCTGAATAAGGTTGCCAAGGTCATGGACAACGCCGGCGGCCGCGTGCTCCCCAGGCGGGTCGCAAACGGACAAATCTCCAGTCCGGCCGAAGAATAATTTGCCGGATGCGCCTAATCTTGTTTCCGTGTCCGACATTTTCACCCCCGCTGTTTTTCGATCTAGACTTGGCGGATTGGTCGTGCTGACACGCTATATTGAGGTGTGTTCGCAGGTCGATTGGATCGAGGACGAGGGCGAGCCATACGGCAGTATATGTCTTGCTGCGGCTTTTATCGGTTTGCTTGCTGGTGTTCGGGGAGGCCGAGGAACGCCGGCCCGATATTGATAGCAGGGGGCATGACCAAACGTGCCTGACCCGCGCTCTATCTGTGACCATCAGCGCGCCCGTGCCCGCTCGCTGCTAACCCTCTCCCGACCGGGCAAAGCCGTCACCCCTCGAGCGCATCGGTTCTAGACTTTCGGCTCGTCCGACCGAGCCGTGGGTTCAATATTTTCGCGTGCCAAGAAGGCGCATTCTCATGGGCATTGAACGACCGCGTCGCCGGTCGAGGAAGCCCGTCGCAACACTGAAGCTGGCGGTCGACCGAGCCGCTCGAAGCACCGTTCGCCCATTGAGGAATGGACGATAGGCGGTTTGAGAAGTCGCCGAGATTTCAAGCAGATCTTTTCGCATTCACAACAGGAGCATGACATGAAAATCGTCGTTATCGGAGGCACTGGCCTCATAGGCTCGAAGACGGTCGAGAGACTGCGCGGGAAGGGCCACGAAGTTCTCGCAGCCTCACCGAACTCAGGCGTAAACACGATCACGGGCGAAGGCCTGGCCGAGGCCCTTTCCGGAACGCAGGTTGTGATCGACCTGGCGAATTCGCCGTCCTTCGAAGACAAAGCGGTTCTGGAATTCTTCCAAGTCTCCGGCCGGAACCTGCTCGCCGCGGCAAAGGCGGCCGGCGTGACGCACCACATCGCACTCTCGATTGTGGGCGCCGAACGCCTGCCCAAGAGCGGCTATATGCGCGCAAAAATGGCTCAGGAAAAGCTGATCAGAGCTTCTGGCATCCCCTACACCATCGTTCATTCAACGCAGTTCTTCGAGTTCCTGGGGGGCATTGCCCAGGGTGGAACGGTCGGCAACGTCGCAACCATTTCGTCGGCGTATTTTCAGCCGATCGCTTCGGACGATGTCGCAGATATCATGGCCGACGTCGCCATCTCCCCGCCGCTCAACGGCGTGCTCGAGATCGCCGGTCCCGACCCGGTTCGCATGAGCGATCTCGTGGCGCGATTCCTGAAGGCGACGAACGATCAGCGTCACGTGACGGCCGATCCCCACGCGCCCTATTTCGGTACGGAACTGGACGACCGTTCGCTTGTGCCCGGCGACAATCCACGCATCGGACCAATTCGTTTCGATGAGTGGTTCAGCCGCACTCCGCTCCAGCGACACTGATCGGTCTCCGCAATGACCAGGCATCGTGCCGATGCCGCGCGAATGACAATCTTGGAGCGGACCGATGAAAGACGAACTTCCGCTTTCCCTTGGAGTACCTCGCCGCGATGTTTTGTTGGGCAGCCTGGCCGCAACGCTTGCATTCGGCATGTCGCCGATCGCGGTCGCGCAGGCTGAGCAAAACCTTCCATTTTCCGACGCAGACAAGGGACCAGCGAACATGAGCAAGATCACGACCGGGGACGGTACCGAAATATACTACAAGGACTGGGGTCCCAGGGATGCCCAACCCGTCGTTTTCCACCACGGGTGGCCGCTGAGCGGCGACGATTGGGATGCCCAGATGCTCTACTTTCTCGGCAAGGGCTACCGCGTCATCGCCCATGACCGACGCGGTCACGGGCGCTCCGCGCAGGTAAGCGACGGGCACGATATGGATCATTACGCCGCTGACGTAGCTGCGGTGGCCGGGCATCTCGACCTCAGGAATGCGGTGCATATCGGCCACTCCACAGGCGGCGGCGAAGCCACCCGCTACGTAGCGCGACACGGTCAGCCTCAGGGCCGCGTTAGCAAACTGGTTCTGATCGGCGCAGTGCCGCCCCATCTGGTGCAGACGGAAGCGAACCCTGATGGCGTTCCGATCAGCGTGTTCGACGAAGGTCGAGAAGCACTCGCCGCTAACCGGGCCCAGTATTATGTCGATTTCGCGAGCGGTCCATTCTACGGCTTCAACCGGTCGGGTGCGACGCCAATCCCGGGCGTCGTTCAGAACTGGTGGCGGCAGGCGATGATGGGCAGCGCGAAGGCGCACTATGACGGCATCAAGGCCTTCTCCGAGACCGACTTCACCGACGATTTGAAGGCCATCACCGTGCCGACGCTCGTAATGCACGGCGACGACGACCAGATCGTTCCGATCGCCGGCTCGGCACTGCTTTCCGCCAAGATGCTCAGGAACGCGGCAGTCAAGGTCTATGAGAAATTTCCGCACGGCATGTGCACCACTCATGCCCAGGTCGTGAATCCTGACCTGTTGGATTTCATCAGGTCATAGGCTCGCGCTGCCCCTAAGCGAGAGCCGGATCGCCGGCCGCTCCCCCTCCGGCCGGCGATCAACCCCGCAAACCAAACCGCAAACAACGGAGCTACGCAAAATGAAAAGGACCATCCTCAGTGCCGCCGTCCTTCTGACCCTCATAACCACGGGCGTGAGAGCCGACGATCAGAAACATGCCGCGACCCAGCAGCCTTTCAAGAACGTGAAGCTGGTTTACGACCATCCGCTTCCCAACGTCCCCGGCAAGAGCATGCGAGGCGTGCTCGTTCAATACGAACCTGGCGGCAGCTCGCCGGCACATCTGCACCCGAAGTCGGCCTTTATCTATGCCACTGTTCTCGAGGGCGCGATCAACAGCCAGGTCAATGACGGGCCGGTAACCACCTTTCACGCCGGCGAAAGTTGGTCGGAGTATCCCGGCGATCGCCACAGGGTCAGCCAGAATGCCAGTGCGACCGAGCCTGCGAGGCTGTTGGCTGTTTTCGTGGTCGATACAGCCGACACCGAGTTGGTGCTCCCGTTCGAGGAATAATAGCGCAATTGCGCGCCAAGCTTAAAAGCAAGGCGCCGCGCCGCCCGGCGTTCGAAGACCCCGGCGGCACGGCGCGTTACCGAGGACGACCGCAGTGCTCATCGACAGACTGCATGGCCTCACGTCGTCGCGCCTGGCCATGATCGACTTGAATGCGACCGTGCAGGCGGCCGCCCTTTCGCTTTCAAAGCCTGGCATTGGCCTCGTGGTGGTGTGCAACGCGGGCGGAGGTACCGAGGGCGTGCTCAGCAAATCCGACCTGGTGCGCCATCTCGCCGGCCCGCCGTCTTCGACGACGGCGGCGTCAGACCTGATGAGCAGATCGGTCATCTCGTGCAGCCCGCAGGACGATGTCCACGAGGTTTGGCAGACGATGGCCGCGCGAAGCCTGCAGAATATTCCGGTGATCGACGTCGACACCAGGCCTCTGGGCATACTGGACATCAGAGACGCCATGAAAGTGCTATTCGAGCAGGAAGAAATGCAGGAGCGGATGCTCTCCAACTATGTCACTGGCGTCGGCTATCGCTGACCAATTGGCCTGCATCAATACCTCCCTCAGGAATATTATCCCCAGAGCCCAGAGGCGGGGCAGGAGCGAGATCATGTCCACACCTCACAACAAGGTCGTCATCATTACCGGCGGCAGCTCCGGCATCGGCCGGGCCGCGGCGCTAGGCTTCGCCGCGCAAGGTGCCAACGTTCTTGTCACCGGACGCCGCGCGGCAATTCTGGACGAAATTGTCGCCATGCATCTGAATATCAGAGGTCTCGTCGCGGACGCTGCGGAGCCCTTGGATGCTGCTCGCACCATTGCCACGGCGATCGACACATGGGGGCGCCTCGACGTGCTGGTGAACAATGCCGGCGCTGGCGCTCTCCTGCCTTTGAGAGATGCGACAGCCGAGCAGATCACCAAGATCTTCGCCGTGAACGTCGTCGGCCCAAGCTTGCTCGCGACGGCAGCCTTGCCGCATCTGGTCGCCACGAAAGGAGCGATCATCAACATTTCGAGCACGTTCGGGCACAAGCCTGGGGCCGGGCTTTCCCACTATGCAGCCAGCAAGGCCGCGCTGGAACACCTGACCCGCTGCTGGGCGCTCGAACTTGCGCCTCTCGGTGTGCGCGTCAACGCCGTAGCGGCGGGCCCAACCGAATCCGGTGCGCTGACGGGCATGATGGGACTGTCCCCGGAACATGCCGCAGTCATCGAGGAAGCCGAGCGCAAGCAGATACCGCTCAAGCGGCGAGGCATCCCTGACGACGTTGCAAGATGGATCGTCCATCTTGCCGATCCGACGTCGAATTGGGTGACCGGCCAGGTGATCGGTGTCGATGGCGGCCTTGGCGTCACCTGAGCGTCCTGCTGACCGATCATCCCCGATCAGCTTTTTTTCCCGACTTGCCCGCTCGGGCCTGCCGGTCGTTTACCCTTTGCCGACGGCGCACAGTTCCTCATGTGCGCCGAATCTCGCTGGACAATGCGGGGATCGGCTCAGGCCGCAGTCCTGGCCTCGCCGCCGTCGCGCATAGTGGCCGGCAACGTCTCCCATGCCCTGATCAATTCGCCTATGGAAGCGGCCCCCATCTTGCGCATGACGTTGCCTCGGTGCAGTTTCACGGTCACCTCGCTGATGCCCAGATCGAAGGCGATCTGCTTGTTGAGGCGCCCCTTCGCAACCTGATGAAGAACCTCCCGCTCGCGCGGAGTTAGCGTCTCAAGGCGCTCGAGGTTGCGTTTGACGACAGCCGAAACGGCCCGCCGTTCGGCATCCATGGCTACACCCGCAATGACGGCATCGAGCAGCGTCTGGTCCCGCACCGGCTTCGTAAGGAAGTCCACGGCGCCGGCCTTCATCGCCTGGACGGTCATCGGAATGTCGCCATGGCCGGTCAGGAAGATGACTGGTTTGGGGTTGCCGGTCTCGGCGAGATGACGTTGCAGGTCGAGGCCGCTCGCTCCCGGCATGCGCACATCAAGGATCAGACAGCCGGCGCTATCCAGTACGTTGGCATCGAGCAAATCACGGGTCGAGCTAAAACAGACAGGCTGGAACCCGGAGGTAAGAATCAATTCGGACAGCGCCTCCTGAACTGCCACATCGTCATCCACAATAATGACAACTGGCCGCTCAGCTTCGTTTCTGCGCTGCGATGACAACGGCGCCGATCTCCGTAGCTGCGGCGACTGCTCAACTCTCATGCTCACCTCCATCTTTCGTCATGCGTAATGCACTACCGATCGCTGCCAGCATGACCCGCTCATCGAAGGGCTTGCGGAAACATCCGCTGACGCCCTGGACTCGGTCCAGGTCGGCAATCTCGTGGCGTCCCGTAATCAGGAACAGGGGAAGATCCGGACGCACCTTCTTTACTAGGTCACAAAGTTCGAAACCGTCCATTCCGGGCATGCCGATGTCCGTGATGAGAACGTCTAGGCCCGCCAGCCCACCGACGAGCAATGATTGCGCTGACGGGAAGGTGCGGGTCGCATAGCCAGCGGACTCCAGAAAGTCCTCCATGGACTCGAGCAACCGTGGATCATCGTCGACCACCGCAACGATGGATCTTACCTCGGTCACGCCCTGGTCCCTCCCGCTCGGCGCGAGTGGGTAATGGGTATCTCCAGTCGCTCCGCAATCCGCACGAGGTCGGCGAGCGACGCCGCCGCCATTTTCTGCATCACGTTCCTCCTGTGGATTTCCAGCGTGACTTCGCTGATCCCCAGTTCGGCGGCCGCCTGCTTGTTGAGTAAACCGCTCACCACAAGCGGCAGCACCTCGCGCTCGCGTGGCGTCAGTTCGAGATAGCGTCCCCTCAGCACGCCCAGTTCGGCGCGCGCGAGCCTCCTGTCCCGATCCTCGGCGATCGCAGCCTGGATCGCCGCCATGAGGTCGACGTCACTGAAAGGCTTGGTGAGAAAGTCGACCGCGCCATGTTTGATTGCCCGGACGGAGGATGGGATGTCGCCATGCCCGGTTATGAAAACGATCGGCGGATGATCTCCCTTCGCGATTTGCCTCTGCAAGTCGAGGCCGTTGATGTCGGGCAGCTCGACATCGAGGATGAGGCATGCCGGAGCGTCGGGCTTGTCCGCGGCGATGTATTCGCCAGCGGATCCGAATGTAGCAGCACGAATGCCGTGCGACTCCAGCAGTTCACTCAGCGCCTCCTGCAGCCGCTCATCGTCGTCCACGATAAAGACAATATAGTCATCCGTGGTCATGACGGCGCTTTCATTTCAATCGGCAAGGCAAAGATGAAGGACGCTCCATTCGGTTCGTTCTTCTCCGCCCACAGACGTCCGCCGTGCGATTCGACGATCGAACGGCAGATTGCGAGCCCCATGCCCATCCCGTTCGCCTTTGTCGTGAAGAACGGTTCGAATATCTTATCGGGAAACTCGATGCCCGCGCCGCGATCGCTTATTTCCGTTCGGGCCAGATCCCCCACGCGGCGCAGCTTGATTCCGAGAACCCGGTCACCCGAAACCGAATCCATCGCGTCCATGCCGTTGCGAATGAGGTTCACTAAAACCTGCTGGATGTGTACGCGGTCCAGCGCGACAGCCGGCATGCTGCCTTCGAGGTCCACCTCGATGCGCACCCGCCGACGCACCGCCTCCTCGGACATGAGGTCGCGCACTTCAAGAACGATACCGGAGAGTTCCGTCGGCTTCCTCGGCTCAACGGACCGCTTGAACAAGCCGCGAATGCGGCTCACCACGTCGGCCGCCGCGTTGGCATCGCGTATGATGCGCTGCACAGTCTTGTGCGCACGCTCGAGGTTCGGCGGCTCGGCCGTGAGCCAGCGCTGGCAGGCATACGAGTTCGCCATCACGGCCGCGAGCGGCTGGTTCACCTCGTGAGCGATGGAGGCTGACAGTTCGGCAAGGCTCGCCGACTGGCTCGCGCGCGAAAGTCGATCCTGCGCCAGACGGAGTTCCTCCTGCACTTGGACTTCCCCGTCGATGTCCAGGCAGATGATGTTCCACTGCACGATGACGCCTTCGGCATCACGCATCGGCGCGGCACGGGTCTCGACCCAACGGTATTCGCCGTCGAAACGCCGCAGGCGATGCCTGCGGGCATACGGCTCACCCGTATGCAAGCAACGCGCATAGTGCTCCTTGACGGTCGCCAGATCGTCGGGATGAACACCGGCGTCCAGCGTGCTGACCAACCGGGAATTTTCCTTGCCGACCGGTTCTTCGAGCTGGTTTCCGAGAAAATGACGGAGTTGCTGGCTGCGATAGACGGGCTCTCCATCCGGCGTTGCGCAGTCGATCATTGCCGGAAGCGTTTCGACGAGCTGCGAAAGCGCACGTTCCCTCTCTCGCAGCGCCTCCTGGGAGGTCACTAAATCATGGATGTCGACATTGGCGCCAAACCATCGGACTATACGGCCACTCTCGTCGCGGAGGGGTTCAGCGCGTCCCTCCGTCCATCGATAGGAACCATCCCGTCGACGGTTGCGGAACTTCAATTCGAATGGTTCCCCTGTCTTGAAAGAATGGGTCAACGCCTGGAGCAAAGGGGCCTTGTCATCTGGATGGACGATGGTCTGGATAGCGCTCGGCAAACCTCCATCGGCGTCGAAATCGTCCAACTTCATTCCGATATAGTCCATCATGGTTTTGTTGATGTATGCCGGCTCGCCGTCAGGGGATACGCACCAGATCTGCACCGGCACCGTATCGACGAGCTGTGCGAGTTCACGCTCGCGGTCCTGTAACCTCCGTTCCGAACGCTTCTGTCCGGTCAAATCGAGAATGTAGGCGACCCCTTGCCTTGACTGCCCCTCGAAGCAGGCGGCCCCGATAAGAACGGGAACCCGGCTGCCGTCCTTTCTGAAGTACTCCTTCTCGCGGGCTTGCATCTTGCCCGTCCTGGCGAGTTCTTCGGCCTCTTCACGAGCGTGCACCTCCTGCCATTCCCGAGGCGTCATGGCCAACCAATCAATCCCCGCTTTTAAATCGTCGCGGTCGTATTGGACCATGCGGAGAAACGCGTCATTGGCGTCGATGAGCCGTCCGTCCAAGTCCCAAATAACAATCCCGATAATATCTGAATCTACCAGTCTCCTAATCTTCGCTTCTCGTTCCTCGACGGCACTGTAAAGTCGCATCTGATCATCAATATCGATACAGACGCCGTACCATTGCAGAACTGTTCCGTCCTGCTTTCTCAGCGGCTCGATACGATTATCCACCCAACGATAGTCTCCGCTGGCATGACGCAGGCGATATCTTCTGGATAGCGCCTCGCCGGTAACAAGAGCGTGGTTAAATGCTTTCGTAAATTCTGTCGCGTCATCGGGGTGGACGGCAGCCGCGATCACTGCCGCGGCCCGGCTCGTCCCACCCGGCTCGTCCAGGTCCGTTAAATCCAGTCCGAGAAGATCGATCATACGCTTGTTGAAGAACGTGGGCTCGCCGTCAGGATCCAGACATGCAATGGCGACCGGGACAACGTCGACCAGTTCTCGAAGGTCCCGCTCGCTCTGCCGCACAGCCTCTTCCGCATGCACCTGATCTTGAATGTCGTGGCAAATGCCGTACCATTGAACGATCCGCCCATCCTTGTCCCGCACCGGCTCGGCCCGGCTCGACATCCAGTGGTAAATGCCGTCGTCACGGCGCAGGCGGTAGCGCATCGCGAACATCTCGCCGGTCACAAGGCAACGGCGGATCGTATTCTCGAACTCTGCCACATCATCTTGATGGACCACGGCCTCTATTGTCGCCGCCAGCCGAGTCATTCCCGGTTTTTCTGTGTCGGCCACATCCATTCCGATGAAGTCGACCATGCGTTTGTTAAAGAAGACCGGCTCACCGTCCGGCGTGAGACGCCAGACATGGCTTGGAACCATATCGACGAGTTGCGACAGCTCCCGCTCCCTATCGGATAGCGCTGCCTGTGCCTGCATAACGTCTTCGATGTCGACAGCCACGCCGTACCATTGGACAATCGCACCGGACTCGTCGTGCAATGGCTCCGCACGACTTTCTACCCATCGATACGAGCCATCGGCCTGGTGCCGGCGATATTTCCGAAGGTAGGGCACACCCGTCTTGATCGAATGCGACAGAGCCGCATCCATTGCGGCCAGGTCGTCGGGATGGACCACCGCCGCCAATGACCGCGAACCGTCCCGCGCGACAACGTCATTCACTGTGACGCCGGTAACGTCCTTGGCCCGCTTGTTCAGGTAGGACGGCACTCCTTGTGGCGTCATGCACCAAATGAACGCGGGAACCGTGTCGATCATCTGCTGCAACTGGTGCTCGCTTTGACGCACTTTGAGCAGCGCTTGCTGGTGCTGCCGTGATACCGCGGCCACGATGAGCGCGGAAAATGCCGAGATGGCCAGGAAGAGTTGCAGCATGACCTGTCTTTCTCTCTGGGACTCGGGATCGCCGACAAACTGGCTGCCACCGGATATCGTGAGTGCCATCGTGATGAGGGCAAGCAACATCAAGGCGACCGCGGCGCCTCGGAACTCGAAACGTGCCGCGGCCCAAAGAAGGGGCGGCATGATGATATAGGGGGTGGGCAGATAGACGCCGCTCAAGGAAAGCGCTGCTACCCCCAGGAAGATCAGGCCCAGAACGCCGGCTTCCGCCCGCTGCGTGCGAGAGAGCTGAGTTTTGCCGCGCCAATACTGAATCGCGACCAGGGTTGGCGGCGCTACGAGCAGGATTCCGGTAGCGTCCCCAATCCAAAACAACGGCCATACGGCCGTGAAGGTTTGCGATTCCACTCCGAACCATGCGAGCGTAGCGCTTCCGACCGTTGCGCTGACCAGCGGTGCGATGCCAGCGCCGAGCACAACGAATGCAAGGACTGCCTGCAAACTCTCAAGACGAACCGGACGCCCGCACGCTCGGTTCACAAGCGTTCCACCGACAGCCGCTCCGAGGGCGTTGCCGACATAGATCAGGAGGCCGGCAGGCAGCGGACTGTGGAACCACACGAACTGCGCCAGCATCTCCGCCAGGCAGCCCGCCAATATCCACCACGGCCAACTGTGAGGAGAGGTAAGGATAAGCGTCGCGATGAAGATGCCGCCCGGCGGCCAAATGGAAACCGTTATTCCGGGGACGATTGCGAGCGCCTGCGCGAACCCGCAGCCCAACACATATGCTGCAAAAAACAGCCCCAGATGAACGAATTGCGGCCTGCTCATCCAGACGGACGTCATCTGCTTCTCCTGCCGGGCAAAGAAGGGCTGGGAACTGTCAAAGCTGGGTGTAGCACGTCTCCGCGATTTCTTGGCCGGCGAACTCATGGCCTATTCTAGTCGGCCCGCTTCCCGGCCGCACGTCATGGAAATCCATGAGAGGCCAGCAGACCACTTGCAGGCCGCGGTTGAAGTCGATCGGTTCAGAGAGATTGGCAGGCCCTGCCGGCGTACCGATCACCTGGTGCGGAGAGCTAGGGAATGCAGTTTTGTCCGCGGTGATATTGGCTCCGTCCGCGCTTATCACCTGAACGGCGCGCCTGATGGCCTTCCAGAACCGACGCTCCACATGCCTATGCCAAGGTCTAGGTCGACCAACCAAATCGCTCGGTCCGCTCGCCCTTTGTAGTGTTGCGTCGCCCATCGCTATACAGGTACGCAAGACCTGATCTACACATTGTGAATTGGCGGGTATAGTTGCGATCGACGAGTTCCTGCTCCCTCGCGTGAGGCGCAGGTCCTGGTTGACGTGTGACGAAAGCGCGGCTGATACTGGCCGCGTGAACGCGGCCAGTTCGTGTCCGGCATATCTCCCGAGGCGAGAGTCATGGGCGTGGTAACTTCAGAAATCGCAGACAGTCCCATAACAATTCTGGTCGATGATGATGCAACGGTCCGCGACGCGTTGGAGGAGTTGCTGAATTCTGTCGGCATCGACACGATGTCGTTTTCTTCGGGCCAGCAACTACTGGACGCAAAATTGCCGGACCGGCCAGGCTGCCTCGTTCTCGATGTGCGAATGCCGGGTCTGAGCGGCCTAGATCTTCAGCACGTCCTTGCAACCAGGGGCATACTAACGCCGATCATATTCTTGACGGGTCATGGCGATATCGCAATGAGCGTCCAGGCGATGAAGGCGGGGGCAGTGGATTTTCTAACCAAGCCTGTCCGCGACCAGACATTCCTTGACGCTGTGTCGACCGCTATCGCCAACGACGTCGCGCGACGAGCGGCATCGACCGTATCGAGCAAGAATCTGGCCCTTTATGAGACCCTTACGCCCCGCGAGCGGGAAGTGCTGAGGCTCGTAGTCTCCGGTGCGATGAACAAACAGATCGCATCGGATCTCGGTATCAGCGAGATCACCGTAAAGCTCCACCGGAGTAACATGATGAAGAAGTTGAACGCGAGGTCCATCTCCCATCTCTTCAACGTTTGGCAGTCGCTTCCTGTGGAAAGCCGCTGATCGGCCTCGATTTTGGAAGAAGGTACATCTGAAATCCGGTTTTGGGGTTCCGTAACTGATTTGGATAACGGCCGCCCTAAGGAGTGGGTCGCAGAGGCGGTCTCAAGAGGTCGGAAATGGAGCTGACGTCAACGAAACAACGCCGCGCCGTGGCATTGGCGATCGGCGCTGCGAGCGTCTTACTGGCGTTGTTAGCCAATGAACCCTACGTTCTGCTGGTCGCCGTTGCAGTCATATGCGTCTGTATCGGTTGGGAGGCCGGCTTGCTTGCCGTTGCCGCGGCAGGTCTGCTTTCATCCGTGATCCTGTTTTCGCTGCAAGCAGGGGCGGCCGGTGGCGGGGTCCGGTTGGTGGTATTTGTCGTCGCGGCATTGGCCCTATGGCTCGTGATAAAGATCTTCAGGACCACCAGCTTCTATGACCGGGTCTACCATGCCACTGGACGCAGCCTTGCCGATATTCCGGGCCTCGGATGGTCGGCCTCCGCGGATGGCCGCCTGCGCTTACTCAATCCCGCGGCACTCGAATATGTAGGCGTGACAGCCGATGAGATGCGCCGCATCATGGATGACGATGATTATCATTGGACACAGTTCGTCCATCCAGACGATGTCGAGACGAGCATGGCGCGATGGCGTCACAGCTTGCAGACGGGCGAGCCAGTGATCGACGAGCATCGTGTGCGTCGGTTCGACGGGACGTATCGATGGTTCCGCGACACCGGGATCGCTTCGCGCGATGACCATGGAAGGCTTACCGGATGGTATGGCCACACGGCTGATATCGACGATCAGAAGAAGGCGGAAGCTGCGTTAGGTGAGCGTGAGCGTGAACTCCGTCTGCTGGTCGATACAGTTCCCACCATGATCTGGCTGATGACGCCGGCGGGACTGCCATACTACTTCAACAAACGGTTCGTCGACTGGGCGGGCATCGACTCTGCTAAGGAGCAACCGCGAGGTACACGGCAATTCGCCTCGCATGTCGGGTTGTTCCATCCCGACGACCGGGCAGCCGTCAAGGCCGTGTTCGAGAAGTCCTTTGCCCGTGGAGAGCCACTTCAGCACAAAGGTCGGCTTTGCCGGAAGGACGGCGAATATCGCTGGATTGATTCGCGCTTCGAACCGCTGCGCGACGAAGACGGTACCATCCTTCGCTGGTACGGCGTCAACTTCGACATCGACGACGAGGTCCGCGCTCAGGAATCGTTGCGTCTGGCCGACGAACGGCTCGCGCGCGCCTTGCGTGCCGCCAGCCTGTCCGAACTGTCTGTGTCCATTGCACACGAACTCAATCAGCCGCTCCAGGCGGTTGTGGCCAACACCGGCGCCTTCCAGAGATGGCTGAGCGCCGATCCGCCGAACTTCAATCACGCCAGTCGCGTCGCCGAAAAAATCATCAGGAGCGCCGACGCGGCGGCACAGGTGATCACCCGCATCCGTGCGCTGTTCAGCAAGACCGAAGCCGAACCGAATGCGATAGATCTGAACGCGGTGATCCGAGAGGTGTGTGAACTCCTGAGCGACAGGCTCGCATCAAGTAGCGTCAAGCTGGATCTTCAACTCGATCCCAGCCTTCCGGCGACCGCTGCCGATCACGTCCAGATGGAACAAGTCGTCCTGAACATAGTCCGCAACGGCATCGAGGCGATGCAGGACGTCAACGTCGGCGCACGAAGTCTACGGATCGTTTCGCGATGTCGGCATGACGAAACGGTGGAGGTCGAGGTAAAAGACAGCGGCCGCGGACTTACCGATCCGAAACGGATTTTTGAGGCGTTCTACACAACCAAGCCGGATGGAATGGGAATGGGCCTGGCAATCTGCCACTCAATTGTCGAGGCACACCGCGGACGAGTTTGGGCGGAAAATGTCGAGGCGGGCGGGGCATCGATAACCTTCAGCCTCCCCATCTGGGCTGCCGATGCGGCGAAAATCACTGGTGCCAAGATAGCCGTCTAAATGAGCATTATTATAGTGTGATCCGAGAATCTGCCATTGTCTGCACAATCTCGATGAGCGTGTTGACCAAGATGTAGAGGATTCCGAAAACGATTGCGACGCCTAGCACTGCCGGGAGATCAGCGCTGGCAAAAGCTTGAACCGTATAAAGACCCAAACCGGGCCAGCCAAAGACGCGCTCAACGACCAGCAAGTTGCCGAATAAGAGGCGGACCTGCAGGCTGAGCATGGACAGCGGGGCGGTGGCTGCATTGCGCAAACCGTGGCGAAACAGCACCTCAGCCTCGCTGAGACCCTTGCCACGCGCGGTTCGGATATATGTCTGCCTCATTACCTCGTGAAGCGCGCCGTTTAGGCTCCGGCCGACCGCGACGCCGATAGGCAACGCCAAGGCAAGCGCCGGCAGGATCATGTGCTGCAGCGCGTCGACGCTGACTTCGGGTCGGCCGACCAATATTCCGTCTATGACGTTGAGTCCCGTTGGGCCTGCGAAGTCGAGATAGGCGAGCCGACCCGCTCCGGGAAGCCAATCGAGGCGGAACCAGAAAAAGTAGGCGAGAAGCAAGGCCGACAGAAAGATTGGTGTGGAGCCTACTCCCACCAAAGCGAGCTTTATGCTGCCCGATCCCGGAATCAGGAACTGAAGCGCCGCCATGACGCCTGCGAGCGCTAGCCCCAAAGCGATCGACACCATTCCGAGTTCAAGCGTAGCGGGGAGATATTGCCGCACGTCGTCCAACACCGGCTGTCGGGTCCTTACCGAGGTCCCGAAATCGCCGTGGGCGAGGCGCAATAGGAAATGCCCGTATTGAACAATAACAGGATCGTCCATTCCGAGCTGCCTACGCATCGTTTCGACCGTTTCCGGCGGAGCACTGGGCCCGGCAATGGCGCGCGCCGGATCGGCGGGAATAATGCTTTGGAGGCCGAAAACGATGAAGCTCATCACCAGCAGGACGACCACGGCGCCGACGATGCTTTTGGCGAAATATGCCAGCATCTAGGCCCCCCGCAGGGCGGCGCGCATGCCGTCGCCGGCAAGGTTCGCAAGGAGGCAGAGGAGAAAGATGATTGCGGCCGGCAGGATCGGCAGCCACCAATGGACAGTCAGACTGTCGAGGGTGCGCGAGGTCATCGCTCCTAGTTCAGGCGCGGGTGCAGGCAATCCGAGGCCAAGGAATGACATCAGCGACATCGTCATGACGACGTTGGCGACATCCAGCGATGCCCCGATGAGCAAGGCGGGGACCACTCCCGGCAACAAATAACGCAACAGCAGACGGGGACCGCGAACCCCGGCGATGCGCGCCGCCTCGACATGAGGCCGAGCCTTAAGGCGGCGAATTTCATCACGGGATATACGCGCGTACCACATCCACCACACGATGGCGAGTGCGATCATCGTGTTGACGAGCCCCGGACCAAGGGAAGCGACGACGGCGAGCGCGATGAGCGTTCCTGGAAGGACCAAGAATAAGTCGACGATCCGCTCGATGACCAGATCTGTCTTGCCGCCCACCAGGCCGGAAATCAGTCCGACCAGGGAGCCCAAAGTGAGACTGAAACCGATAACGGCAAGCCCTGGCAGCCACGTATATCGAATGCCGAGGATGACGCGCGAGAACAGGTCACGGCCGATCTCGTCGGTGCCGAACCAATGCTCGGCCGAAGGCGGCAAGTAGGCCCCGGCGACTCGCAATTGTGGGTCGAACGGCGTGATCCAGGGCGCCAGCACGGCCACAAGGGTGACGACAGGCACGCCGACAATACCGACGCTTCCGAGCCAGCCGGCACGCCGGAAAAAATCACGCCAGTTAAACCGAGGCCGCGTGGGCAGCGTGTCCGGGCTTGGCCTGACGGTCATCGTCCGCCTCCTGCTTGCAGGTTCGGCATCGCCGCGATGAGAGATCGTGTGTAGGCGGACTGCGGTGCGGCAATGATCGCATCCGGATCGGCGATCTCAATCAATTCGCCGTCCCTCAGCACCGCAATGCGGTCGGCGATGATCCTCGCGGCCGCCAGATCGTGGGTCACGAAAAGCATCGCCATATCGAGCCGCCGCCGAAGGTCGCCAAGAAGGTTCAAGGTGGTGGCCGCGAGAGACACGTCCATGGCGCTGATCGGCTCATCGCACAGCAGAAGTCTAGGGGGGACGATTATCGCGCGAGCCAAAACGGCCCGCTGGCATTGTCCGACCGATATCTCGGCCGGCAACGCGTCCATCAAGACCGGATCGAGGCCGACCAGCTTTATTGCCTCTCCGACGCGACGGCGGCCATAATCGCTGCCGAGCGATACCGCCCGCAGGCGCTCGCCGATCTGCTCGCCGATTGTGAGCCATGGAGTAAGCGCCGCCACGGGATCTTGAAACACCACTTGCGGAGGAAGTTTGTCGAAGCGTGTAACAGTGCCGCTATCGGGTGCCGTGAGTCCGGCGGCAATCCTCAGAAGGGTGGACTTGCCGGCGCCGCTCTCACCCACCAGGGCCACGCACTCGCCAAGCTTGATGGACAGGTTGACCGACTTTAGGACTGACTGTGCTTGACGCCGACCCCAAAACGATCGCGTGCCCGTCGGATATGTTTTTCCGACGTTGGACAGCCTCAAAGCCGCGGTTTCCGAGATCGGCCTGACCGGCCATGGTTTCGCATCGGTGCGCTGCGCCGAAAGGTATGGGGTTTGTTCGTGGTGAAGGCAGGCGACTGTGCCACCGTGGACGCAAGCAGGCTCCAGCGACGGGCGGATTGCCATGCAGTCTGGCTGGGCGATCGGGCAACGTGTCGCGTAGGCGCAGGCGTTTTCAACATTGGACGATAGCGTGTGCTCCGACGGGAGGGTGGGAAGCGGGCGCCGTCGATCGGAGTCTAAATCGAATCGGGCGGCGAGCAAGCCAGCGGAATAGGGGTGCGCGGCATTGCGGGCCACATCCTTTATGCGCCCCACTTCAACGATGCGTCCGGCATAAAGAACCAGGATTCGGTCGGCCAGTGACGCCGCCACAGTAAGATCGTGCGTGACAAACAGAATTGCCGTCTGCTGCTCACGGGCGAGATCGCGCAACAGGTCGAGGATCTGCGCCTGCACTGTGACGTCGAGCGCGGTGGTCGGCTCGTCGGCGATAAGCAGCTTCGGTCTTGCCATCATCGCCATGGCAATAAGCACTCGCTGACGCTGTCCTCCCGACAGGCGGTGTGGAAGTGCGTCAGCGATCCGATTCGGGTCCGGCAGGCCGGTTCTGGCGAGCCAATCTTCGATCGATCCGTCGGCCCCCCCATTGGATTCTCGCATCTGGCGGCGGATGGTCATCGTGGGATTGAGCGCGCCCATCGGATCTTGCGAGATGGCGCGAACGAGGTGGCGGCGGGCCGACTGCCAGGTGCGGCTTCCCGCCCCGACATGTTCTATCCCCGCTAGCCGGATCGAGCCTGCCACCTGCGGACGATATTCGTGCGGCAAGAGCCCCTGAAGAGTGAGCCCAATGCTTGTTTTGCCGGAACCGCTTTCCCCGACCAGCGCGATGATTTCGCGCGGGAACATATCGAAGCTGATGCCATCGAGGACGCGGGATGGACGGCCTTCGCGGCTGAGAACGACCGAGAGATCTTTGACGGAGAGGACGGATTCGGTCACAGGTTCGGACATTCGGTGCGAAAGCTTGACCACCTGCCGGGGCGAGCCTGACCAGCTTCCCGAATTCAGGGTCCCCGGCGAACGGTGGCGAAGTCGATATTGCCGGGTGGGTTCACGGGGCGCAGTCCAAGATCGGTCAAACCCTTGGCGTGGACAACCACGTCATCGACGTCGACAAGCGGGATGACGATGCCGGCATCGAAATACATCTGCCCCGCTCTCTCGTAGAGAGCATCGCGTTCTTTCACGTCAGTCACCTGTCCGGCCTGGTCCACGATGGCATCGGCTTGCGGCAGCGACCGACCAAAAAAGTTGAGAGGAGCGTCCTTGGTGAAGAACGCCTTGGCTTGGCTGTCCGGGTGAGCGGCGTCCGGGCCCGCGATCGTGAGCAGCATATCGGGAGGGTTCGGGTCGTCTTTCAACGTATAAGCAGCGCCAGAGGGCAGCACGTAAGCCGTTGCCTTTACGCCGATCGACGCCAGTTGTGCTATCATCAGGTCGGCGATCCGGGCGTAGCTCGGGGCCGCGCTATGCAGACCAATAACCAAACTGACCGGCCCATGCTTGGCGATCGCGGCTTTCGCTGCCTCGAAGTTCGTCGGGAACTGGATCGGATTCACTGGATCGAGCATCACGTTTGGATAGACCGACCTCGACAGGCTCGCGAACTCTCCAAAGGCGTCTTTGACCCACAGCGCAGGGTTGATCGCTGTCAAAATGGCCTCGCGGATCTCGGCGTGGTCCACCGGCGAATTCGGCTTAACGAAGAGATCGTACGGTATCATGCTGTGCGCGGCAGTGATCTCAAGACCATCCGGCAGGCTGGTGAGTTGCGCGAATGGATAGTTGATCGGCACGGCGTCAATTGCACCCGCCTGCAATTGAAGGATCTGCTGGCTGATATCCGGCACGACCGAAATCTGGATCTGCTGGAAGAAGGGTTTGTCGCTCCAATAGTCATCGTTGCGTTCGAGGCTGTAGCGTTGACCGCGTTTGAATTCAGCAAGTTTGAACGGGCCCGTGCCAATCGCGTGCTCATTGAGCCAGGTCGTCGCGAAGTCTCCATTGTCATGCTCGGCGAGCGCTGCCGGACTGATGATCTTGGGCCCCCATGGACTGGAAAGGACATCGAGGAACGAAGGCTGAGGATGGCCCAGCGTGAGCACTACCGTTGAATCGTCGGGAGCCTTCATCTCCTTCACATTGGCCAGCGAGTAGCTCTGGGTCAGTCCACGATCGCGGCGGCGTTCGAAGGATTTTATGACCGCCGCCGCATTGAACGGCGTGCCGTCGTGGAACTTTACTCCCTCGGCAAGGTGGAACGTGTAGGTGAGGCCGTCGTCGGAAATCTCCCAGTTCCTCGCGAGCAAACCGACAATCTTGGTCGAACCCGGCTCGTATTCGACGAGCCCTTCATAGACGTTGTTGATTGCGCTTATCGCACCGGTCTCAAACCCGTTGTCCGGATCGAAAGTGCCGATATCGGCCACGTAGGGTATGCGAAGCACCTCTTGCGCGTAGACCGGTGCGATCCAGGCCAGCAAACCCAGAATGAGTCCAAGCGCACGCGCTGAGATGCTGTCCTTGCAGGGTCGATGTGTCCGGTATCCGTGAATCTGCATTGACTTCCCGTTGGCCTGATACCGCACTCAAGACTGCAGGAAGGCCACTGCAGTCAATCTTTGCCAACGAGGCATTCCGCGCCCTTATCCACTCAGCGTCTCAGCCATGGCGTCGAGAACGTCTTGCGGCGCTAGGCCATTGATCCGACAGCTAAACGCTGTCGACACGATACCTCAGCCCGTGGACCGCGGTCTATGAGCATCAAGCAGAGGTCGCCCTATTCTCAGGGTATAGATCGTGGGGCTGTCAAACAGGTTTGTGGACGCTTGTGAGCAGGAGGCGATCGTGTGGCTTACTCTGCCGAGCGCTACGGCCCGTCGCCGCGGCCCTACCGGGGACCGCCGGAGCTCGACCACCCCTTCCACACAAGGCAGTCACCGTCACCACCTGCGGGCGCATCCGCTACAATCGCAAGAAGATCAATCTCAGCCAGGTCTTCGCCGGACAGACCGTCGGCATCAAACAGGTCGACGACCGGATCTGGCTGGCCAGCCTCATGGATTATGACCTGGGCTGTTTCGACGATGAGACATGCAGACAGGAACGACTCGACAACCCTTTCGGGCCGAACGTGTTACCTAAGTCTCCGGTATAAAACGTAACCTATGTGTCCAGAATGGACCAATAGCTGGTGGTGCCCAGGGGCGGAATCGAACCACCGACACGCGGATTTTCAGTCCGCTGCTCTACCAACTGAGCTACCTGGGCATCTGTCCCCTAAGCCGGATCTATGCTGGCTCCGCGAGACCGCCGGGGCGAACCGGCGAAAGCGGCTGGGTTATAGCACGGGATTTTTGGCTGTCCAGCACCTGTGACACCGAGAATCGAACTTAGCCGAATTTCCTGTTTCGCTCCGGGCTTGATCGGGAACTGCGTAGGCTGGAGCCGGCGCATGCCAAGGTTTCCGGTCGTTCAGCCGGCACCTTTTTCGTCATTCGGCCCGCCGCCTTCGTCCTCGTCATCGGTCGCCCTGATGACGTAGGCGCCGGTAAGCCAGCGGTTGAGGTCGACATCCTTGCAGCGCGTCGAGCAGAACGGATAGGTGTCGCGCGCGGAGGGACGGCCGCATTCTGGGCACGGGCGTTTAGGCCGGAGCGGCGTGACCTTCCCACCGTCGGCCGTCATCCGCTGCGTCCCGATAGCCAGTTGAAGTGGACGTTGAAGCCGTCGGCGGTCAGCAGCCCGACCGTCTCGTAAAGCGGCAGGCCGACGACGTTGGTGTAGGAGCCCACCATTTTCACGACGAAGCTGCCGGCAAGACCTTGCACGGCATAGGCGCCGGCCTTGCCGCGCCATTCGCCGGAGGCGAGGTAGCTTTCCAGTTCCTCGCGCGAAAGCCGCTTGAAGCGCACTCTGGTCTCGACCAGGCGCTGGCGGATCTTGCCGCCGGGCGTGATCAGGCAGACGCCGGAATAGACGCGGTGCGCCCGGCCCGACAGCAGCTTCAGGCAGTTGGAGGCTTCCTCCGTCATCTCCGCCTTGGGCAGGATGCGGCGCCCCACCGACACCACCGTATCGGCGGCAAGGATGAAGGCGCCTGCAAGATCGGCATCCTCCCGCAGCGCCTCGAACGCCTTCTCGGCCTTGGCGTGCGCCAAGCGCTTAGCCAACGAACGCGGATGCTCGGCACGCTGCGGAGTCTCGTCGACGTCTGCGGGAAAGATGCGATCCGGCTCGATGCCGGCCTGCTGCAGCAGTTCGATCCTGCGCGGGGAACCGGAGGCGAGCACAAGCTTGTGAAGGGTGCTCATCGCCAAGAGCCGTGGGCCGGCCCGGTCACTTGAAGCGGTAGGTGATGCGGCCCTTGGTCAGATCGTAGGGCGTCATTTCGACGAGGACCTTGTCGCCGGTAAGCACGCGGATGCGGTTCTTGCGCATACGGCCGGCCGTATGAGCGATGATCTCGTGTTCGTTTTCGAGTTTCACCCGGAACATGGCGTTCGGGAGCAGTTCTGTGACCATACCCGGAAACTCGAGGACTTCTTCCTTCGGCATTCGCTACCTTTGCTTGGATGGTTGTGTCCGGAACTCTGGTCCGGAGAATTGCGCGGAACCTATATGATTATGGACTCTTTGTGAACACGCATATTCGGTTGTCGGAACCGGATACTCACACGCTGAATCGTGCCGAAATGCGCGCCTTCAGCCGCTCGCGGACGTCACGATAGGCCGCCATGATCTGGTCGCGCGTTCCGGTCACTATGGTCGGGTCGGGCGTCGGCCAGTATTCGACGTCGATCGCCAGCGAGCGTGTCAGTTCCAGCGCCGCGTGATGAGCTTCCGGCGCCAGTGTGACGATCAGGTCGAAATAGTCGTCTTCGAGGTCGTCGAGCGTCTTCGAACGATGGCGTTGTGTCGGCAATCCGTCCTCGGCCAACACCGCGTCGACGAAAGGGTCGGGTTCGCCGCGGCGAATGCCGGCGGACGCGACATAGACGGTCTTGGGAAGCATGCGCCGCGCCTCGGCCTCGGCCATCGGCGAGCGCACCGCGTTCATGCGGCACATGAACAGGATCGACCGGGGGAGGGTGCTCAAATCGCCCCCTAGCCACGCCAATGCAGCACACAGATCAGCGTGAAGAGTCGCCGCGCCGTGTCGAAGTCGAGCTCGATCTTGCCGGTAAGCCGGTCGAGCAGCGTCTGCGAACCGTCGTTGTGGAGGCCGCGCCGCCCCATGTCGATCGCCTCGATCTGGCTGGGCGTCGAGGAGCGGATCGCCTCGTAATAGCTTTCGCAGATCAGGAAATAGTCCTTCACGATGCGGCGGAAGGGGGTCAGCGACAGGATGTGGGTGACGACCGGCGCGCCGGTTTCGCGCGATATGACGAAGACCAGCCGCGAATCGACGAGCGACAGTTTCAGCCGATAGGGACCGCCGCCGGCGTCGCCGGCCGGCTGGAAGCGGTTCTCTTCGATCAGGTCGAAAATGGCGACCGCGCGCTCGTGTTCGATGTCGGGCGTCGAACGTCCGATCGATTCGTCGAGCTCGACGTCGACCAGCCTGGCGTTGGTTCGGCCGGTGCCCGACATCGCCGCCTACATGTTCAGCCGGATGGCGACGGAGCGCGCATGGCCGGGCAGGCCCTCGGCCTCTGCCAGCGCGATCGCCGCCGGCGCGAGAGCCTTCAACTGCTTCGGCCCGAGTTTCAGCACGGAGGTGCGCTTGACGAAGTCGAGCACCGAGAGGCCGGACGAGAAACGGGCGGAACGCGCGGTGGGCAGGACGTGGTTGGAGCCGCCGACATAGTCGCCGATGACTTCCGGCGTATGGCGGCCGATGAATACGGCGCCGGCGTTGCGCATCCTGGCGAAGAACTCCTCGGCACCGTCGAAAGCGAGCTCGACATGCTCGGCGGCGATGCGGTCGACCAGCGGCAAGGCGTCGTCCAGCCGGTCGACGACGATGAGCGCGCCGAAATCGCGCCAGCTCGCGCTTGCATGGTCGCGGCTGGCCAAAGTCTTCAACTGCCCATCGACGGCCCGTTCGACTTCCGCCGCGAAGCCGGAATCGTCGGTGATAAGGATCGACTGTGCGCCCATGCCGTGCTCGGCCTGGGCCAGCAGATCCGAGGCCAGCCATTCTGGATCATTGTGCCTGTCGGCGACGACCAGAACCTCGGACGGTCCGGCGATCGAATCGATGCCGACCTGCCCGAAAACCTGCCGCTTGGCGACCGCGACATAGGCGTTGCCGGGCCCGACGATCTTGGCGACCGGCTGGATCGTTTCGGTGCCGTAGGCAAGGGCGGCAATCGCCTGCGCGCCGCCGACCCGGTAGATTTCGGAGACGCCGGCGATGTCCGCCGCGACAAGCACCAGCGGGTTGATGTCGCCGCCGGTCGGCGGCACGGCGATCACGATGCGCTCGACGCCGGCGACCCTCGCCGGGACGGCGTTCATCAGTACAGAGCTTGGATAGCTGGCGAGACCCCCCGGCACGTAGAGCCCGACCGATTCGACCGCCGTCCAGCGCGAGCCCAGCTCTACGCCGATGGGATCGACATAGCGGTCGTCCTTCGGCATCTGCCTGCCGTGATGGCGTTCGATGCGGTCGCGCGCGAATTTCAGCGCCTCCACCGTTTCCGGATCGGCTTTGGCATAGGCGGCGGCGACATCGTCGGGACGGACACGCAGACCAATCGCGTCGAGGTCGGCGCGGTCGAATTTTTTGGTCAGTTCCTTGAGCACGGCGTCGCCCTCGGCGCGCACCCGGGCGATGATGCCGCGCACCGCCTGGTCGACCTCCGGCGAATCCTCGCGTTTGGCGGTTAGCAGCGCCTGGAAACGCTGCTCGAAATCGGCCTCGGAGGTGCGAAGTGTGATGGCCAAGGCGGATACTCAGGTCTTGTGTTTCGGCCGCGAGGAGGCTTCCCAAGCGCCTCCCAGGTCGGACAGTTTTGCCTCGATGCACTCGACCTCGAGACGCAACATGCCGCCCCCGGAGAAAACCAGCTCGATCGCTCCAGCCGGCGCCTGCGACGGCAGGAACCGCAGGGCGAGCAGCGACAATGTTTCGACCGGCTTGTCGCGAGGCAGGCCGGCCGCCTTCGCCGAATTCACCCGTTCGAAATGCAGCACGCTGTTGCGGCGCTGCGGCTTGTCCGGAAAAAGGCCTGATTGCGTTTCCCAGGCGAAACGGTTCATCGGCATGACGAAGCGTCGATCGCGCGGCAGGAATTTGAGATCGCCCAATCTCATCACCGCGTCCTGCACATGCGCCGAGACGATGTTCAGGTCTTCTTCGTCGAGGGCGACTAGCTTTAGCTGATCCATGGTCCGTCGCAGCGGTTCCGGCAGGGTTTTGCCTAACTATGCGGTCTTGCCGGGGCGCGCAACCGGCGGCGGAGTAGGGAGCGCCCGGGGACAGTTTACCTTCATCCCCTCGCTTGAACATCCGATCGTCGTATCCGGGGATAAAGGTAAACTGTCCCCTGCATGCAACAGCCCCCGTCGCCACGCCCGCTTTCGCGTCTGGCCATTGAGGAGTTCGGGAAGACGGGCGGCCGCAAGCTCGCTCATCTTATTGTTTATTTGCGACCTTCCGGCCGCCCATCCGGCGTCTTTTTATCCGTTCCATTCCCGAAACTACACGATCAGACCCGGCATGCGCCGGCGATATGTATTCACGTTCGAGCCGATGGCGATCATACCCCATCTCGTCCCCGATTGGTGCGGGGATCACAGGAACTCCGGAACGAACTCCGGCCCTCGCGGCCACGTTAGCCGCTACCCTCCGGACACCGATCCCTCCCCGCAAATCACCGTCATGACCGGCGTTCCCGCGGGAGGAACTGGCCACAAGTATGAGGCAGGCTTTCGGGAGGGGGACGAGAATCGTTCGCGGCAACATTCTTGCGTCGGGCCTGAGGAGACTGTTCAAATAAAAACAAGGGTTTGCCGGACAAGCCGGCCCGAATCCGGGAAAATTTTCTTGGTTACGCGAAAGAGTCTTCCCCCCTTTGGGGGTGTTCAAACCGCATTGGGTCACTGTGGATGGCTGCCGATTGCTGATGCGCGCCCCGAGAATCATCTTGAAAATCGCGCACCGGCCCGCCATTTCGTGCGCCGAAGCCGCATTACGGACGGAGAGTCATGATCACCGAAACGACCGAGACCAAAAGCTTCGAGGCCGATGTTTCAAAACTGCTGCACATGATGGTGCATTCGGTCTATTCGGACCGGGACGTTTTCCTGCGCGAGCTGATTTCCAACGCGGCGGATGCCTGCGAAAAGCTGCGCTACGAGGCGATCACCCGGCCAGAACTGCTCGGCGACGATCCGAAGCCGCGCATCGGCATCGCTGCCGATCCGGAGGCGAAGACCCTTGCTGTCGAGGACAACGGCATCGGCATGAGCCGTGACGAGATGGCCGAGGCGCTGGGCACCATCGCGCGTTCCGGCACGCGCGCCTTCATGGAGCGCATCGAGGCCGCGAAGGACGGGGCGCAGTTCGTCGGCCAGTTCGGCGTCGGCTTCTATTCGGCCTTCATGGTTGCCGACCGGGTCGACGTGATCACCCGCCAGGCCGGCAGCGGCGAAGCGTGGCGCTGGTCTTCGGACGGCAAGGGCGAATATGAAATCGGCCCGGTGGCGCTCGACGAGGCACCGAAGCGCGGCACGCGCGTGATCCTGCACTTGATGGAAGACGCGAAAAACTACTCCGAGCGCTACACGCTGGAGCGGCTGGTGAAATCGCAGTCCGGTCACGTGCCGGTGCCGATCTCCATCGTCGAGAAGCCGGGCGAGGAAGCCAAGGAGGTCGCTGACGGCACCGCGCTGTGGACGAAGCCCAAGAGCGAGGTGAAGCCGGAGGAATACACCGACTTCTATCGCAGCGTCGCCGGCCAGTATGACGAGCCGGCCTCCACGATCCATTTCCGCGCCGAGGGGCGGCACGAATACAGCGTGCTCGCCTTTGTGCCGGGTTCGCGGCCCTTCGACCTGTTCGACCAGGATCGCAAGGGGCGCATGAAGCTCTACGTCAAGCGCGTGTTCATCACCGACGACGCCGACCTTTTGCCACGCTACCTGCGCTTCGTGCGCGGCATCGTCGATTCGGCCGACCTGCCGCTCAACGTGTCGCGCGAGATGATCCAGGAAAGCCCGCTGCTGACGGCGATCCGCAAGGGCGTGACCGGCCGCGTGCTCGGCGACCTCGCCAAGCTGGCCGACAACGACGCCGATGCCTATGCGAAAATCTGGGAAAATTTCGGCGTCGTCCTCAAGGAAGGCATTTACGAGGATTATGAGCGCCGCGAGCAGCTTTTGAAGCTGGCACGCTTCAGGTCGACGGCTTCAGGCGAAGGCTGGCGTGGCCTGGCCGATTACGTTTCCGCCATGAAGGAGAAGCAGAAGGCGATCTTCTTCATGACCGGCGACGACCGGGCGCGGCTGGAAGCCTCGCCGCAGCTCGAGGGTTTTCGGGCGCGCGGCCTTGAAGTCCTGCTGCTGACCGATCCGGTCGACAGCTTCTGGGTGATGAACGCGCCGGAATTCGACGGCAAGCCGTTCAAGTCGGTGACCCAGGGCGCCAGCGACCTCTCGGAGGTCCCGCTGCTGGACGAGGCGGCGAAGGCCGATGCGGAGACCGCGCCGGACGTGGCGGAGTTCCTGGCTTTCGTGAAGGCGTCGCTCGGCGACGCGGTGTCGGATGTGAAGGCCTCGGAGCGCCTGACCGAGAGCGCCGTCTGCCTTGTGGCGCCCGATCACGGTCCCGACCGGCAGTTCGAACGGCTGATGAGCGCGGCCGGCCGGCTCGATTCGGCGGCAAAGCCGATCCTGGAGATCAACCCGCGCAACGGCCGCGTCACCGCGCTGGCAAAACTCGGCGACGGCGACAAGGCGTTCAAGGAGGACGTGGCGCATCTGCTCTACGACGAGGCGCGCGTGCTCGACGGCGACAAGCCGGTGGACGCAAAGGCGTTTTCCGAGCGGTTGGCGCGGCTTATTGCGCGGGGTCTGCCGGCGGGGTAAGCGCCGGCGCGCTGCCTACGAGGAGAGGCGCTCGATCACCGCGCCGCAGCCCGACAGCTTCTCCTCGAGCCGCTCGAAACCGCGGTCGAGGTGGTAGACGCGGTTGACGACGGTCTCCCCTTCGGCGGCCAGCCCGGCGATCACCAGCGACACCGAGGCGCGCAGGTCGGTCGCCATGACGGGCGCGCCCTTCAGCGTCTCGACGCCTTCGACCGTCGCCGTCTGGCCCGACAGCGAGATATGGGCGCCGAGGCGGGCCAGTTCCTGCACATGCATGAAGCGGTTCTCGAAAATCGTCTCGGTGATGCGCGAGCGGCCTTTTGCCATGGTCATCAGGCCCATGAACTGCGCCTGCAGGTCGGTCGGGAAGCCGGGGAACGGTTCCGTGGTCACGTCGACCGGATGGATGCCGTGGCCGTTGCGCTTGACGCGGATGCCGGAATTGGTCGGCGTGATCTCGGCGCCGGTCTGCGCAATGACGTCGAGCGCGCTCTGCAGCAGGTCGGGCCGCGCGTTCTCCAAAAGCACGTCGCCGCCGGCCATGGCAACCGCCATGGCATAGGTGCCGGTCTCGATGCGGTCCGGGATGACCTTCTGGCGGGCGCCCGACAGCATCTCGACGCCCTGGATGGTGATGGTCTTGGTGCCCGCGCCGACGATGTTGGCGCCCATGGCGTTCAGGCAGTCGGCGAGGTTGACGATTTCCGGCTCGCGTGCCGCGTTCTCCAGCACCGTCTCGCCGCGCGCCAGCGTGGCCGCCATCATCAGCACATGGGTGGCGCCGACGGAAACTTTCGGGAAGACGAAGCGGTTGCCCTTGAGCCGGTTCTTCGCCTTGGCAAGCACGTAACCGTTCTCGACCTCGATCTTGGCGCCGAGCGCGGCGAGCCCTTCGAGGAAGAGGTCGACCGGGCGCGTGCCGATGGCGCAGCCGCCGGGCAGCGACACCTTCGCCTCGCCCATGCGCGCCACAAGCGGGCCGACGACCCAGAAACTCGCCCGCATCTTGGAAACGAGTTCGTAGGGAGCTGTGGTGTCGACGATGTTGCGCGCCGTGAAGTTGATGGTGCGCGAATAGCCTTCCTGCTGCTTCTCGCGCCGGCCGTTGACGGAGTAGTCGACGCCGTGATTGCCGAGGATGCGGATAAGCTGCTCCACGTCCGCGAGGTGCGGGACGTTTTCCAGCGTCAGCGTGTCGTCGGTCAGCAGCGAGGCGATCATCAACGGCAGGGCGGCGTTCTTGGCGCCGGAGATCGGGATGCGCCCGTTGAGTTCGTTGCCCCCGACCAGTCTGATGCGGTCCATGAAAATCACTTTCCCGGCGAATCACCCGGATTTTGAAGGATAACCCAAAGCGCACGCTGTAAACGATAGCGTTGCGCGGTTCAAGAAATGCCCCTGCGCGGGGCTCCATGGACGCCTTTCAACACGGCTATGCTCATTCGTCGGCTTCCGCCGGCCTGTTCTCCACGCCGCTTTCAGGCTCAGGCGACCGCGGTTGCTTTCCCTCGGCCCCTCTCGACCGCGCCTGCGCCTTGCGGCGGGCGAGGTTGGCGCGCAGTTCGCTGGCGAGCCTTGCGGCGCGCCCGGATTTTCCCTGCACTCTGTCCTGCTTTTCGTCCGCCACGGTCCCCGTCCGGCATCGTCACTGGAACTGGATCAATGTATCTCATCCCGTCCGCGTGTTCGACGGTCCATCAAGGCCGAAAAAATGCGGCCCGCTGATGGCGCCTCGCGGGCGAGACAAAGGCATTCACAGACGCCTTGCGCTTGTCCGCACCATGTGGCAGAAGGCGCCGCATTCGGATAGCTGCCGTAGCTCAGTGGTAGAGCACTCCCTTGGTAAGGGAGAGGTCGAGAGTTCAATCCTCTCTGGCAGCACCATCGCCTCAATCGAGCGGATTTTCAGAACCGGAGCTGGTTGCGGCCTCTGGCGCCAGTGCGTTGAGCGCCCTCGGGGCCTTACGCGGATAGGTGGGGTTCGCCGACGCCCGCTCCCGAAAGCGCAAGCCCCGGGCGGGCTCAGGTTCGCGCCAAGCGTCGAAAACGTTGTTCGGTTACCTCTCTGCCCCACTGATCGCCAACAAGTTCCTCGGCCAGCGTGAAACCGAAATCCTCGTAGAGCTTTCGCGCCGCGTCGAGGCCGCGTAAGGTCCAGAGGTCGACGTGGCCGAATTCCTGACGGTCGCAGAAGGCGACGGCTTGCGACAGGAGACGGCGCCCGATGCCCAGCCCGCGCACGGCATCGTCCATGATGAACCAGCGCAGATGGCCGATGCCAGGCCCGAAATCCTCGCCGTCGACGGCGACGGTGCCGACGATCTCGCCGCCGCGCAGCGCCGCCCAGAGGCCGTTCATCGGCCTATCCAGCCTCGCCGAGAACTCGGCGATGCCGCTGGCCACCTTCGCTTCGAAGAACCGCCCGAAACCGTAAGGCTCGGCGTAGTAGCGCCCGTGCATCTCGGCGACGCGACCGATGACACCCGGCACATAACCCGAGACGATTTCGATTTCCGCCGGCGCGGGCGGGCCCCTCTCTGCCTGGCGCGCGGTCGCCAGCGCGCCGGCATAGGCGTCGAGCCCGGCAACGACGATGCGCCGCTGGTCGTGCGACAGATGGCTGAAGGCCCCCTCGACCTGGCCGCGGCCGAAACGGTCGATCCGCCGCAGCATGTCGCGGCCGTGGGCGGTCAGCGACAGGATTTTCGAGCGCGCATCGTGCGGATTTTCGCGCTCCTCGATCTCGCCGGACTCGACCAGCTTGCGCAGCATGCGGCTGACGCTCGACTTTTCCAAATTGAGGGTGTCGCCGAGCGCTGCCGCCGTCAGGCTTTCGCGGGCGCCGATCTCGATCAGCGCATGTACCGCGGAAATCGGCAGGCCGGTGGCGCCCACCGTCGGTTTCATGAAACCCAGTTCGCGGACAACCCGGCGCGAGGCGTCGCGCACCTTTTCGATCTGTGGCCGGTCTTGTCGACGATCCATGAAGGCTTTCCTTTTTAGAATATAGTTGTATCATACAACTTAATTTCCGCAAGACGTCGTCATACCGACTGGAGATACGAGAATGGCCGCAGCGTTGAAAACCTCGCCGGAGCCTCCCGTTCAAAACAGGATGGCAAGCAAAATCTGCCTGGTGACGGGCGGCGGCAGCGGCATCGGCCGCGCGGCGGCAAAACTCATGGCCGGGGAGGGTGCGGCGGCTGTGATCGTGGCGGGCCGGCGTGTCGCGGAAGGCGAGGCTGCCGCCAGTGCCTGCCGGGCGGCCGGAGCCGAAAGCCTGTTCGTGCGGGCCGATGTCACCGACGAGGAGGATGTTTCTATGCTGGTGGCGACCGCGCTGCAACGCTTCGGGCGGATCGACGTGGCCTTCAACAATGCCGGCCATCAGGAGACGCGCAAGCCGATCGAGGAGCAGACCGGCGAGACCTTCGACGCCGTCTTCGATGCCAATGTCCGCTCGGTGTTCCTGTGCCTGCGCCATCAGATTCCGGCGATGGCAGCGCAGGGCGGGGGCAGCATCGTCGTCAACGCCTCGGTCAGCGGCGTGCGCAATCCCAATCCGGGCTTCTCGATCTATTCAGCCTCGAAGGCCGCCGTGATCTCCCTCGTGCGTTCGGCGGCGATGGAGTGTGCGCCGCGGGGCGTGCGCGTCAACGCGGTCGCGCCGGGACGGGTGGTCACCGACATGATGATCGCCGCGGTCGGCGGCGTGAGCGGGCTCGACGCCGTGGCCGCCGGCCTGCCGCTGCGCCGCATGGGCCGGCCGGAAGAGGTCGCGGAGGCGGCGGTGTGGCTGGCGTCGGATCGGTCCGCCTATGTCGTCGGCCATGTGCTGGCGGCGGACGGCGGTTTTCTCAGCGCGTGACCGGCGCGCCGAGGGGAGGGACATTATCGGGGAACGATCAGCCGGGCCGCTGCCTCGCCACCGTCACCTCGGAACGCTCCCCGGCCTTCACCGTCACGCTCGTCTCGGATTTCCGGTCGGTTTCCGGATATCCGGCCGAGATGAGATAGTCGCCCGCCGGCAGGGTCGTCAGCTCGCTGCCGCCATAACCTTTGCCGAAGGATTTCCGGTTGCCCTGGGCGTCCTTGGCCGCGGCGAATATCTCGATCTCGTTGGCCCCGGGCGCCGAGACGGACAGCGTGCCCGCGTCGAGGACGATCGTCACGTCCGACGATTCGCCGGCCTTGATGCTTGCCGAAATCTCGGCTTCCGCCCGGTCGAGCCGCGCAACCACCCTGTAGTCGCCGGGCGGCAGGTCGTAGCTGCTTTCCGAGCCGTAGCCGTAGCCGGCCTCGTCGTCCGAACCGCCCGCCTTGAAGACGCTGACCGCCAGTCCGGACTCGCCGATCTTTTCGCCGCCGGCCTTGTAGAGGGCGTTGACCCGCATCTGCCCGACCGCCACCACGACTTCCTTCTCGACGGTCTGGCCGGCCGCAAGCTGGATGGTCTCGCTGGTCTCGCCGCCGCCGATCTTGACGGTCACTTTCTGCTCGCCCGCCGGCAGGACGGCCTTGGCTTCGCCGTAGTAGGTCGCGGGAAAAGGCGCGCCGGGATAGTCGATGATGATCGATGCGGCGCTGTTGACCTCGCCGCCGGCGCTTGCCAGCGGCCGGACGACCAAAATGCCGGCATTGAGCACATAGGTCGGCTGATAGGTCTTGCCGGCCTCGACCTTGAGCGGCTGCTCGACCGCCACCTCGCCCAGCGATGCATGCACGATGTAGTCGCCGGGCTTCAGATTGCCCTTGTAGGGGTTGAACTCGATGCCGATGCGCTCGCCCTTGCTGCCGTCGGAATTCGCCGCGTAGATCTCGTAGGATGGGCTGGCATCGGTCAACCGCGCGGCGCCTTCGGCCATGACGATGGACGGCATGAAGTTGAATTCCGGCTCCCCGGAGGCCGCGGCCGGCGCCGCTTCTAGTGCCGGCGTGTCAGCCGGTTCCGGCTGCGCCGCGGCAACGGGGACGGGCGGGGTCGGCTCCGGCACGGCAACGATTGCCCGGAACAGGGCCTCCCTGAGTTGCGAGGCATCGCCCGCCTGAATGAACCTGCCGCCGGTCGTTTCGGCGAGGCACGCGACCTCACGGCCCTGTTCCGCCGTCAGCCCCAGTCCGACGACATTGACCGTCAGATCGGCGCCGCTCTGCTCCAGTTCACGGCCCAGCGCGCAGGGATCGGCCTTGCAGCTATCCGTGCCGTCGGTGAGCAGCACGACGGTCGCCTTGTCCTCGGTGTATTTCAGGTCCTCCGCAGCCTTGCGCACCGCCGCCGTCAGCGGCGTCTTGCCGACGAATTTCAACTGGTCGGCGGCGGACGTGATCGCACCCGCCGATCCGGCGGCGGGCGGAACAAGCAATTCGATGTCCTCGCAACTCGCCTTGTCGCGGTGCCCATAGGCCATCAGGCCGACTTGGCGATCGGTGGGAAGCGTCTGCAGCGCGTCCCGCAGCGCCTCGCGGGCAATCATCTGCTTCGGCCGGCCATCGATCTGGCCCCACATGGAGCCGGAAGCGTCGAGCACGATCATGGCGCGCTCGGCTGCGAGGCTCGGCATCGCCGCCGCGGCCAGGAAGGACAGCGGCAGCAGGGCGCGTGCGAAGCTGAAAATCATCGGTCCCTCGCGATTCGGTCGGCGGACCACGTGTTTAGTCCGCCGCCCCTGCAACTGGAAGCGGCCTGTCCGTTACAATCCGGTTGTGTCGAGAAAACGATGCATGACATAGGCATCGACCAGGCCGAGCCTCGGATGCTCGAAACCCGCCGGGATCGTGCCGACGATGGCGAAGCCCAGCCGCTGCCACAAAGCCACGGCGCGTGTGTTGGACGACAGCACGAAGTTGAACTGCATGGCCCGAAACCCGCATGCCGCCGCATGGCGCAGCGAATGTTCGCACATCGCCGTCGCCACGCCCTTGCCGGCGGCGCTGCCGGCGGTCACGTAGCCGCAATTGGCGACATGCGCACCGCCGCCGCGCTGGTTGGCCTGCAGGTAATAGGTCCCGCAAACCGCGCCATCGGCTTCGGCCACGAACACTTCGTGTCCCGGCATGAACCAGTAGGCGAGAGCCTCGCCGCGCGTCCAGTCGCGCGGCAGGGCATAGGTCTCGCCGGCCCGCAGCACCGGCTCCAGCATGTCCCAGATCGCACCGGCGTCCGCATCCCCGGCAGATCGAACCGTCAGCATATCCGCCTCAATACGTCGTCCGCCGTTCCTCGCTGGGCGGCCGGCCGAACTGCAGCCGATAGCTTTGCGCGAAATATGAATGCGAGGTGAAACCGGTGGCGATCGCCACGTCGAGGATCGGCATGTTGGTCTGGCGCAGCAATTCGCGCGCGCGCTCGAGCCTGAGGCGCATGTAATAGCGCCCCGGCGTCACCGTGAGATGCCGCAAAAACAGCCGCTCGACCTGCCGTACCGACAGGCCCGCCGACTTGGCGAGCTCCACGGCCGAAAACGGCTCGTCGAGATTGTCGGCCATCAGCTCGACGATCTTCTTGAGCTTCTCCGACTTGCCGGTGAGGTCCCGCTCCGGCCCGACGCGCTGGCGGTCGCCGGCCGAGCGGATGCGCTCGTGCTGGAACTGGTTGGCTACGCCGTTGGCGATGTTGACGCCATGGTCGCGGCGTACGATTTCCAGCATCAGGTCGATGGAGGTCGTCCCGCCGGCGCAGGTGTAGCGCTTGCGGTCGATCTCGTAAACGTTGCCGGTGCAGTCGATCTCCGGGAATTTTTCCATGAAGCCGGCGCGGTTTTCCCAGTGGATGGTGCAGCGGTGGCCTTCCAACTGCCCCGCCTCGGCAAGGATGTGGGAGCCGACCGACAGCGCGCCCAGCGCGGCGCCCCGCCGCCCGAGGCTGCGCAGCGCGCCCAGCACCTTGCTCTTGCCCGGAAATTCGGTGGTCAGCCCGACGCAGATGAACAGGATGTCGACCGGCGGCAGGTCGGCGACACTGTAGTCGATCTTCAGCGGCAGGCCGTTCGACGCCATGACGGCGTCGCCGTCGGCCGAGACCGTCGTCCAGCCGTAGAAATCGCGGCCGAGCAGGCGGTTGGCCGAGCGAAAGGCGTCGATGGCCGCGGCGAGCGAAAACATCGAGAACTTGTCGACCAGCAGGAAGCCGAACTGCCTGCCGGTTTGCGCTTCTTCGATCATGGCCGGTTTTTCTATCGGAACGCCGTTGCGGCGCAAGGGAGCGAGTAGGGAATAGCGAATAGCGAATAGGGCAGGAACCGAAAAACCCTATTCGCTACTCCCTACTCGCTATTCGCTTCTAGAATGACGGCCTCGCAAGCCCCTCGCGCAGATACGCCGACACCAGCGTGTTGGCCATCAGCAGCGCAATCGTCATCGGGCCGACGCCGCCGGGCACCGGCGTGATCGCCCCGGCATTCTTCGACGCCTCGGCATAAGCGACGTCGCCGACGAGGCGGCTCTTGCCTTCGCCTTTGTCGGGCGCAGGCACACGGTTGATGCCGACATCTATGACCGTCGCGCCGGGCTTCACCCAGTCGCCCTTGATCATCTCCGGCCGGCCGACGGCTGCGACTAATATGTCGGCGGTGCGCGCCAGCGCCGGCAGGTCCTTGGTGCGGCTATGCGCGATGGTGACGGTGCAGTTGGCGGCGAGCAGCAAGTTTGCCATCGGCTTGCCGACGATGTTCGAACGCCCGACCACCACCGCGTTCAGCCCGGACAGGTCCTTGCCGCGCACCCGCTCGATCAGCAGCATCGAGCCGGCCGGCGTGCAAGGCACGAAGGCAGTCTCCAGCTCGCCGGTGCCGAGCTTGCCGACATTGACGAAATTGAATCCGTCTACGTCCTTGTCCGGCGCGATGGTCTGGATGATGCGGCCCGAATCGATGTGTCCCGGCAGCGGCAGTTGCACCAATATGCCGTGGATCGCCGGGTCGGCATTGAGCGTCTCGATGAGCTTGACCAGTTCGGCCTCGCCTGTCTCGGCCGGCAGCGTATGTTGGACGGAATGAAAGCCGCATTCCTTGGCCTTCTTGCCCTTGGAGGCTACATACACCTGGCTGGCCGGGTCCTCGCCGACGATCACCACCGCCAGGCCCGGCACGATGCCCCGCCCCGCCTTCAACTCGGCCGCGAGGTCCTTTACCCGCGCAACCACATCCTCCGCCACGGCCTTGCCGTCGATGATTTCTGCCATGACTGGTCCCCCGGGCATCTGTGTCGGGTCGGCATAGTCATCAAAATTCAGGCGCACAATCCCGCCAGAGCGTCGCAGTCTGACGCAAACCCGTCACGGCGGTGGATTTGGCTTGTCAGAAGTAGCGTCGGCGCGAGCGCGACTCGGCCAGTTCGCGGATGGCGTCGCGGAACTCGCGCAGGCTGGCACGGATCTCCTCGATCGGCGATTCCTCGGCAGGCGCGTTCTGCAGGCTCTCGGCGATCGGCCGCTGCGGGTTCACCGGCTGTTGCTGCTGCGGCGCGTAGGCCTGCGGATGCCCCGGCATCGGCTGCACATAGGGCTGCGGCACCGGAGCAGGCGGAAACGGCTGCGGCTGCCAATAGCCCGGCGCGGGCTGGCCGTAATACTGCTGCTGCGCCGGCAGAGGCTGGGCATAACCGTAAGGCTGCGCATAGCCCGGCTGCGGCATCGGCTGCTGCGGATAGGGTGGATAATAGGTCTGCTGCGGCGAATAGCCGGACGGCTGCGCGGGCTGCGGCTGGCCATAGGCCGACGGCGCCATGGGCTGCTGAGCAGCGTAGCCGGCGGGCGGCATCGGCTGCTGCGGATAGGCGGCCTGCGGCATCGCCGGCTGCGCCTGCCCCGGCGTTGCATAGGGATGCGCGGCGGGCGGCTGGCTCGGATCGAACGGCGGCGTATGCATGGCGAACGGATGTTGCATGGCGGTGTCCTTGGGGTTTTCGGACGGGTGGGTGTGTTGCTGGGAAGCCGAGGCGCTGGGCTCGGGCGCGAATTCGGGATTCTGGATGCTGGTGGCTTCCGCCATGCGGTCGGCGGTGGCTTCGGCAGGCGTTTCATCGGCATTCGCCGCGCCGCCGTCGTCCTGATCGAACATCGTGGCAGCCGGCCGGCGGGGCAGGCGCCAGGCGAGCTTCGGCGGTTTGCCGCGCACCCTGTCGCGCAGGCTGTCCACGGTGCCGCGCACGCCGCCGATGCCGATGCCGGCCATCAAGCCGAGCAGCATGCCGGCAAGCGCAATCGTGCTGCGCGACGGCGGATTCGATTCCAGCGGCGGGTAGGCTTTCGAGATGACGCTGATATTGGCGCTGTTGATGCCCTGCTGTTCGCCGGTCTCGCGGGCGCGCAGCAGATAGGCTTCGTAGACGGCGCGTTTCGCGGTCACGTCGCGTTCCAGCTCGCGCAGGGACACCATCTTGTCGCTCAGGCTGCCCTGCTTGACCTTGAGCTGGGCCAGGCGCGAGGACAGTTCCTGCTCCAGTTGCACCGCCCGCTTGAGATCGGTCTGGATCGAAGCGATGATCCGTCTCAGTTCGGCCTCGATCAGGCCGCGCGAGCCGGCCAGTTGCGCCTGCAGCGCCAGAAGCTGCGGATGGCGTGGCCCCAGCCGCACCGCCAGCCGGTCCGATTCGCCTTTGAGCGCCGAATATTGGGCCCGCAGTTCCTGCATCGAAGGCGACGCCAATTCCTCCGGCAGCGAACCGGCCAGCACCGCATCGGCGCTGACGCCGCGGGTCGACGCGGCCCGTGCGTTCAGTTCCAGCGTGCGCGCCCGCGCGATGGCGAGCTGTTCATTCAGCTTGACGATGTCGTCGTCGGAGATCAGCCGCCCCTGCGCGTCTATCAGATCGTTCTCCGCCCGGTAGGTCTCGACCTTGCGCTCCGCCGCCTCGACGCCCTTGCGCAGTTCGTCGAGTTTCGAAGACAGTTCGGTCGCCGCCCGGCCCGCCGTGTCCGACTGCAACTGGCCGTAGCTTTGCAGGAACACGTCGGCCATGGTGTTGGCGATCAGCGCGGACTTGTCCGGGCTTTGCGTCGTCGCGCTGACGACGATGACAAAGGTCTTGCCGCCGCGCTCGACCGACAGCGCCCGCCCGAGATTCATCGCTGCCAGCGCGTAGCGGCGGTTCGGGTCGTCTTCGCCGTCCTTGGCGCGGAACACCGAAAGGATAGGCGACAGCATGCCCTTGAGGCCGGAGGCCGGCCCCTGGCCGTTGAATTCCGGATCGTCGGCCAGATGGAGTTCGTTCACCACCTTGGAGATGACGGTGCCGGAGGTGAGGATACGGACCTGGTTCTCGACGATGGCCAGCGTCGCCTCGTTGGAAATGCCGGATTGCGTCAGTTCGCGGTCTACGAGATTGAGGTCGCGCGGATCTGCCAGCAGTTCCGTGGACGCCTCGAATTTTTTCGGCGTGTTCAACGCGATCAGCACGCCGAGCATGGCGCCGGCGATCGTTGTCGCCGCGATGATCCATTTCGAGCGGATGACGCCGGCGACCACCGTGCCGGGATCGATCAGCGGATTCCACAAGCCGCCATTGCCGTTGGGCGCGGAGGCCTGAACCGTCGGTTCGCGATAGGTTGGCTCGCGATAGGTTGGCTCGCGAAGGGCTGGGCGGCGCGGCGGTTCCGGCTCGTCCCACATCGATCCGCCTGTCTCTTGCTCACGCGGCGTCGGCGCGGGTTGGGGCGCCTCGCCGCGGGGCTCCGCCGCTTCCATGTCATCGGCCGACGGCGTGAAACGTTCGCGATAGGCTGGACGGCTTCGCGGGGAGGGCTGGTCGAATATCGATTCGCCAACGTCCTCGGCCCGCGACTGCGACGCCGGGGCAGTCGCTTTGCGGCCATGCTCGGCGTCGGCTCTCTCCTCGGCTGCCGGGGGCAACCGATCGTCGACGGTCTCGCGCGCGACCGAGGCCGCGCTTGCTTCCCGCGCGTCCGCCGGCTGGGGCTCGGATTCCGGCAGGGGTCCATGCCGGCTCTCCGCCACCCAGGCATCCGGAGCAGCGCGGAGAGCGTGCAACAGCGGCGTCTCGCGCGCAACCCTGCGCGAGCGCGCGAGACGGTGCCGCGCCGCGGCGTCATTGGCCGCCTGGGCGCCGGCACCCGTCTCCGAGCGCACCTCCGCCAGCGCCCTCGCCAGCCGCGACGGCGCTGGCGCCGGCTCGTCACGCAGCGCGTCTCCGAGCGACAGCAGAGACCGCTCGCGCTCTACCGTATCTTGGTCGTCGGGGTGCAGCATAAAGGCGCGCTTTTCCGCTCGGCCGGCAAGGGGTGGTTATCGATCCGTTAAGCCACCCTAAAGGGACATGGAAAACAAATCGTTAATTCCCGGCAACCGTCAATGGCAAATGGTTGAACTTCATACAACTCTTGGTCATCGCCGCTTCCATATCCCGGAACCGCGGATTAATGATTCCGCATTAGTGTCCGCATCATGGCCGACCCCGCCGATAGCGCGCGAAATCACCCGTTTTCGCGATTGATAGCGCTCATCTCCGAGCGCCGCCACCTGTTGCGCGACTATATGGCGGCAGTGAGCGGCGCCGGCGGTCGTTTGGTCTTCTCACTTGCCTATTTCATCTTCCTCGCCAACACGCTTTCCCTCGCCGATTTCGGCGTGTTCGCCACCGCTTCGGCCGCGGGCGTCATGTTGTCGCGTATCCTGGGTTTCGGTTTCATATCGGCGCTCTACAGGGTCGCGACGATCCGGCCACGGCTGATAGGCACCTTCACCGGCGGCTTCATCCTGCTTTCGGCGCTATCGCTGCCAGTGCTGGCGCTGGCAGCGTGGATCACCTTCGCGCTGTTCTTCGGCGGCCTGCTGGAGGTGCATGTGTTCGCCGCGGTCATCATCGCCGAAGCCCTTCTCTGGCGGCCGGTCGAACTGGCGATCATCGTCAACAACGGCCTCGGCGCATTTGCAAAAGCCTCGCTGCTCACCATACTCGGCACGGCCATGCGGGCGGTGGCGGCCGGCGTCTTCATGCTGCAGGCCGATGTCTCGCTGGCGAACTGGTCGCTCTATTACCTCGCCGCCAACGCCATCGTCTTCGTGATCGCTTTCGGCCGCTTCTATCCGCGCCAGCGCATAAAATTCCGGCCGCGCCTTTATTGGCGAAAGCTCGCCGATTCGATCTACGTCGCCGGCGCGGAGGTGCTGTTCTACCTGCAGATGGAGTTCGACAAATTCGTCGTGCTCGCCGTGGGCGGCGCGCATCTCGCCGGCATCTATGCCGTCATCATGCGCCTCGTCGACCTGACCGCGATCCCGATCCGCACGTTCACGATGATGCTGGTGCAGCGCATGATGCGGACGCCGGCGATGCTGTCCAGCCTGAAACTCCGCGCCGGCATCGAACTCGGCATCTTCGCGGTATCGACCGCAGCCCTCTGCACGCTGGCGCTGGTGCTGTATTTCTTCCCGAACGCGCTCGGCCGCAACATCGCCCAGGCCGCCGGCCTGGTCATCCTGGCGCTGACCATCCCCGGCGCGCGCAACCTAGTCGAATACCAGGCCGAACTTCTGTTTGCCCGAGGCCAGACGGCGGTGCGCGCCATCAACCTCGCCTTGCTGGCGGCGGCCAAGGCGGTCTTGCTCGCGCTTCTCCTGGCCCATACGACCGAGGCGGCCGATCTGATCTGGTCGCTAAATGCCGTCTTCGCGGTCCTCTATCTCGTCTCGGCCGCGCTCACCTATTCGGCCTTGCGCATGCCGGCGAAGAAGATCTGACCGGCTGCGTTCGACCGGCCTGGCATCCACAGCCATGGGATCAGCCCACGGCATAGCAAGACGCCTTGCCGGCAGCCCAAAACCGCGAAAACAGCCGTCGCGTCATGTTAGTGAGGGGTGCGCGTCAGCCCAAAGCCCCGGATTGGCACGCCATTTTCCGACAAGTGTATGATTTCATTTCATATTCGGAACTTGCCGCGCGCGATTCCCCGTCGCGGCTGGCGGAAATTATTCAACCAAAACAAGGCGGCGGATTCGTGACACGTCCGTGCCGATGAAGGATTGCATGCCGATCGCCACCTGCTCCGGCGACATGGCCGCCACGAAGGCGCGGAATTTGTCGTCGGACAGCGCGGTGCCGTACCAAAGCACGTTGCAGAACTCGCGCGCGTCGTGGAAATGTCCTTTGCCTTCAATCACTTCGTCGACATAGCGGCCATAGATCAGACATTCGGAGAATTTGCGTTCCGACCCGATCGCAGCCACCCAATGCCGGTGATTGATCGCCTCGATGTGCCGGCACATGGCCACCACCGTCTCCCGGTCCCAGGCGATCAGCGTGGTGATGTAGTCGTGGCCGACATCGTTTTTTGCCTGCAATCCCAATAGCTTGCCGGCATTGGTCGACCAGATGCGCTGCTGGATGTGACCGTCCAGCCCTTCCTCTCGCAGCGCATGGTCGCGCCTGAACAGCCGCGTCTTCCCATCCTTTCGGAACGCGCCGAAATCGAACGGGCGTAGGAACGCGACATCCGAATCGCAGAAAACCAGAGTGTTTTCAGAGACATGCGAGGCAATCGCGATGCGGCGCAATTGCTGGACATGCCAGCCGCGCAGCGGTTTGGTACGAAAACTCAGCCAGATTCGCCGCTTGAACCCGCTTAGCGGATCGTCGAAACATTTCAGCCACTTAGGCAGCAGATCGCGCTCGTCGACCACGGTGCGTTTCGGCGTCTCCAACTGCTTGAACAGGGCAACGTCCCGGCCTTCGACGAGGATATAATGATGAGCGATTCCAGTGGCATGGCGGTCGGCCGTCTCGCAAAGCAGCCGGCAGCGCTCGAAATCCGGCCCGTAGCTCGCCGTCACCATCGCCGCCCGCGGCGTCTCCCTTGAGGCCATCCCCGCCACCGCCGCTTGCTCGTCGGGAGTGAACCGCTTGTTCATGCCGGAATCTTGGATCGCCTGAATTTCTCGCGCAGCACGCGGGCAATAAAGACTGGATTTCCAAGCACATAACGTCGCCACAGCCGCGCCGGCTCGATCCACAGCCGGAACACCCACTCCATCCGCAGCCGCCTGATGATCAACGGCGCGCGCGGCACAGCACCGCTCATGAAATCGAACAGCGCGCCTACGGCTATGGGCATCGTGCAATGCTGTTCGGTAATGTTGCGGGCGATCCACAATTCCTGGCGTGGCACGCCCATGGCCACCAGCAGGACGTCCGGCCGCAGCGCGCGAATTCGCTCAAGGATTTCAGGCTCTTGGTGCTTGGTGAAATAACCGTCATTGATCAGCACGAACCGATGCTGGGGCGCGATCATGCCAAAATGTTTGACCGAGAGTTCGACATTGTGCGCCTTGGCGCCGATCAGTCCGACGGTCAGCGGCCGCTGGGTTTCCCGCAGGAACCCTGGCACCAGATCGGTGCCGTTGAGATTTGCCGGAAAGGGCTCGCCATAGAGCAGTTTCGCGGCGATATCGACCCCGATGCCATCGGGAAGGACCAGGAAATCTGCCAGCGCATCGGCGAATTCGGGATCGGTCGAGGCCATATTCGCCACATGCGCATTGAGGAACCCGACACGGGTAAAGTGGCCCTCCTCGAGCATCCGCTGAAGCAGCGAGACCGCCTCCGCCCGGCTGATGCTGGCAACGGAAACGCCGAGCACGGATTTCCAATCCGGCACGACGATGTGCGCGAACCTGGCATGCGTGTTCATGCGCAGGCCTCCTGACCGACCGGCAAGAGGGTTTCGAGGCCTGTCGCGATGCGGCTGTCGAGTGCGGCCCGCTGCGCCTCATGGAAGCCGCGCCCGTCGACATATCGCGGCTTGCCCGCCGCCAACGCCACCATGGCGGCGGCGAATTGCCGGGGATCGTCGGCAACGACGCAATTTTCGGGCTGGTAAGCGATGCCGCGCAACGCGCTCGATGTGGCGACCGATGGAAGGCCCAATTCGAAAGTCTCGATCGTCTTCAACTGGACCCCGGTGCCGCCCCGGCTGATCAGCGGCACCATCGCTGCCCTGCGGACGAACTCATGCGCGTCCGGCACACGTCCGACAAAGGTCACGCCCGGGTGGCTTGAAGCCATGCCGGCCGGCACCGATCCGGCGATTTTTATCCTGAAACCCGCCGGCAGATGCGGCACGATCTCGTCGAGGAACCATGTCAGGCCGACCCGGTTCGGCTGCCACGTCCAGGTTCCGATCATTGCCGCTTCGCAATCGATCTCCACCGGCGACTGCGCGGAAGGCGCGATCTCGCGGGTCACAAGCGGCAGCGACGCCGATCGGCTGTCGGAAGCGACGCCGAGCGCTTCGCGATCTTCCTCGGCAAGCGTGAAGACGAAACGCGCCTTGCGGCAAAGCCGGCTTTCAAGTCCTTGCAACAACTGCGCTTCCCTGCGAAACAGCAGCCGCTGAAAGGCATCTTGCGCCGTCCGCGCATTCTCCCGCGCCGATTGCGCTTCAACATTGTGCGCGACGAACAGGAACGGCCTGTCCTCGAAGCATTTCTCATAGGCGCCGGCGAGTTGAACGGAATTCAAGACATAACCGTCCACCGGCCCGGCGCCGCGGATCGCTTCGCGCAGGACACCCGCACCTACTATCCGAAGCTTGGCTGACGAGAAAGTCAGGCCGCCGCGCACAGCGTCGGCAAGCCATCGCACTTTCTGCAGAGACGACGCCGTCTCGTTGCGGACGTCGACCGACCCTAAGACGACGGTTTCGTCGGGATCGGCCGGCTTTCGTCCGGGCCAGGTGTAGCCGAGCACCGTCACCCGCACGCCTGCACGGCGCAACGCGTCGACAATCGCTTCGTTGGCGATCTCGTATCCCGAGGCAAGTGACCCATCGGGTACGATCGAGGTGACGAACAAGAGATGCATTCGAACTTCCAGATCGATACCTTTAGCAGATGCCGCTGAAATGTTGATAAAACACGCATACAGTCGACCGCTTGCGAAAGGTTTCAGCGGGCAACGTGCAAGGTGTTTAACGAATCCTTATAGCGTGCAATGCAATCTCGCGGCGAGAAAACGTGTCGGAAGCGCCGGCCTTGATGGACAATCCCAGTATCACGGTCGAGGCGGTGTCACCCGGGCTCGATAGCGAAGCCGTCGAGATCGCCGTCACGGTGCCGACGTTCCGCCGGCCACAACAGATTCTCGATACGCTGGAATCGATTTCGGCGCAGCGGACCGACCGCCGCTTCGGCGTCATCGTCATGGAAAACGACGCAGAAGGCCGGCAGGGCGTCGAGGCCGCATCGCCGCGCTTCCTGTCGGGTTCCGTCGAAGGTCTGGTCATCATCGCGCATGATCGCGGCAATTGCTGCGCCTACAATGCCGGCTGGCTGACCGCGCTGGAGCGTTTCCCCAACCTCAAGGCCGTCGCGGTGATCGATGACGACGAGATCGCCGATCCCGACTGGCTGCAACGCCTGAGCGAGGCCGCCACAACATTCGGCGCCGATATCGTCGGGGGGCCGCAGGTGCCGGTTTTTGCGCAATCGTCGCATCAGCGATGGGCCGACCATCCGGTTTTCGCGCCGCCCTATCGCACGAGCGGCCTGGTGCCGGCGCTCTACTCTTCCGGCAACCTTTTCGTCTCGCGGCGTGTGCTCGATGCCATGGAGCGCCCGTTCCTCGACCTCAGATTCAACTTCATGGGCGGGGGCGATTCCGACTTTCTCAGCCGCGCGATGCAACGGGGATTCAAGCTTGCCTGGTGCGCCGAAGCGATCCTGCGCGAGACCGTGCCGGCCCGGCGGGTCGAGGCCGACTGGATCCGCGCCCGCAGCCTGCGCAATGGCGTCATCTCGACGCTGGTGGAAAAGAAGAAGCGCGCCGGAACGCCCTTCGCGAATGCAAAGGTATTCCTGAAAAGCCTGGCGCTGCTGGCCGCGTCGCCGCTGCGCGGAATAGTCCGCCTGATCCGCACAGGTTCGCCTTCGGTCGGCCTTTATCCGGTGTATGTTGCTGCCGGACGCGTCATGGCCGAGTTCGGATACGCCAATGAGCAATACCGTCAGCCCGAGAAGAACTGAGCCGTTTTCCTTTTCCTCGCCGCTGTCCTCGGTTCACCTGCCGACGGTCATCGCAACCGGCCTGTTCGCCATACTGATGATCTCGTTCCAGCCGTTCCAGCCGGGCGGCGGAGGAGAACCGGAGACCGGCGGCAACATCGTCAACCAGCTTGGATTTGGTTCGCTGGGCGCGATCTCGATCCTGTCGCTGGGCCTGCTCGCCACGCCGCGGGTGGTGTCGGCGCTGTTCAGCTTCTCGTTCCTGCTGATGCTCGGCTTTGCCGTGCTGTCGGTGGCCGACGCCACCAGCCCGTCCGCGGCGATGCGCGCGTTCTCCTTCACGCTTATCGGCATCCTGGTGGTGGGAACCGTGCTCGCCATACCACGCGATGCCGACGCCTTTTCGACGGTGCTGGCGGTGGGCGGCCTCACCGTCGTGGCGATCTGCTACGTCGGGCTCGTGCTGTTCCCGAACGAGGCCAAGCACACGGCGGCCTCTATGGAGCCGCAGCACGCCGGGCTGTGGCGAGGCGTGTTCTCGCACAAGAACGTCGCCGGCCCGGTCATGGCCTGCCTCTCCTTCTGCGGGCTCTATCTTTTCCGGCGCGGCCGCAAATGGGCGGGCGCTATCCTGTTCCTCTCGGCCTTCATCTTCATGGCGAATACCGGCTCCAAGACGACTGCCGGGCTTGTGCCCGTCGCGATGATCGTGGTCGCCGTGCCGGGGCTGTTCGGAATGCGTCCGGTCGCCGCCGCGCTGTTCTGGATCGCCGTCGCCGGCACGGCGCTCGCCACGCTCGGCATCGTCTTCATCGATCCGCTGAAGCAGTTCGTGACCTGGAATTTTCCGGAGATGACCTATACCGGTCGCACCACGCTGTGGGACTTCGCCGGCGAGATGATCATGAAGCAGCCATGGGTCGGGTATGGCTACGACAGTTTCTGGGGCACGCCGTTCCTGGAATCGATGAGCCAGCCCTTCGACCGCGACTGGGACATCCGCAGCATCGTGCACGGTCACAACGGTTATCTCGACATCGCCCTCCAGATGGGCCTGCCAGGGCTCGGCGTGGCGGTCTGGGCGTTCCTGGTCACCCCCGTCGTCGACTATCTGCGCATCCCGCGCTACCGCGAGAACGTGCTGCTCGGCGACCTTTTCATGATGATCCTGCTGTTCACCACGCTGAACGCCTATCTCGAGAGTTTCTTCTTCCGGCGCGCCGACCCGGTATGGATGTTCGTGGTGTTCGCGGTGATCGGGCTCAGGCTGGCCGCCCGTTTCCCCGCCGTGGGCGCGCGGCCCAAGCCCGCAGACGGTGTCCCCAAGCTGCCGGTAGCGCGTCAGCCGGTGCTTGGCGCGGGAACGAATCCCCGCTAGACGGAAGCCGCCGCGCAAGGGCTGCGCGTTGCGGGCGGACGGGGGAGGAAATCGATGGCCATTCAGGCGATTCTGGTCGGCTGCGGCAATATGGGTTACGCGATGCTTGCCGGCTGGCTGAAATCGGGCCGGCTTTCTCCCGCCGAAGTCTTTGTCGTCGAGCCGAATGCCGAACTTCAGGCCCGCGCAGCAGCCCTCGGCGTCGCGGTGGGCACCGGGTCGGAAGACGTGCCTTCCGATGCTGCGCCGCGCCTCATCATTCTTGCGGTCAAGCCGCAGGTCATCCGCGACGTGACAGCCGGCTACCAGCGCTTTGCGGGCGGCGGAACGATTTTCCTGTCGGTCGCGGCCGGCACGCCGATCAGCACCTTCGAAGATATTCTCGGACCGGTTCCGTTCGTGCGCTGCATGCCGAACACGCCGGCGGCGATCGGCAAGGGCATGATGGTTGTGTTCGCCAATCCGCGTGTGCCGGCTGATGAACTGGGTTTCATCAAGGACCTGCTCACCACCAGCGGTGCGGTGGCGACCATCGATGACGAGGGGCTGATGGACGCCGTCACCGCGGTCTCCGGCTCCGGCCCGGCCTACATCTTCCATTTCATCGAATGCCTGACTGATGCCGCGCAAACCGCCGGCCTGCCGGCCGAGACGGCAAAAGTGCTCGCCATGCAGACGGTCTTCGGTGCGGCGAGCCTTGCAGCGGAAAGCGGCGAGGACCCGGCGGTGCTGCGCAGGCAGGTGACCAGTCCGAACGGCACGACGGCGGCCGCACTCGCGGTGCTGATGGGCGAGGACCGGCTGAAGACGCTGGTTACCGAGGCGGTCGAGGCGGCGCGGGCGAGGTCGGTCGAACTGGGGAAATAGCAACTGCGTATCGTCAGTCGTCAGTCCATTCCTTCGGATAGTCGCGTCCGCCGTAAAGCACGCGCAAGATGCGGACAGTGTCGTCGTCGATGCGATAGATGATCACCGTACTCCGCTCGAATGGCAGGATGCGGACGCCAGCGGCGAGATCATCCCGGCGCGGTCCGCGCTCTGGCATGTAAGCGAGTTTGGCGCAATGATCGCGGATACGTCGCACGAAGGCGATCGCCGCAGGCGGACCGTCACGAGCGATAAAATCATAGATATCTTCAAGGTCGGCGTTCGCACGCGGGCGAAAGACGACCTTGAAGCTCACGACCGCAAGGACTTCATGCGTTCGGCGTGCCTAAGTTCAAGCCGTTCGAAAACCTCGACGGCAGGAACATCTGGTCCAGGTTCGTCCAGCGCCTCGCGTATCTTCTCGCGCAAAATAGCGTTGAGCGCCTCCTCCTCACGGTCAAGCGCCCGAAGTCCCGCCCGGATCACCTCGCTCGCCGAATTGTAGGCTCCCGATTCGAGACGTTCGTCAACGCTGCGCTGCTGTTTTCCGAGCGTCACCGTGATGGGTTTGCTTGCTCGCATGGCAAAACTCCTATCGTGTGCAGCCTACCACAACAAATGACAGTGTCATATCATCTCGCGCATTTGCCGATCGTATCGTGCAGGATGCGCATCGCCTATCGTCTGGGAACGGCAGCAGGTCCCACCGATCGCGTCGAAATTTCGCCGGGCGTCGGATCATGCTTGGCGAAGGCGCGCGTGGTTCAGCCACCGGATGTGGCGGCGGCTGACCGGTGCCTACCTCTCATTCCACCGCCGAACCACCGGCTCGCTGAGATCATGCTCATAACCGAGCACGCTGATGCTCGCGGTGTCGAGGACGAAGCAGGCGCCGTCCTCAGGCGGCAGGCCGAGCCAGCGCGCGGTGAGCACGCGCAGGAAGTGCGCGCTTGAAAACACGAGCACATTGTCCTCGATTTCTCGAAGCTGACTGACGATGCGGTCCGCCCTGGCGCCGGCATCGGATGCCTGCTCGCCGCCCGGGCACCCGTCTCGGAAAAGACGCCAGCCGTGTTGCTGTGCCAGTATCTCCTTGGTCGTCAGCCCCTCGTAGGCGCCGTAGTCCCATTCGGCCAGATCATCCTTTTTAAGGGCGCCCTCGCCAAAGCCGGCCAGCAGGCAGGTGTTGAAGGCGCGCTGCGATGGGCTCGACCATACGGCGACGAATGAGTGGCCTTGCAGCCGGTCCGCGAGTTTCCGGGCAGCCTCTTCGCCGGCTGGCGTCAGAGGAATGTCGGTCCGCCCGGTGTGTTTTCCCGACGCGCTCCATTCCGTCTCGCCATGTCGAACGAGGTAAATCTCAGGAAAAGCGCTGGCCATGCCTGACCCCAATCCTACCCGACAGCCGCGTCATGCGGCATCGCGTCCTGCAGCTTGCGCAGCGCATAGAGCCGTGTGGTCTCGTCCGGCGCGGCGTTGTCGGTGGTCAGCAGTTCGCCCTTCCTGACCGGCTTCAACACCTTGCCGCCTTCCAGCAGGCCGACCGGAACGGCGTGGCCCGCCCGCGCCTCGGCGGCCGTCATCGTCCAGGATCGGTAGCAGGTCTCGCCGATCGCATCGAATGTCTCGCCGACCTTAAGGTCGCGCTTGGCGACCGCGCAGACCTCGGCCACGGGATAGGGCAGCGGCACCATGTCCGGCTTGCCATGCAGCACGATGCGCGCCGCCGTCAGCGGCACTTCCAGCGAGGTCAGATGATATGGGCGGAAGAAGCTGTAATACGGCCCCTTGCCGACATGCAGATCGTCCATGCGCTCGATGATGCGCGGATGCGTCGCCTCGACGATGACGAACACGCCCGGCGCCACGCCCTTGCCGATCGTGTAGTCGACCACGCCCTTCCGAGACAGAATGCCGCCATCCTCTCGCGGGATCAGCACCTTCACCATGTTGTCGCGATCGGCATTCGGGCCGTGCATACCGGGAACGTCCGGCACCAAGCCGGTGGCGTTTGCAATGGCCGCCATCTCCACCATGGTTTTCGAGCCGTCGACGAACTCGACCAGCATGCGCGGGTTCATGTTGCGGCGCTCGGCTTCCTCGCGATAGTCGTCGGGCACGGCGTCGTGGTTCAGCGGGTTGTTCTTGCCCTTGCCGGCGGACACGATGGTGTAGCCCAGCGCGCTGGCGAACTCGATCAGTTCCATGCACGAGGACGGCTCGTCGCCGGCGCCGACCGAATAGACGACCTCCAGCCGGTCGGCGGCGCTCTTCAGATAGCGGCCGATCGTGACGTCCGCCTCGACATTCATCATCACGACGTGCTTGCCGTGCTCCATTGCCATCAGGTCGAAATCGGCGGCGACGCCGGGTTTGCCCGTGGCGTCGATCACCACGTCGATCATCGGGTTTTTCACCAGCATCTCGTTCGAGGTGATGGCGATCTTTTTGGCCTCGATCGCGGCGGTCACCTGGGAGGCGGTTGCCGCCTCCTGCGCCATCGCCTCGTCGCCATAGGCGATGCTGATCGCTTCACGCGCGGTATGCGGACGGCGGGTTGAGATGGCGCAGACCTCGACGCCTTTCATCAGCATGCCCTGCGTCACCAGGTCGGTGCCCATCTCGCCGGACCCGATGACGCCGATGCGCACCGGCCGGCCGGCGTCGGCGCGCGCGGCCAGTTCGCGGGCCAGCCCGGTGAGCGCGACATTGGTCATGAAAAGCGTCCGAGAGAGATTGTCATGTCGTGCCGCCCTGCCTTCAACTTGCGCCGGCATCGCCGCTGATAGCAGAAAACATCGGGAGGATGTCAACCGATCGGCGTTCCGCCCCGGATAGGTGAATAAAGACGCCGGGTCGCTCGCCCGAAATTGCGGCTGCCCAAAGATTGCTTTAGCTGCTACTCGCATCAGCACGCGCCCAACCGCAATCTTTATCGCCGGATGAATGCCTTCATGGACAAACTGCTGATAGACGCCAGGATCGACTCGGTTCGCCTTGAACAAAGTGCGGCCCTCGACCTCGAATACAACATCGACAGCTACCTGCCGCCATCTTGGACGACCAGGCAGATGGTGAACGGCTACAAGCGCTACATCCTGGCCGGCAACACCGAAAACGAGGACTATCTCACCCTGCGCGCCGGCTTCAGCGAAACCGAAGGACGCTGCAACAAGATTTTCTCCGACGTCATCGCCTCCTACATCCGCAAGGAGACGTACGACTATTCCGCTACGATGTTCCCCCGCCACGACCTCAAGACGCCCGCCGCCAAACGCCCGCCGGACGCCGAATACTGGGACAGCATCCGCCGCACCGCCCTTCATCATCTGAAGAACAACGGCTACTGGGTCGCAAAATTCGACGCTCCCCAGCGCCTCGTCGAAAGCCTGAAAAGCAAGGTGATGGGAAAATTCGAGGCCGACCACGGCGCCGCGAAACTGCAAGCCTCCATCGAAGGAACAGCCGGCGCGGTACGCCAGTTCAAGTCGAAGTCCTCCTGGCTGCTGACGTTCGAGGAAATGTACGAGCTCGCCGCCGATCCCGTGCTGCTGTCGATCATGCAGAGCTACATGGGCGTGCCGCCGATCTTCAACACGCCTGTCTCGTTCCTCAACTCCGCCGCGAAAGCCAAGACCGAGAAGGATCTGTCCGACACGGCGCAGCTCTACCATCACGACATGCATCGGCTGAGCTTCGTGAAACTGTTCGTCTATCTGACGGATGTCGGACCCGGCTCCGGTCCGCACACGCTGATCCCCGGCACCCATCAGGACCGGCCGTCGTCGCTTTGGAAGGATCGGCGCCACAAGGACGAGGATGTCGCCAAGGCCGGGCTTCTGGAGAAGGAGGTGCGGATCACCGGCAAGGCCGGAACTCTGTTCCTGGTCGACACGCGGGCCCTGCACAAGGGCGCCGAGCCGGAGAGCGAATGGCGGCTGATGGCGCAGGTGCAATACACCAACTCGTTGTTCGGCTATCCGCTGCACGACAGCGACCACAAGCTGGCGCTCGCCGCCGCCTCCGACAACCCGGATATCCAGCAGGCCGCCGCGCTGGTCCGCAAATATGTCGAGAAGACCGGTGTGCGGTTCATGCAGAACTACATCTGAGGAAAGGCCTCGCCTCCATGCAGAACCGTTCTTAGGGCACAAGGCGGCCAAGCGAAGCGCGGCCGGATGAGCGACGTTGGACCGGGTGCTGCGTCATCCAATTGCGAACGGTTTCGTCTCGGGGAAAATGGGAATAGCGCTCCCGATACTCAAATCTTGATCACCGGAAACAAGGTGATCAGGTGCAGGCCGTAGGGCCGCTGCGCCATTTTCCGTGCGTAGATGTGAACCTGCCCGGCTGGAAACCGGCCCCGCTGGTCGCGGCACCAGAAGGCAGGAACCTCGGGGTCCTCGACCAAAAACTCGCCGTCCGCCCTGTCCGAAAAATTCGCCACGAAGGCGACGTTCGCCATTGCCGTCATCGCGTCGCTCAGCACTTTGGCCGCGCTGTCGACGCTGAGGAAGGCGGAGCGCCAGAACACGTCCTTGCGGTCGTGACGGCCCGGCCCGGCTTCCATGCGGGTGATCAGGCCGAGCCTGCTGATGTTGATGTGCTGGCGGATGGTGTGGCCAACATTGCGGCCATCCTGGTCGGTCTTGTTCTCCGAATGCTGGATGACCGTCTTAGCCTCGGATTCGCTCAGCGTCAGTGTCGTCGCCATGGAAAGCTCCGATGCAATTGGTCACGCCTGGCTGCGCCGGCGTTTTCGGACACCTGCCTGACCATACGCTATCCCGTCGCTTTCGCGTCTTGATGTCTTCCGATCGGCGGTTTGTATCAGGCCGTCGGGTCAATTGCATTTTTCCTTGCGACGCTTTATGAGCGCGCGCATCAATCAGTCGAGAAAGGAGGGCTGCGCGATGGTTTTCTTCCGGCATATTCGCCAGTGTGGCCCGATCCAGGCCCTGCAAATGCGTTTGCAGGGCTGACCAGAGACGATCGTTTTCTCGCATCTTCCGGTCTGCCCTTTGAGGTAACGCCGCGCCTTCCAAGCGTAGGCGTATTGGCAATCCACCGAACCCGTTTGCCCAAAACCGCATCCCCGTGTCAGCGGATGCAGGCGGCGGTTCGGCAGACCAGAGAACGACGATGGCACTGATCAACCTGCGATCCCTTGGCGCAACACTTGGCGCGCCGCTTTTTTCCAACCTCAACCTCTCCGTCGAATCCGGCGACCGGCTCGGCATCGTCGCCGCCAACGGCCGCGGAAAGTCGACGCTGCTGCGCGCCATTTCCGGCGGCTTCGAGCCGACCTCCGGCGACATCACCCGCTCACGCGGCCTGCGCGTCGGCCATGTCGAGCAGAACGTGCCGGCGGGCCTGTTCGGCACAAGCTTTTATGACGCCGTGCTCGGCGCGTTGCCGGCGGAGCAGGCAGACAGTGAAAGCTGGCGCGTCGATATCGTGCTCGATTCGCTCGACGTGCCGGAAGACATGCGCGGCCGGCCGCTGTCGCAATTGAGCGGCGGCTGGCAGCGGCTGGCGCTGCTGGCGCGCGTCTGGGTGACCGAGCCCGACATGCTGCTGCTCGACGAGCCGACCAACCACCTCGATCTTGCCCGCATCAGCCAGCTTGAAAACTGGCTGAACGCGCTGCCGCGCGATGTGCCGGTGGTGATCTGCAGCCACGACCGCGCGTTCCTGGACGCGGTGACCAACCGCACTCTGTTCCTGCGACCGGAAAATTCGCAAGCCTTCTCGCTGCCCTATTCGCGGGCGCGGGCCGCGCTTGATGAGATCGACGCTTCCGACGAACGCCGTTTCCAGAAGGACATGAAGACGGCGCAGCAGCTTCGCCGGCAGGCGGCAAAACTTAACAATATCGGCATCAATTCGGGCAGCGACCTTCTGGTGGTGAAGACCAAGCAGTTGAAGCAGCGCGCCGACAAGCTTGAGGAGGCGGCGAGGCCGGCGCATCAGGAGCGCTCGGCGGGTGCGGTCAAACTCGCCAATCGCGGCACGCATGCGAAAGTGCTGGTCACGCTGGAGGACGCGCCGGTTGCCACGCCCGACGGCACGCTGCTGTTCCGCACCGGGAAACAGTGGATCCGCCAGGGCGACCGGGTCGTTCTGCTCGGCCGCAATGGCAGCGGCAAGACGCGGCTGGTCAACATGATCCGGCAGGCGGTCCAGGCGCCCGAGAAGGCGCCGGCCGGCGTCAAGGCGACGCCTTCGCTGGTGCTGGGTTATGGCGACCAGGCGCTGTCCGACCTCGCCGACGGCGACACGCCGCTGGGCGTCATCGGCAAGCGCTTCGAGCTTGGCGAGCAGCGCGCCCGCAGCCTGCTGGCTGGCGCCGGCGTCGCCATCGACATGCAGGAGAGCGCAGTCAGCCGGCTTTCGGGCGGCCAGAAGGCGCGGCTGGGCATGCTGGTGCTGCGGCTCACCAACCCGAATTTTTATCTGCTCGACGAGCCGACCAACCATCTCGACATAGACGGGCAGGAGGCGCTGGAGGGCGAGTTGCTGAAGCACGAAGCCAGTTGCCTCGTCGTCTCGCACGACCGCAGTTTTGTGCGCTCCGTCGGAGACCGCTTCTGGCTGATCGAGAGGAAGCGTATGATCGAGATCGAGGGACCGGAGGGGTTTTTCGCGTCCGTCGCCGGTGACGGGGACTGAGGCTGACGACGGCGGGCGAGAAACATCTCGCCCGCCATGGTCCGCTGGCGGTTGAGCGGCCCGGAGCGATCACGCTGCGAAAGCGCTCGCCCCCTGGTCCGCCCGCCCGACCACCTGCCGGAAACCGGCGAACAGTTCGCGGCCGAATCCATACTCGCCGCCTGACAGGTCGGCCTCGGGAACGTCACGGCCGTCGAGTTCATGCGGCGAGACCAGCACCTGCAAAAGCCCGGCCTCGGCGTCGAGCCGGACCAGGTCGCCATCGCGGATCTTTCCGATCGTGCCGCCGTCGAGCGCCTCGGGCGTCACATGGATCGCCGCCGGCACCTTTCCGGATGCACCCGACATGCGCCCGTCGGTGACCAAAGCGACGTGCCGGCCCCGGTCCTGCAAGATGCCGAGCACGGTGGTCAGCTTGTGCAGTTCCGGCATGCCGTTGGCCTTCGGCCCCTGGAAACGCACGACGGCGATGAAGTCGCGGTCGAGGCTGCCGGCCTTGAAGGCGTCGTTGAGCGCCTGCTGTGTGTCGAAGACCAGGGCGGGGGCCTCGACGATGCGGCGCTCGGGCTTGACAGCGGATGTCTTGATGATGGCGTGGCCGAGATTGCCTTCCAGCACCTGCAGACCGCCGGTAGGCTGGAACGCCTTTGCGCAGGGCGCCAGCACCTTTTCGTCGCCGCTGACCGCGGGCGCTGCCTCGCGCATCACGCTGCCATCCGGGCCTAGTCTTGCCTCGACCGTGTAGCCGCGCAGGCCGTCGCCCCAGATCGTCTGCACATCGTCATGCAGGTAGCCGGCATCGAGCAGTTCGCGGATCAAAAAGCCCATGCCGCCGGCGGCGTTGAAATGGTTCACGTCGGCAAGCCCGTTCGGATAGACGCGGGCGAGCAGCGGCACGGCATCCGACAGGTCGGAAATATCCTGCCAGGTGAGTTTTATGCCTGCCGCCGCGGCCATCGCGATCAGGTGGATGGTGTGGTTGGTGGAGCCGCCGGTGGCATGCAGACCGACGACGCCGTTGACGATCGAGCGCTCGTCGATCATCCGGCCGACCGGCGTGTAGGCATTGCCCAGCGCGGTGATCGCAAGCGCGCGTTTGGCGGCCTCTTTGGTCAGCGCGTCGCGCAACGGCGTGCCGGGATTGATGAAGGAACCGCCCGGCGTGTGCAGGCCCATGATCTCCATCAGCATCTGGTTGGAGTTGGCTGTGCCGTAGAAGGTGCAGGTGCCCGGCCCGTGGTAGGATTTCGATTCCGCCTCCAGCAGCTCCGTGCGCCCGACCTTGCCCTCGGCATAGAGCTGGCGGACTTTTGCCTTCTGGTCGTTGGGGATGCCGGACGGCATCGGCCCGGCCGGGATGAACACTGCCGGCAAATGGCCGAAGCTAAGCGCGGCGATGACGAGGCCGGGCACGATCTTGTCGCAGACGCCGAGATAGACGGCGGCGTCGAACATGTTGTGGCTCAAGCCCACGGCGGCCGCCATGGCGATCACGTCGCGCGAGAACAACGACAGTTCCATGCCCGGCTGACCCTGGGTAACGCCGTCGCACATGGCCGGCACGCCGCCGGCGACCTGGGCGATGCCGCCGGCTTCCCTGGCCGCTTCCTTGATCAGCGCCGGATAGGTCTCGAACGGCTGATGCGCCGACAGCATGTCGTTGTAGGAGGTGATGATGCCGAGGTTCGGCACCTTGTCTCCGCCGAGCGCCACCTTTTCGCGCGGGCTGCACACGGCGAAACCATGGGCTAGGTTGCCGCAGGAGAGCACGGCACGGTTGGCGGCCTGGCCGGCGGCGCGGCCGATGCGGTCGAGATAGAGTTCACGGGTCGGCTGCGAGCGGTGGCGTATGCGCTCGGTGATGGCTAGGATGTCTTTCCTGGCGGTCATGCGGTCGTTCCTTCTTCGCTTCCGGCCAGATCGTGGGAGGCGAGCCGACCGGTCATATGTGGCCTTCTACGGCGCCCAGAACACCTCGACGGGTTCGTGCGCGGCGTCCAGCACCGCGCCGATGGGCAGTTTTTCGCCGGCGAGCACGCTGGCCAGCACATTGCGTTTGCCGTCGCCCTCGATGTGCAGCGCGATGAAGCGGGCACCGGCTATGACCGGCATGGTCAGCGTCAGCCGTGGCTCGATCCCGCTCACCGCATGAACGGGCAACACCAGCGCCTGGTTCTCCGTCGCCAGCAATTTCGGAAGCGTCGGCGCGTCGGGGAAGAACGAGGCGGTGTGGCCGTCACCACCCATGCCGAGCACGGCGACATCGAGCGGCAAACCAAGACCATCGATGGCATCGCCAGCCGCTCGCGCGGCTTCCTCGACGGTCGGCGCATCGTGATAGAGACCGACGAAACGCGCCGCTGCGGCCTTGCCCTGCAACAGGTTCGCCTTGGCGAGCCCGGCATTGGAACGCGGCGAATCCTCCGGCACGAACCGCTCGTCGACGAGAGTGACGGTCACCTTCGGCCAGTCGAGGTCGATCTGCGACAGCGTGCGGAAAAACAGCGCCGGCGTGGTGCCTCCAGAGACGGCGAGCAGCGCGCGTCCCCGCGCCTCGATCGCCTCACTGAGCACCGACGCGACCTTTGCCGCCAGCGTTCCCGCCAGAACTTCGCGGGACGGAAATTCGTGCAGTGTCGCCGCCGTCATGCCGTCAGCTCTCGTGCCAGGTGCGGCCGTCGCGCTCGATCAGCGCGATCGACGCGGACGGGCCCCAGGTGCCGGCGGTGTAGCCCTGCACTTCCTGGCGGCTGTCGGCCCAGGCGTTGAAGATCGGATCGATCCACTTCCACGCCGCCTCGACCTCGTCGCGGCGCATGAACAGCGTCTGGTTGCCGCGGATCACGTCCATGATCAGCCTTTCATAGGCGTCCGGATTGCGCTCCTGGAAGGTGGCGGCAAAACTCATGTCGAGAGCTATCTGGCGCAGCCGCATGCCGCCCGGGCCTGGGTCTTTGCTCATGATCCACTGCTTGACGCCCTCGTCGGGCTGCAACCGGATGACGAGCTGATTAGGCTGGATGCGGCCGGCATTGTCGCCGAAGATCGAATGCGGGATCGCCTTGAACTCGATGACGATCTCCGAGACCCGCGACGCCAGCCGCTTGCCGGTGCGCAGGTAGAAGGGCACCCCGGCCCAGCGCCAGTTCGCGATATCGGCCTTGATCGCAACAAAGGTCTCGGTGGTGCTGTCGGGATTGCCCAGTTCATCGAGATAGCCCTTCACCGCGCCACCGGCGGAGGCTCCGGCGCGGTATTGCCCGCGCACGGTCGACTTCGGCGCTTCGGCGCCATTGATGCGCTTCAGCGCTTGCAGCACCTTCAATTTCTCGTCGCGCACGGCATTTGCGTCCATCGACGACGGCGCTTCCATCGCAACAAGGCAGAGCAGTTGCAGCATATGGTTCTGCACCATGTCGCGCAGCGCGCCGGCCTTGTCGTAATAGGTGACGCGATCCTCCAGCCCGACCGTCTCGGCGACGGTGATCTGCACGTGATCGATATGCGCCGAGTTCCACAGCGGCTCGTAGAGCATGTTGCCGAAGCGTAGCGCCATCAGGTTCTGCACCGTCTCCTTGCCGAGATAGTGGTCGATGCGGAAGATCTGATGCTCGCCGAAATCAGCGGCGATCTGGTCGTTCAGCGCCCGCGCCGAGGCGAGGTCACGGCCGATCGGCTTTTCCACGACGATGCGCGATTTGGCCGTCACCAGCCCGTTTTCCTTAAGCTTGTGCGAGATCTCGCCGAACAAGGACGGCGCGACGGCAAGGTAGAAGGCGCGGATGGTGTCGCCGTTGCCCATGGCCTTCTTCAGCTTCGAAAAGCCGTCGCCGCTGATCGCGTCGACCGAGACGTAGGACAGCCGCTCGAGGAATCTTTTCAGATCCTCTTCCCGAATGTCGGATTCCTTGACGTGCTCGACGATCGCCTTCCTGGCGAAATCCTGGAACTCGGCGTCCGACAGTTTTGCGCGCGACGCGCCGATGATGCGCGTCGGCTCGGAAAACTGGCTCTGGCGGTAATAGAGCGCCGGCAGCAGTTTGCGTTCGGAAAGGTCGCCCGTGCCGCCGAAAATGACGAAGTCGAACGGCTCGACGGGAATGATCTGGCTGGTCATGATGGTTCCGTTGGTGGCGGCAGCCGTGAGCTGCCCATTACTTAGTCTAATCGATTTAAAGTCGCCAGCGTCATGGTGTCACATGCACTGCGGCGGCTGGCTTTTCAGGACTGATGCTGAGTCTTCTTCCTGTTCGTGTGCAGTTGCAGCATAGTGGGTCGGGGTACAGGAAGGCAAAGGAGTTTTCGTGATGGGCGAACATCTTTCGCGAACGATCGCCGAAGGCCGGGCCTTCATGCAACTCGTCGGGGGACAGAAGGTGGATTCGCTGACGGGCCAGCGCATCGATGTCGTCTGCCCCTCGGACGGCAAGGTTTTTGCTTCTATACCGGCTTCGGGCGAGGGTGATGTCGATCTCGCCGTCCGTGCCGCGAGGCGGGCGTTCGACGAGGGTCCCTGGGCGCGCATGCCGGCTGTCGAGCGCGGTAGGCTTCTCACGAAACTCGGCCTCCTCGTGGAGAAGAATGCGACCGAACTGGCGGCACTGGAATCGCGCGATACCGGCAAGCCGGTGCGGCAGGGCAGGGCGGATGTCAACGCCACCAAGCGCTATTACGAATTCTACGGTGGCGCTGCCGACAAGATCCATGGCGACACGATCCCCTTCCTCGACGGGTACACGGCGTTGACGCTGCGGGAGCCGCATGGCGTGGTGGCGGGCATCATCCCGTGGAACTATCCGTTGCAGATTCTTGCCCGCGTGGCAGGTGCCGCGCTCGCCATGGGCAATACGCTGGTCGTCAAGCCGGCCGAGGACGCCTCGCTGTCGACGATCCGCATCGCCGAACTGGCGCTGGAGGCCGGTTTTCCGCAGGGCGTGTTCAATGTCGTCACCGGATACGGTCGCGACGCGGGCGCCGCACTTTCGGCGCATCCGCTGGTCGACTACGTCACCTTCACCGGTTCGCCGGCGACGGGCGCCGCGATCCAGAAGGCGGCGGCGGGGAACAACCGCGGCGTCACGATGGAACTCGGGGGAAAATCGCCGCAGATCGTTTTTGCCGATGCCGATATCGACCTGGCGCTGCCGGTGCTGGTCAACGCCATCATCCAGAATGGCGGCCAGACCTGCTCGGCCGGCAGCCGCGTGCTGGTCGAACGCGCCGTCTATGAGGATGTCGCGAACGGTCTCGCCGAGCGGTTCTCGGAACTGGTCGCCGGCGCGCACGACGCCGATCTCGACCTCGGCGCGCTGATCAACCCGCGTCAGCGGCAGAGGGTTGCGGCGATGGTGTCGGACGCCGAGGACGCCGGTTGCGAAATCCTGGCGCGCGGCTCGATCCACGCCGATGCGCCGGAGGGCGGCTTCTACTACGAGCCGGCGCTCATTGCCGCGAAAGACCCGAAACTGGCCATTGCCCAGGAGGAAGTGTTCGGACCAGTACTCATCCTTCTGGCCTTCGACGACGAGGCGGATGCGCTGCAAATCGCCAACGGTACGGAATACGGGCTCGTCGCCGGCATCTGGACCCGCGACGGCGCACGTCAGCATCGCGTCGCCAAGCGTGTGCGCGCCGGTCAAATCTTCGTCAACGCTTACGGTGCCGGCGGCGGCATCGAGCTTCCCTTCGGCGGTTTTCGAAAGTCAGGCCACGGCCGCGAAAAAGGTTTTGAGGCGCTCTATGACATGAGCGCTACCAAGACTATTGTGTTCAATCACGGCTAGGATGTCGTCGACGGAAGGCAATATGATGCTTCGTATCGACTTCGAGAAGGAACAGGACGGCCGCTGGATCGCCGAGATCGAGGCGCTGCCCGGCGTGATAGCCTATGGATCGACACGCGCCGAGGCCCGAGGGCGCGTGGAAGCGCTGGCCCTGCGTACACTCGCCGACCGCATCGAGCATGGCGAGGCAATTCCGGAGGTCGGCGATCTGTTCGTCGTCGCTGCGTGAACCAGTGGCGTGCCAGCCCGGCTCGCAAAGTTCTATCCGCGCTTGAGAGTATTGGCTGGACGGTTAAGCGTCAAAGCGGCTCGCACCGCGTCTTGGCAAGGGAAGGTTGGCCGAACTACGTCTTCGCATTCCATGATCGCGAGGAAATCGGCCCGAAGATGCTGACGCGTATTGCCAAAGGTACTGGTCTCACGCCGGATGATATTTAGGTCATCAGGAGGAAGAATGAGACTGAAAGACAAAGTCGCCATCATCACCGGCTCCGCGTCGGGCTTTGGCGAGGGCATGGCCAAGCGCTTTGCCGAGGAAGGCGCGAAAATCGTCGTCGCCGATTTGAACGCCAAGGGCGCCGAACGGGTCGCCGAGGAGATCGGCAAGAACGCGATCGCCATCACCACCGACGTGTCGTTGCGCTCCGAGGTCGAGGAGATGGTCTACGCCGCCAAGAGCGTCTTCGGCCGCGTCGACATCATGGTCAACAATGCTGGCTATACGCATAGCAACGGCGACATGCTGAAGGTCGAGGAAAATACCTTCGACCTGATCACCGCGATCAACATGAAGGCGATCTATTTCTCGACGCTTGCCGTCGTGCCAATCATGGAACGCCAGGGCGGCGGCGCGATCATCACCACCGCCTCGACCGCCGGCCTGCGGCCGCGCCCTGGATTGACCTGGTACAACGCATCGAAGGGCTGGGCGATCACCGCGACAAAGTCGATGGCGGTGGAACTCGCGCCCAAGAAGATCCGCGTCAACTGCCTTTGCCCCGTGGCCGGCGAGACCGGCATGCTGGCACAGTTCATGGGCGAGGACACGCCGGAGCGCCGCGCCCAATTCAAGTCGGTGATCCCGCTCGGCCGTTTTTCGACCCCGCTCGACATCGCCAATGCCGCGCTGTGGCTGGCTTCGGACGAGGCGGAGTTCATCACCGGCGTGGCGCTGGAGGTCGATGGCGGCCGCTGCGTGTAAGAATCAGCCCGAAGGAGCGCGCTCTACGGTCTTGCGCTGTTTCAGTGCGGAGCGGTCGATCGTCGTGGGCTGTCCGTCATCGCCGTAAGGGTGCTTGAAGTCGAAGGCGTCCGTGCTTGGCCCGTAATCGTGCAGATGCTCGAGCCGCGCCACGCCTTCGGCCCAGAGCGGTGTGCGGTCAGGCGTCACCCACCACAAAACGTAAGGCGGCCATCGCTGCTCGACCAGCCAATCGCGTGCCTGCCGCATGGTCTCGGCGTGAAAGCCTGTGTACGAAAAGGCAAGCAGCGCGCCGAGGTCTCGCCACAGCGACAGCGTCGAGGGCGCCCAGCCATCGCCATGGTCGATGTAGAAGCGCGGATAGATTTGCTCGCCCCAACTCGGCGGACCGGGCTCGCCGGCGTAGCCTGAGCGGGCGACAAACCCATCGCTTTGTTCGGCGGTGGCGAAGTTCCGGTCGTTGCGGGTGTGAAAACCCTGGATGGAGGGATGATCGGCGCGCTGCCGAAACATGCCGAAATTGTATATGGCGAGACGATGGCTGCTCACAGCTTCACTCTGGCTAGGCATTCATGGATTGTAGCGGCCGGGTTTCGGCGATCGGGCGCCGGAGTCTAACGGCCGTTGTTGCGCAGGAAGCTCTTGTAGACGAAGCCGCGCTTGCCCTTGTAGATGATCTCGCACCATTGGTCGCAGGAAACCACCTGAACGTTGGTGCTGCCCGGAACCGTGCCGAGCACTCCGCCGCGGCTGCTTGGCCTCGCCCGCATGGTCACTGCGCGCGACGTTCGTCCCGCGCGGCCCGCATTTGCGACTTTCTCTTCCTCGGCGGCGTTTTCTTCCGCGGCCTGTTCGGGCTGGGTGGCGTCCTGAATCGGCTTTACCGCCGGGATGGCGGCGGTTGCCGACTTGTCCTCCGTGCCGTCGTCGTCTGAATAGGCATTGGCGCCCGCCGCGGGTTGGGAAACGTCCTTCGAGGCTTCAGCATTCACCGCTGCCGCGGGATTGGTCGCGGCGTGGCCTGCCAGCGCGCTGATCCATCGGGGATCCGTCGGATCCAAGGGCTCGATCTGCATCGGTTCGGGAATCGAGACCTCTTCCGTGGCCGAGGCAACCTGGACGGTGGGGACAGCGGATACAGTGGCCACAGTTGGTTTCGCACCGTCCGGGTGGCTGACTGCGGTGACCGGCTCGCTGGGCTGCGGCGATTCAGCTTTTTGCGTCCGTGCTGCCGTGGCGTCGGCAGTGGCGACACGCGGCGCGGCTTCCACGCGGCTGACGATCTGTTCTGAGCCATCGGAAGGCAAGGCAAGCCAGATCGCGGTCCCAGCCATGCCAAGCATCGCAATGGAGCCGATACCGGCAACGATCAGATGCGAGCGTTCCGCTATCCTATGCCAGAGGGAAGGCCGCAAATCATAATGAAAATCCAGCGATGTACGCCGGACCCTTGACTTGCCGGAGCCGAACCAGCCCTTCAACGCAAACCTCTCCGCGCGTGCCGTTCTTGGTACGGCTTTGCGCCTTCGAAAATTCACCTATGCCGAACGCCGTCCGGCACATCAGAGAAACCAGCCGGTGGCCCGCCCGTAGCCTGCTGGTCCTACCAGCCTGAGCGAAGATTGTGGCATCTCTGCGCCCAAACCGTCATATTCCTGCGGGAAAGCAGAAAATACAGCCTTAAATAGACCGAAAGACGATAAAAACGCAACTCCGGCACGCGTTCGCGCCGGCTTATGCTTATGGATGATCCTGAAACAGGCCCGACCCGTGACGGAATCGGTGCAAAAAAGTTGGCTCAGATACGGTCTCTCAACGCATACCAGTTGAGCGCCAGGAACAAAAGCGGCGAGCGGAAACGCGTTCCGCCGGGAAAAGCCGGTATCTTCAGGTCCTCGAACAGTTTCAGCCGGTTGCGGTTTCCCGCGACCGTTTCGGCATAGAGTTTGCCGACGAAATTGGACAGCATGACGCCGTGGCCGGAATAGCCGCCGGCGGAGATCACGTTCGGCATCACCTCGCGCACGAAGGGCTTTCGCGGCACCGTTATGCCGACATAGCCGCCCCAGCCATGGGTGATCGGGATATCCTTCAACTCGGGATAAAGCTCCGTGATCTGCCTTCGGATGTGGATGTGAATGTCCTGGGGGTCCTTCACCGCATAGATTTCGCGGCCGCCGAATAGCAATTCGCCGGTTTTTACGCGACGGAAATAGCGCACGACGAAGCGCGAGTCCGAGACGGACTCACCGCCCGGAAGCACCGGACTGTCGTCGCCGAGCGGAATGGTCGCGCCGATGAACGAGCCGATCGGCATGATGTGCGATGCAGTGGATTTTTCGAGGTCGCCGGAATAGGCATCGATGGCGAGCAGGCATTTCTGCGCCGTCACCGTCCCACTCGCCGTCGACACGACCACCTTGCCGCCATTGGTGGTCACGCCGGTCACCCGGCTGTTTTCGTGGAGTTGGGCGCCGGCTTCCGCGGCAACCCGCGCCGTGCCGATGACCAGCTTGAGCGGATGGATATGGCCTGTGCCGGTGTCGCGCACGCCGCCGAAATAGTGGGTCGAGCCGAGCCGCTCGGCGGTCTCCGCCGCATCCATGTATTTCAAATGCGGGTAGTTGAAGCGCGTCGTCATCGCCTCCGCATGTTCGAGGTACTCCGGCAACTCGCGCTTCTTGTGCGCGACGTTCAGGTGGCCCGGGCGGAAGTCGATGTCGATCTTGTTGACCAAAGCGAATTCAAGCAGATGCGCCTTGGCTTCCTCGGCAAGATCGAACAGCGCCTTGGCGCGCTCGAACCCGTATTCGGCTTCCAACTCCTCCGCGCCGGCGCGCTGGCCGGTGCCCAACTGTCCGCCGTTGCGTCCGGAGGCGCCGTCGCCAAAGCGATGCGCTTCCAGCAGCACGACATTCGTGCCCGTCTTTGCAAGATGCACCGCCGCCGAAAGCCCGGTGAAACCACCGCCGACGATGACGACGTCGCATTTGCGGTCACCGTGGAGCGCCGGATAGCCCGGATGCGGACCGGCGGTGTCTTCGTACCAGGAATAGCCAGGGGAGATGGGGGATTGGTAGGTCATGATGCGAAGGCCGTTAGGGGAGTAGGGGAGTAGGGGAGTAGGGATGCTAACTCGGTGAAAGTTTGCGAATTAGAAGTCGAAGGAGCTTTCCAACACTTTCAGCACTTGCGAGCAGTGTTTCCGTTGATCCGTTTGGCGCAACGCCTGTGCGCTCGGCAATCAGTAGATGCGTCTCCAGTTCCTTCAACGATCCCTGCGCGATGCGAAGAAATTGCTGACAGGAACCACGAATTTCGCGACCATAACCTTCCGCAATATTGGCGGGAACCGAACTCGCCGCTCGCCGCGTCTGGCTGGTAACGCCATACAATTCTTCCTTCGGCCAGGATTTCGTCGCCCCCTACTCCCCTACCTCCTCACACATTCAGCAGCAGATACTCCCGCTCCCACGGGGAAATCACTTCCATGAACGTCTCGAACTCGGCGCGCTTGATGGCCGCGTAAGTCGAAGCGAACGAAGCGCCCAGCATGTCGCGCAGTTCCTCGTCGGCCTCGAACAGGTCGACAGCTTCGAGCAGGCCGCGCGGCAGGTCGATCTCGTCCTCGTTGACCGTCGTGCCGACCGGTGCGTCGGGCTCGATGTTTTTCATCATGCCGATCAGCCCGCAGGCCAGCGACGCCGCCAGCGCTAGGTAGGGATTTGCGTCGGACGAAGGAATGCGGTTCTCGACGCGCCGTGCGGCCGGGTCGGAACGCGGCACGCGGAAAGCCGTGGTGCGGTTGTCGTAGCCCCATTTGGTGTTCACCGGAGCGGAGGCTGCCTGCGTCAGCCGGCGGTAGGAATTAACATAAGGGGCAAACATCACCAGCGCACTCGGCACATGCTTCTGCATGCCGCCGATGAAATGTCGGAAGGCGTCGGTCTCGGCGCCGTCCTCGCCGGTAAAGATGTTCTTGCCGGTCTTCTTGTCGATGATCGACTGATGGATATGCATGGCCGATCCGGGTTGGCCCTGGATCGGCTTGGCCATGAAGGTAGCATATGTCTCGTGTTTCAGCGCCGCCTCGCGGATGGTGCGCTTGAACATGAACACCTGGTCGGCGAGTTCCACCGGATTGCCGTGGCGCAGATTGATCTCCAACTGCCCGGCGCCTTCCTCGTGGATAAGCGTGTCGATCTCCAGTCCTTGGCTTTCGGAGAAATGGTAGATGTCGTCGATCAGTTCGTCGAACTCGTTGACGCCGGCGATCGAATAGCCGGCGCCGCCGCCGATCGGCCGTCCGGAACGGCCGACCGGGGGCGTCAGCGGATAGTCGGGGTCGGGGTTCTTGCGGACCAGGTAGAATTCGATTTCCGGCGCGACCACGGGTTTCAGTCCGCGCTTGCCATAGGCCGCGACCACGCGCTTCAGTACGTTGCGTGGCGTGAACTCGACGCTGCGGCCGTCCTGGTGGACCAGATCGCAGATCACCTGCGCTGTCGGATCGTCTTCCCAGGGCACAGCGGAAAGCGTCGACAGGTCCGGCACCAGCTTGAGGTCGCCGTCATCTTCCGGATAGGCAAAGCCGTTGCCGTCTTCCGGATAGTCGCCCGAGATCGTCATCATGAAGGGCGCCGAAGGCAGCGCCAGCGACGTGTTGGACGTGAATTTCTTCGACGGCATCATCTTGCCGCGGGCGACGCCGGCCTGGTCGGGCGTGATGCATTCGATGTCTTCGATGCCCCGCCATTCAAGCCATTCGCTGACCTGTTTCCAGTTGGTTACGCCGCGAAGGTTTTTCACATAAGCGGGCACGCGGCTACGTCCCGCGCGGCCTGCGGGGCGGGCTTCCTTTTTTTCAGGCGGCATCAATCACCAAAATGTTGCTATGCCCGAAGTATAGCCGCGCAGATTAAGCAAAGGAAAGGGGGGTCACCCTGGAAGGCGCTTGAGAGCGACGATCCCCGCGACGACCAACGCTATCCCGGCGACGCGGCCCAGGGTAAATGCTTCGCCGAACAGCAGAATGCCGAGGATCACCGTGCCAGCGGCGCCTATGCCGGACCAGACGGCATAGGCGGTTCCGACCGGCAGGACTGTCAGCGTCTTGCCGAGCAGATAGACAAAGGCCGCCAGGAGCATAAGCGAGACCGCTGTCCAGCCGAGCCTTGTATAGCCCTCGGCATATTTCATGGACACGGCCCAGGCGGCATCGAGCAGCCCGGCCGTGATCAGCAAAATCCATGCGGTGGCTTGGCTCACGATAGCCTCATGCGGCCAATTTCAAGATATGCGCGTCGTAGCCTATGAGAAATTGCCGGAGCCGGTCGGGATAGTCGGGCTCCACCGCATGGATGACGCTCGGCCTTTCCGCCAGCGCCGCCCGCCAGCGCGTGACCTTCGGCATGTCGCGGAAAAGCGTCGGCATTCCGATCTCCTCGAACACGTCGAAATAGCGGAAGATCGGCGCGAAGACGGCGTCGACCAGCGAAAAATCATCGCCGCTAAAGAACGGGCCGTCGCCCAGTTCGGCCTCGACGCGGGCGAATTTCTCGACCAGTGCCGCGCGCTTGGCCTCGTAGCCGGCCGACTCCTTGGAGGTTTCCAGGCCCCAGAGGTCGCCAAGGATCGACGATCCGAATTCGATCCAGCCGCGATGGCGTGCCCGCGCCAGCGGATCGGTCGGATGGAGGCGGGCGCCGGCCTGCGTTTCCTCCAGATATTCGCAGATGACCGCGCTCTCGAACAGCACGTCTTCGCTGCCGTCGCCGTTCCGCACAAGGAGCAGGGGCACCTTGCCGAGGGGGGAAAGAGCCATGAACCAGTCGGGTTTTGCGGCGAGGTCGATGTAGACCCGCTCGAAGGCTACGCCCTTTTCCGCGAGCGCTATGGCGGCACGCTGCACATAGGGGCAGAGATGGTGGCTGACGAGTGTCAGCGCTGGCTTACGGTCGCTGACGGTGCCGACGCCGGCAAGTGGATAGCTTTGGGTCATGATCCATCGTCCTATTTAGATGCATACACATGCATCTAAATAGGACGACTTGCGGGGCGCGTCAAGATAGATGTAATTGCATCCATGGTGCATCGCTCGTTCTCGCCCCGCCGGCCGCCGTTGCTCTCCGAGGCGGTCGAACTGAGTTGGGTGAGGCTGATGCGCAGCCAGCGCCGGATCTTCGAATCCATCGAGCGCGACCTCTCGGTCGCCGGCTGCCCGCCGCTCGCCTGGTACGACGTCATGCTTGAACTCGACCGCGCCGAGAACGGGCGCCTGCGTCCGATGGAGATCGAGAAACGGACGCTGTTCGCCCAGCCCAATCTGTCTCGCATGATTGGCCGGCTGGAACGCGAGGGGCTGGTGCGCCGCGAGGCGTTCAGCGAAGACGCTCGCGGCCACTGGGTGGTGATCACCGAAAAGGGCCGGCTGGAGCGGGCTGCGATGTGGGAAGTCTATGGCGCCGCGATCCAGAAGCATCTTGGCGCAAAGCTGACAGAGGATCAGGCCGAACAGCTTGCAGTACTGCTCGGAATGCTTGCCTGAAGCAGATGTTACGATGCATGCCTTGGGTGGAGTTCAAGCGCCACCCATGCGGTCGCGCCGTGTCAATGGGCCCGATTGCAGCGCTCTAAGCTTACCGGCTCTTTGCTGAGCAGGTCAGGCTGGGTCCCGACCGACGAGCCTGTCGACGATCGGCTGCAGCAACTCGGGCAGGATGGGTTTCGACACCACCGCGTCGACGATATCGGCGTAGGCGGGCGTGATTTCGGCGAAATTGCCGGTGGAAAGCAGGATAACGGCCGGCCGACCGACGGTTCGCCGCATCGCGCGGATCGACGGCATCAGGTCCTCGCAATCGGCATTCTTGCTGCCGCCGTCGAGGATGACCAGCGCCGGTTGCATGCTCGCCAACACGTCCGCTGCGCGTTCCGGGGGTTCGGAAATCGAATGCAGGCCGGAACGCTGGACGATCCTGGAGACCACGACCGCATTGATCCGCGACCGACCGACCAGCAGCACCATCAAGGGACCGGCGGATGCACCCTCCGCCATGGGTTCGTCGGACCAGCAGTTTTCCGGCTCGATTTCATGGCCGGAGGTCGTCATCGTCATGCGGGAAACCGGCGACTGGTGATTTTTCGTCTCGCTTCCCTCGGCGGCGACGTCAAATCGCGGATGTTGACTGGTGTGACTTTAGAACGTCCGTCGCCGGTCCGCCAGTCGAAACATCAGTGCCTCCAATGCGGCCAGATACCCGAGCGGGACCGCGCGCCGTTTCCCGGCGCACGGTCCCGATTGCATGCTGAGCCGCTCAGCGGCCCGCTTGAGTGACCACCACCGGAATCAGCAGATCGCCCCAGTTGCCGTCGCCGCCGTGATGACGGGCGGAGCGCACCAGTTCCACCGACACGCCGGCCTCCACCGCCTTCATGACCGACTGGTTGAGCCGGTGCAGATCGTTGGCAAGCATGCGGATCGCTGTCTGCTGCGACGACGACATTGCGCTCGACTGCTCCTCGGCGCGTTCCTTGACGCGGGTCTTTGGGGTCTTGGTGGGATTTTCGACTGTGTCCAGCATGGTCTTTCTCCTCACTGTCTGGAGTTGTTTACTCAGCCGCAGGCCTGAACTCGTCGGGCCTGAACTGGGCGTGCTCGGTCGATTCGTGCATGGCGGTGGTCGACGACTTCCCGCCGGTGATCGCCATCGACACGGCGTCGAAATAGCCGGTGCCGACTTCGCGCTGGTGTTTCGTGGCGGTGTAGCCGTTCACTTCCGAGGCGAATTCGGCCTCCTGCAGTTCCGAATAGGCCGCCATCTGCCGGTCCTTGTAGCCGCGCGCCAGTTCGAACATGCCGTAGTTGAGTTGGTGGAAGCCGGCCAGCGTGATGAATTGGAACTTGTACCCAATCGCGCCGAGTTCCCGCTGGAATTTTGCGATCGTCGCGTCGTCCAGATTCTTCTTCCAATTGAAGGACGGCGAGCAATTGTACGCGAGCAGCTTGTCGGGATAATGCCGGCGCACGCCCTCCGCGAATTTCCGCGCTTGCGCCAGGTCCGGCTTCGAGGTCTCGCACCAGATCAGGTCACAGGACGGCGCGTAGGCGACGGCGCGTGCGATGCACGGCTCGATGCCGTTTTTCACCTGGTAAAAGCCTTCGACGGTGCGGCCGGCCGAATAGTCAACGAAAGGCTGGTCGCGCTCGTCGATGTCGGAGGTCAGCAGCTTCGCCGCCTCGGCGTCGGTGCGGGCGATGACCAGCGTCGGCGTGCCCATCACGTCGGCGGCGAGCCGCGCGGCATTCAGATTGCGGATATGCGCCGCCGTGGGGATCAGCACTTTCCCGCCGAGATGGCCGCACTTCTTCTCCGACGCGAGCTGGTCCTCGTAGTGGACGCCGGCCGCGCCCGCCTCGATGAAGGCTTTCATGATCTCGAAGGCGTTCAGCGGTCCGCCGAAGCCGGCCTCCGCGTCGGCGACGATCGGCGCGAACCAGGTGTCGACCGACAGCCCGTTGCCTTCCGACGTCTCGATCTGGTCGGCGCGCTGCAGCGTGCGGTTGATGCGGCGGCAAAGTTCGGGCGCGGCATTGGCCGGATAGAGCGACTGGTCCGGATACATGGACGACGCCGTGTTGGAATCGGCCGCGACCTGCCAGCCGGACAGATAGATCGCCTTCAGCCCAGCGCGCACCTGCTGCATGGCCTGGTTGCCGGTCATGGCGCCCAGCGCGTTGACGAAATCCTCCTCGTGGATGAGCTTCCATAGTCGGTTCGCGCCGTTCTCCGCCAGTGAATGGCGGATCGTCACGGAGCCGCGCAGCCGCTTCACATCCTCGGCCGAATAGGGCCGCTCGACGCCGTCGTAGCGGCCTTCCGGCGCGGAAGGGACGAGGTTGTAAAAATCAGTCATTGTCTGCTCCGTCCTGCAATGCGTTTTTGGAATGACCGGTCGGTAGTGTCGCCGTTCTCCTGTCACTTGATTTACAATGCAGTGCAAAAATCGCGAGGAGAATCATATTTCCTGCAACGGAAAAAGGGAAAATCGGTGTTGAGCTTGACAGGGCGACGATGTAAAATTGTCAAAATTGTAAAGGCGGATGACGTTTTCCGAATGCTGTTTGGTTTGTCAAAGGATGTAAAAGGCACGGGTGCTGTCCCGCGAGCCTGTCCGCATTCCAATCGGCCAAGTGTCGCCCATGGCTGAGCAGAAAATCTTCGCAGGCCCGCGCATCCGCCGCATCCGCAACGCCAAGGGCCTGACCCAGACCGCGATGGCCGAGGGGCTCGGCATCTCGCCCTCCTATCTCAACCTGATCGAGCGCAACCAGCGGCCGCTGACGGTGCAACTCATCCTGAAACTCGCGACCGTCTACAAGGTCGACCCGGAGGAGTTGCAGGGCGAGGCGCGGGGTTCCATCGGCGGATTGCGCGAGGTCTTTGCCGACCCGCTGCTTGCCGCCGAACTGCCCGGCGAGCAGGAGCTGATCGAGATGGCCGAGGCGGCGCCGAACATGTCGGCGGGCGTGATAAAGCTCTACCGCGCCTATCGCGAACAGGCATCGCGGCTCTCCGACCTCAACGACCTCATGGCGCATGAGGGCAGGGCATCGGCGATTTCCGGCACGCGCCTGCCGCTCGACGAGGTACGCGACGCGCTGGAACGGCGACCGAACCATTTTGCCGGGCTGGAAGGCGAGGCCGAGGCGTTTTCGGCGCTGCTCGATCCCGGCGAGGATCCGGCGGGGGCGCTGAAGGCCTGGCTCAGACGCGAGCATGGCATCGTCGTGCGCGTCCTGCCGGCGGCGGTCATGCCCAACTGGCGCCGCCGATACGACCGCCACTCGCAACGCCTGTTCATTTCCGAACGCCTGTCGCCTTACGACCAGTTGCGCGAGATCGCCATCGAGGCCTGTCTGCTGCGCATGTCGGTCGCGGTCGCCGCTGAAATCCAGGGGCTGAAACTGTCGTCCGACGAGGCGCGGCGGCTGGCGCGTTTCGAGTTCGGCCGCTACGCCGCGCATGCGCTGATGATGCCCTACGCGGCCTTCCAGACGGCCGCCATCCGTGCCCGCTACGACATCGATGTGCTGCGTTCGCGCTTTGCGGTATCGTTCGAGCAGGCGGCCAACCGGCTGACCACGTTGCAGCGCCAGAACGCCTCCGGCGTGCCGTTCTTCTTCATCGAGATCGACCATGCAGGCAACCGTTTTCGCAGGGCCGGCGCGCAGGGTTTTCCGCATGGCCGCTTCGGCGGTGGCTGCCCGAAACTGCCGGTCCATGCGGCCTTCGCTCAGCCCGGGCAGATACTGGTCGAGGCGGTGGAAATGCCGGACGGCGCGGAGTTCCTGACCGTCGCCCGGACGCTGGAAGGGCCGCAGGGCGGCTTCGGCGAGCGTCCGCGCCGCACCGCGATATTGCTCGGCTGCGACATCGGTTTTCGCGACGAGGTCGTCTATGCCGGGGCACTGCCTACGAGCCCACCGACTTCCGGCAGTTCGCCGGGCAAGGCTGGTCCCCCTGCCGCCACGCCGGTCGGCCCCGCCTGCCGGCTATGCGAGCGCTCGGGCTGCCTGTCGCGTGCCGAACCGCCGATCACAAGGCCGCTGGGGCTCGATGAGATGGTGACGGGGCTCAGCGCCTTCGATTACAGGTGAAGTGGCCCGGTGTCACTCTCTTCCGCTCCCCATGCGCCCCACGACCATCCTGCCTTCAGAATGCACTGCCCATTGCCCGGCGAATGCGCTAGAATCCGCTGCCTGTCCGGATCGGACAGTGTTAAGCCGGGGGTCGTCATCATCATCACCGACTACATTCGCCCGGCGCATCTGATCGGTCAGGCCTGAGAAATGTCTTCCACTGAGGCAGGCGGTTCGCCGCCCATACGCTGGGGACTGGCTGCAAAATTATTCGCCACTCTTCTGTTCCTCGGCGCGAGCGCCGTGCTGGTAACCGGCGTGCTCGGTTATTTTCGCGCCAAGGATGCGTTGGAGAAATCGGTATTCGATCAGCTCACCGCTGCCCGCCAGGCGAAGACGCGCCAGGTCGAAACCTATTTCCACACTATCCAGGCGGAACTGCGCCTGCTCGCCACCTCCAAGATGGTGGTCGAGGCGACACGCGAGTTCAAGCTCGCGGTCGACCAACTCGATCGAAATGGCGCGCCGCCGGCATTGCGCCAGAAGGTCGGCGATTGGTACGCGCAAAACTTTATCCCACGGATGACAGAGGTGTTGGGAAAAGAACCACCCCTTTCGGACTATCTTCCGGTCGGCGGCGCGCCTTATTATCTGCAATACCACTATATCGTGAAAAATCCGAACCCTGCCGAGCGGCGAAAACTGCTCGACGATGCCGGAGATGGAAGCGACTACACGAGGTTGCACGCCATCTACCATCCCCTGATGCGCGCGGCCGCCACAACGGTCGGCTTCTTCGATTTCATGATCGCCGATCCCAAGACCGGCCGCCTGGTCTACACGGTCCAGAAGGAAGTCGATTTTTCCACATCCCTCCAGTTCGGTCCTTACCGCCGTTCGAACGTCGCCGCCGCCGTGGCCCGCTGCGCTGAGACGGCCGACCGGTCCGCCATATGCCTTGAGGATTTTGCCCCCTACGCGCCGTCGGGCGGTGAGCCGATCGCATTCATGGGAGCACCGATCATCGACAATGGCGCCGTCATCGGCGTATTGATCGCACAATTGTCGAACGAGGAGATCGACAATGTGGTCACCGGCGGCCGCCGTTGGCGGCAGGACGGTTTCGGCAACACGGGTGAGGCCTATCTTGTCGGGCCTGACCATATGGTGCGCTCGGCGCCCCGCGCATTCTACGAGAACCCCGAAGGTTACTTCGCCGAACTCAAGTCTGTCGGCACCTCGGAGCAGGAAATCGAGTCCATCCAGCGCTACGGGACGCCGGTGCTGCATCAGCGCATCGACACGCAGGCGACGCGAGCAGCACTTGCAGGTGTCGAGGGAACGGGCCAAATCATCGGATACCGCGGCTTGCCGACGCTCGCATCATGGGGGCCGCTGGCAATTGACGGGGTCAGATGGGCGCTTGTCGCCAAGGTCGACAGCGCCGAGGCTTTTGCGCCGATTGCCCAGCTCAGGCGGGACCTGCTGATTGTCGGCGGATTGGCGCTGCTGGTCGTGGTCGCCACCGCTGCATGGCTTTCGCGTGCGCTGCTCGGACCCCTGCGCGAACTGACGGCCGGCGTGAAACGCTTCGCCGCCGGCGACTATACGGCCAGCGTGCCGGTCCGCACGAAGGACGAGATCGGCGAGCTTTGCATGGCCTTCAACGGCATGGTCGGCGAGTTGAGCCGGCAGAACGTCGTCATCCAAAACAAGAATCGCGAGAACGAGCAACTGCTGCTCAACGTCCTGCCGGCGCCGATCGCGAACCGCCTGCGCGGCGGCGAGCACGGCATCGCGGACGGTTTTGCCGAGGTCACCGTCGCGTTCGCCGACATTGTCGGCTTCACCCAACTGTCGTCGGAAATGCCGCCCCAGGATGTCGTGAACCTGCTCAACGGCCTGTTCACGCGTTTCGACGTCGCTGCCCAGGATCTCGGCATCGAGAAGATCAAGACGGTGGGGGACGCCTATATGGCGGTGTGCGGCTTGCCCGAACAGGTGCCCGACCACGCCGAGCGCATGGTGCGCATGGCGATCCGCATGGTCCACATCACCAGGGAGCACGCCATGGAAAACAACGTATCGATGAAGCTCAGGGTCGGCGTCAACAGCGGGCCGGTGGTGGCCGGCGTGATCGGCAAGAGCAAATACATCTACGATCTGTGGGGCGATACGGTGAACCTCGCCAGCCGCATGGAATCCGGAGGAATCCCCGATACCGTCCAGGTGACGCGCTCGGTCTACGAAAAGCTCAAGGACCATTTCGTCTTCGAGCATCGAGGCGAGATCGAGGTCAAGGGCAAGGGCAAGGTCGAGGCCTGGCTGCTGCGGTTGTAGACTCCGTGAGAACCGCGACGGGACGCGATCATAAGACCGCGTCGAAGCTCGTGACAACGGTCGACGTCCGCGCTTCGCAGGACAGGGTCGAAAACCAACGCCGCCGTCGATGAGATCGCTGTCGAAGGCGTCGATCCCGCCGCCCTGTATCGTGTCTCCGGCTGGCGAGGATCACCCGGGGCGTCGGATCGACGAGCCTTCATGGCGACTTCCCAGGCTAGGTCGCGTGTCGGGTGGCCTAGCCAAAAGTCTGGGCCACAGACCTTTGGTAGGGCTTGCCGGAAGGGCGATCCTTCCGTCTTATTCCTGTTATGGTGAGGAGGAAGCCATGACTAAAAAAGCAAGCAGATCGGATATAGGGCCCGTCACTCCTGCCGAGTATGACTTCTGGTATTTCGATGCGGACGCGACGAAGGAGGTTTCCTTGCAGGCGGAACTGCCTCGGCTGAAATTGCCGGGCAGCCGTGTCGGCATCAGGCGCGGCGAGGGAGACCGGCGCCGGCCCTAGCCGCTGCCGCAGTGCGAAGGTTCTTCGTTCCAACGCTGCTTTTCGGTCTTGTATCGAATTGCCCCAACCGGATGGCGTCCCTGGATCACGCCAGCGTCATCGTGATCCGTTAGGCGCGGAAATGCCGGAACGGACCGGCAAAACTCTTGCGACGGGCTCTCCCGCCGATGACGGACATCAGCAACTTGCCCCAAGCTTCGAGGGCAACGGTATCCGACCGCGATGAACGGCTCGGCATGCTGCTGGTTTTCCTGTCGGCCTTCGTCTGGAGCACCGGCGGCACCATCGCGCGGTACCTCGAAGCGGACGACAGTTGGACCGTGGTGTTCTGGCGCTCGTTCTTCGCGGCGCTTTTCCTGATCGCCTTCCTGGTGTTCCGCGACGGCCTGCGAGGCGCGGCAGTACAGTTCCGGGCCATGGGCGTACCGGGCGTCCTTGTCGGACTGTGCTTTGCTTCCGCATCGACCTGTTTCGTGCTGGCCATAGCACACACGACCATCGCCAATGTCATGTTGATTAACGCCGGCGTGCCGTTGTTCGCGGCTCTGCTCGGTTGGCTGCTGTTCCGCGACACCGTGTCGCGAACCACTTGGGCGGCGATCGCCGCCGTGCTCGCCGGCGTCGCGATAATGGTCTCCGGTTCCCTGGACGGCACCATCTCGCCGGTCGGCGACATGCTGGCGCTGAATATCGCCATATCCTTTGCGCTGGCGACGGTGATCACCCGGCATTTCTCCGGAGTCAGGATGACCTCGGCCGTCTGCTTCGGCACGCTTGTGGCTTGCGCCATCGCCTTCGCGATGTCAGGTCCGCTCGCCGTTTCGTGGACCGATTTCGGCCTGCTCTTCGCGTTCGGCGCACTCAATCTCGGGCTCGGCATGGCGTTGTTCGCCAGCGGCGCGCGGCTGGTGCCGGCCTCCATGGCGGCGCTGCTCGGCACGTTCGAGACCATCGCCGGGCCGGTCTGGGTCTGGCTGGTGCATGGCGAGGTGCCCTCGATGCGCACCATTCTCGGCGGCGCGGTGGTCTTTGCCGCCTTGCTGGCGCACATCGGCATGCAGTTCCGCAGGCAGCCGCGTCCCGTGCGACCCGGTATCACCGGAATACCCGCACCCCATTGACAGGTTTGCGGGCGAGGGCGCACCTTGCCTTTTATCGGCATCCAACAAGCAGGCGTATCTTGGCAGTTACCGCAGCGGGCCACGCAGAGGGCCGTGCAGGTTTCACGACAAAGAGCCGGTCGCACCAGATGCGACGGCAGGACGGATATCAACACCGCCAATACGTGCCGCGGCGGCGTTCGCATGCCGAAAGCGGCTCCTGTGTCGTCCGGCCGTCGCGCGGCCATGGTCTGTTGGTTTCTCTCTGTGAAATCGGTGCTTGTCGCACTGCGGCGATGCCAATAATCTTTCAAGAAAAGCCGGGCGGCCCGATCCGATCCGCCGTCCGTCGGGAACACTGGAAAAGGAGAATATGATGATCCGTAGGGCACTCTTGCTGTCCGCCGCCACCGCCTTTCTGGCGACCTTCGCCGGCGCCGCGGTAGCGCAGAAAAGGGTGGTGAACGTCTACAACTGGTCGGACTATATCGACAGTTCGATCATCGATGACTTCACCAAGGAAACCGGCATCAAGGTCGTCTACGACGTCTTCGATTCCAACGAGATATTGGAGACCAAACTGCTCGCCGGCGGGACCGGTTATGACGTCGTCGTTCCGACCGCCAACTTCTTGGCGCGGCAGATACAAGCCGGCGTTTTCCAGAAGCTCGACAAGTCGAAGCTGCCGAACATCGCGAACATGTGGGATGTCGTCAACGAGCGCACAGCAAAGTACGATCCGGGGAACGAATACTCGATCAACTATATGTGGGGCACCGTCGGCATCGGCTATAACGTCAACAAGATCAAGGAAGCCTTGGGCATCGAAAAGATCGATAGCTGGGATGTCTTCTACAAGCCCGAAAATCTAGCCAAGCTGAAGAACTGCGGCGTCTATGTGCTGGATTCGCCGCAGGACATCATTCCGACGACCTTCAGATATCTCGGCATGGACCCCGAATCCAAGACGGCTGAGGACTTCGCCAAGGCCGAGGAGGCCATGCGGGCGATCCGTCCCTTCATCCGCAAATTCCACTCCTCCGAGTACATCAACGCGCTGGCCAATGGTGACATCTGCCTGGCGATAGGCTGGTCGGGTGACGTGTTCCAGGCGCGGGACCGCGCTTCCGAAGCCGATCAGGGCGTGGTGATCGACTTCGTCGTGCCGAAGGAAGGCGCGGAAATGTGGTTCGACCAGATGGCAATTCCGGCCGACGCACCGCATGTCGCCGAGGCGCATGAGTTCCTGAACTACATCATGAAGCCGGAAGTTGCCGCCAAGGCCTCGAACTACATCTTCTATGCCAACGGCAACAAGGCGTCCCAACAGTTCATCGACAAGGAGATTCTGGACGATCCGGCGATCTATCCGGACGAGGCGACGCTGCAGAAACTGTTCACAGTGGCGCCCTATGATCCCAAGTCCCAGCGCCTGCTGACGCGCTCGTGGACGAAGATCACCACGGGGCAGTGAAAATAAAAGAGTCCCGGCGGTCATTCCGCCGGGACTTTTCACGTCGGGACAGGCGGCAAGGGGACAGGGACAATGAAATCGTTCGGCAGCATCCGCAGGGCCTTCGCACCATGGAACGATGCGAACGCGAAGCCGTACATCGCCTTCGAGAACGTCACCAAGAAATTCGGCGACTTCACCGCGGTTGACAACCTGTCCTTGTCAATCTTCGAGCGCGAGTTCTTTGCCCTGCTCGGCGCATCCGGCTGCGGAAAGTCGACGCTGCTCAGGATGCTCGCCGGCTTCGACGAGCCGACCTCCGGCCGCATCCTGCTCGACGGTCAGGATTTGCGCGGCATCCCGCCCTACCGCCGCCCCGTCAACATGATGTTCCAGTCCTACGCGCTGTTCCCGCACATGACGGTCGAGCAGAACATCGCCTTCGGCCTGAAGCAGGAAGGCATGCCCAAAGCCGATATCGAACAGCGTGTCGCGGAGATGCTGAAGCTGGTCAAGCTGACGCAATTCGCCAAGCGCAAGCCGCATCAGCTCTCCGGCGGCCAGCGCCAGCGCGTGGCGCTTGCCCGTTCTGTGGCCAAGCGGCCGAAGGTGCTGCTGCTCGACGAGCCGCTCGGCGCGCTCGACAAGAAGCTGCGTGAGGAGACGCAGTTCGAACTGATGGACCTGCAGCAGACGCTCGGCCTCACCTTCGTCATCGTCACGCACGATCAGGAAGAGGCCATGACCATGGCCGACCGCATCGCTATCCTGGACAAGGGCGAGGTCATGCAGGTGGCGACGCCCGCGGAGGTCTACGAGGCGCCGGGTTCCCGCTACGTCGCGAGCTTCGTCGGCAATATCAACATGCTCGAAGGCCTGGTTGCCGAGCGGACGGCGAACCGCGCGAGGATCACCGGCGCTAGCGGCGCCCAGATACTGGTCGAGAATGCAGGCGACGCGGCCGCCGGCAATACGGTGGCTTTCGCGATCCGTCCGGAGAAGATCAAGGTGTCGTCGCGGCCCCCTGCGGAAGGCACGGCCAATGTTATGGAGGGTGAAATCTACGATCTCGCCTATCTCGGCGACATGACCGTCTACCACGTCAGGCTTGCCGACGGGCAGGTTCTCAAGGCCAGCGCGCTCAACAGCTCGCGCGTGACGGAAGATCAGCTGACCTGGAACGACCGGGCCTGGGTATCCTTCGCGCCGGACGCCGGCGTCGTGCTGACGCGCTAGGAGGCGGAGATGGCGAATACGGCGGTCTCTACCTCTCCCGCGATAACTGCGTCCCAGACGGCGCCGGCGGCGTCCAACTCATTCCTGAACGCCATCACCAGCCGCCTCGTCATCATCGTCCCCTATCTCTGGCTGCTGTTCTTCTTCCTTGTTCCCTTCGCCATCGTCTTCAAGATATCGCTGTCTCAGACGGCCATCGCCATGCCGCCCTACACGCCGGTGTTCGGCGTCGACAGTTTCATGGACGCCATCAGGCAGTTGAACTTCGACAATTATGTCTGGCTGACCGAGGACGCGCTCTATTTCAAAGCCTATGTGTCGAGCGTCGTCATCGCCGCGATCTCGACGTTTCTCGCGTTGCTCATTGCCTATCCCATCGCCTACGGCATGGCGCGCGCGCCCTCGACCATCCGCCCGACCTTGCTGATGCTGGTGATCCTGCCGTTCTGGACGAGCTTTCTGATCCGCGTCTATGCCTGGATCGGCATTCTCAAGCCCGAGGGCCTGCTCAACCAGGTGCTGCTGGCGACGGGCATCATCGACACGCCGCTGGTCATATTGAACACCCACACCGCGATCTACATCGGCATCGTCTATTCCTACCTGCCCTTCATGGTTCTGCCGCTCTATTCGTCGCTGGAGAAGATGGACTATTCGCTGATCGAGGCCGCGCAGGACCTCGGCTGCCCGCCGATCAGCGCCTTCTGGAAGATCACCTTTCCGCTGTCGCTTCCCGGCGTGGTCGCCGGCTGCATGCTGGTGTTCATCCCCGCAGTCGGCGAGTTCGTCATCCCCGACCTGCTCGGCGGCTCGGAAACGCTGATGATCGGCAAGACCTTGTGGAACGAGTTCAACGCCAACCGCGACTGGCCAGTCTCGTCCGCCGTGGCGGTGATCCTGCTCTTGATCCTCATCGTCCCGATCATGATCTTCCAGAGCGCCCAGGCCCGCGCGCAGGAGCAGGGGCGATGAGCGGGAACTGGAGCCGTTTCAACATCGTCTCGATCGTGCTGGGGTTTGCCTTCCTCTATCTGCCGATCGTGCTGCTGGTCATTTTCTCCTTCAACGAGTCGAAGCTGGTCACCGTCTGGGGCGGCTTCTCGACCAAGTGGTATGTCTCCCTGTTCCACAATCAGGGTCTGATGGACGCCGCCTGGGTGACGCTGCGGGTCGGCGTCATCTCGGCGACGGTGGCGACCGTGCTCGGGACCTTAGCGGCGCTGGCGCTGACCCGCTACACGCGCTTCCGCGGGCGAATCCTGTTTTCCGGCATGGTGTTCGCGCCGCTGGTCATGCCGGAAGTCATCACCGGCCTGTCGTTGCTGCTTCTGTTCGTGGCGATCGGCCTCGACCGCGGCTTCTTCACCGTCACGCTCGCCCACATCACCTTCACCATGTGTTTCGTGGCTGTCGTGGTGCAATCGCGACTGATGACCTTCGACCGCTCGCTGGAGGAAGCGGCGATGGATCTCGGCGCGCCGCCGGTAAAAACCTTCTTCCAGATCACCCTGCCGGTCATCCTGCCGGCCATCATCTCCGGCTGGATGCTCGCCTTCACCCTGTCGCTCGACGACCTCGTCATCGCCAGTTTCACGTCCGGCCCGGGCGCCACCACGCTGCCGATGAAAATCTACAGCCAGGTTCGCCTCGGCGTCACGCCAGAGATCAACGCCGCCTGCACGCTGATGATTGCGGTGGTCGCGGTTGGCGTAATCGCGGCTTCGGTCGCCAACAAGCGCCGCGAAGTGCAGCGGGCGCGCGACGAGCAGGCCGCGCAGCGCGGATAGGCTCCGCCGTCAGTTCCCGCTTTCGCCCGCCTTCACCGGCGAGATGAACGGCGCGCCCCAGGAACCGCCGACGAAAAAATTTGTGTCGTCGGGTTGCTGCGCGCCCTCGTCACGCACGGCGCCGACGCCACCGGTCAGCGCCAGGCTGCGGTCGGAGTAGGACGCCAGGCCCGTCACCCACAGGCGGCGTTCGCCGAAGCGCGCTTCCGCTTTGTCGAGCGTGGTTACCCCGTCCGCTATCGTTCCCCGAACGTCTACGCCGTCGACGGCCAGACTGCCGCCTGCGGTCTCGTCAAGCGCGAAGAAGCCGCCCTTTGCGTTGCGCTCCAGGAAGGCTGCGAGATCGAAGGCCGAAAGCCGGCCTGCCCCGAAGCGTGCCGAGAACTTTCCCTGTCCGTTTTGGAACGCCGATGGGAGGGTTTCGCCACGTCCGGTCATCTCGATTGCGACCGAGCCGATAGCCTCGGGAATGAGCCGCGTCATGCCCATCGCGGCGCCGAAGGCTTCGCCGTTGACGCGCGAGGCCGAAGCCCGGAGCGTCGCCAGCGTGCCGTCGGCCTTGCGGTCGAAGCGCAGCCCAGCCTGGATCTCGCCGCCGAGGGCGCTGGCGTCCAATATGTCGAAGGAATCGAACTGGTCCTGCAATTGGACGGAGGCCGCCACGTCCGACATCTCGATTTTTCCCGCCGTCCCGCTGGCGGCCGAAAGCCTGAGGTCCAGCACAAGTCCGCGAAGCCAATGGAATGCGGGGGCCGGGCTTGCGCTCCAGTCCTGCGTGGCGAGCGGCAGAAGCGTATCGAACAGTGTGTCGAGATGCAGCGTGTCGAAGGCAAGCGATCCGGACACCGCTGCCTGCCCGTTCCGTGCCGTCAATTCGGCGGCGCCGGTTCCGCTGCTGCCGTCCACCTGCAACTGGGCGCTCTCGATCTTCAGCCGTGACGTGTCGCCGGATACCGTGCCCGACAGCTTGATTGACCGCAGGTTCTCCCATTCGGGCAGGGTCGCGCCGGCCCAGCCGGCAAGACGATCGAAGGAGGCTGTCGTGGCCATGACCTGGCCATCGATGAACGGCGCGCCGACGAGTTTGGCCATGCCGCTGAAGGATGTGCCGCCAAGCGCGGAATCGAGGCGGATTTCCACAGGCGCGGTGCCGCCGGCGAACAGCAGCATCGGCGCAGCGCTTTCCGCGTCGAGCTTGATCGTCTCGCCACGCCAGATGCCTTCGGCGACGGCGCTACCGGCACCGTCGAGCGTTGGCCAGTCGACTTTGCCGGCGATGCCCGTGACCAACGGCGCACCGGCTGCGGCGCCATCGTCGAGCAGGAGAGTGCCCTGCTCGATCCGGACGCTGCCGAACGGGCCGGATGGCATCAGGGCCATCAGCGAGGCCGGGTCGGCCTGATCGGCGACTGCGGCGTGCGCCTCGTCGATTGCCGCGCGGATGCGGCCCTTGCCGGCCAATGTCGCCCAAATTCCTCGTTCGGTATCCGCGCCGATCCGCAGCACCGGCTTGAAAAGGCGCGCCGAGGTGAAGACCGTTTCGCCGCGCATCGCGGCGAGCGCCGAGAGTTCGATGTCGATGCGCTCCACCGTCCCGATCGGACGCTCGCCGCCGGGACCGGCGTCGGAGAACGACACATCCCTCAGCACAGCCCGCAGACGGGGCCAGATGTCGATGCGGGGAGCCCCCTCGATCCTCACCCTATAGCCGCTCCACGCGCCGATCTCCTGGGCGATCCGGTCGCGGACGATGCGGGTGGAGGCGATATAGGGCACGGCGACGGCAATGATGACGATCAGCACGGCCAAAACGGCCAGCGCCCAGATACTCCTCCTCATGGTCTTCGCTGGCATATTTCGTCCGGCCGTATCGCTGCAAAGCGCGTCAGGCGCCCTGACGCATCTCCGGGTTTATCCGACCGTCACGGCATTTCAAGCCATTGTGGCCCGGCGATGGCGTTTGCGCAGGAGATGTGTGCCGGAACTGGCAGCCGCCTTCGGGGTTCCGTGTCGTTGATTCACGACGCCAGGATACGCCGATGCACGCCATCCAGGCTTTCAGCGAAGACTTCAAATACTTTCCGCTCCGTCAGTTCACGCAAGATCTGTTCATTGATGCCGCCGCGCGTCGCGTAGTCCTGTGCCAGATGCGTGAAATCCGCATCCGGCAGCGTCTCGGGAGCGTTTCCCAGCGCCTTGAACAGAGAGGCGATGTAGTCGCGCGCCTTCGCCTCGGCAACGCCATGGTCTTTCAGCCATGTGTGGATCGTATCGAGATACTTGAAATAACTGGCATAGGTGGCCGTGGCCACGCTGAGCGCATCGAACTCGCCCGGTTTCTCGACCTCGATCACCTTGCCCAACTTGCCGAAAAAAGCCGCCGTGTCAGGATTGGGCGGGTAGACGATCGTGGCTCCCAACCCATGAGCGATCATCGGCATGGGAAGGGCTTTCGTTACCTGCTCCGCGGGGGCGGTCAAGGCGGCGATATCCTCGCGCGACACGATGGCGATCAGGCTGACGACGTGGTGGTCTCGTCGAAACCGCAGGTCCCGAAGCACCTCCCGTGCGATCTGCGGCCGGACGGCGAGCATGACCGTATCGCAATCATCGAGAACCTCCTGATTGTCGGCCGCGACGCGCACGTTCGGATAGCGGGAGGCCAGGCCTGCGGCGATGTCTTTGCTGCGCGGCGACAGCAGAACCGAGATGTCGCTGGCGGCGACGGAGTTGAGCCCGGTGACAATCGCCGCCGTTAACGCGCCCGTTCCGATGAAGCCGAGTTTCATTGAGGTTCCCGCAATGCTGGTTTTACACGCCAATAGAACTACATGCACCGAAACCGTACCGGCATCTTGGCTGCGGCCAGATCTTGACCCCCACGCCCTGGTCGAGGGCAGTGAGGGAATGCATCGATCTTTCCACCGGATGACGGTCGTGACTATCGCCAGGCGTCCTGGTCTGGCATTCGCCTGCATCAGGACGCCCGAGATCGGCAAGGACATTGCCGGTAGCATTTGTGCTGTCGTTCATCCTCGTCTCGGGTCCCTATTGGCCCTTATCATCACGCCGGATTTCAGAGATACAAGCGGCCCCCGCTATCATTCTTGCACTTGTGCAGCGCAATATGCATAAGCGCCATATCATTGGGAGAGGATGAGCATGGCCACGATGCGACCGCTTTGGAAACCTGATGCAGAGCGTATTGCCCGGGCGCCGCTCACCGCCTTTACATGGCGGGCCGAACAGGTTTCCGGACGAAGCTTCAGTGGCTATGCCGATCTCCACCGTTGGTCGACCGAGGATCGAGAGGCGTTCTGGAACCTCGTCTGGGACTATTGCGGCGTCGTCGGCGACAAGGGCAGCCGCACATTGATCGACGGCGATCGGATGCCAGGTGCCGCCTTTTTCCCCGACGCGAGACTGAATTTTGCGGAAAACCTGCTCGGCAAGCGCGGGGAGGGCGACGCGCTGGTGTTCCGTGGCGAGGACAAGGCCGAGCAGCGCATGTCCTGGGACGAGTTGCATGCTCTCGTCTCCAAGCTGCAGCGGGTTTTCCGCTCGGTCGGCATCGAACCCGGCGACCGCGTTGCGGCGATGATGCCGAACATGCCGGACACCGTTGCTTGCATGCTCGCCGCCGCTTCGATCGGCGCGGTATGGTCGTCCTGTTCGCCGGATTTTGGCGAGAAGGGCGTCCTCGACCGCTTTGGCCAGATCGAGCCGACGGTCTTCATCGCGCCGGACGGCTATTGGTACAATGGCAAGGCTATCGACGTCTCCGCCAAGGCCGCGGCGATTGCCTCGCAACTCCCCACGCTGCGCAAGGTGCTGATTGCCGACTACCTGGGCAATGCCGCGGCCGCCGCGGCCGGCATCCGGGGCGCGTCCACGATTGCCGAGGCGGTCGCCGGTATGGACACGGCCCCGGTGACGTTCGAGCCGCTGCCGTTTTCGCATCCTCTTTATATCCTCTATTCGTCGGGAACGACGGGCATCCCGAAATGCATCGTCCATTCGACAGGCGGCACGCTGTTGCAGCACGTCAAGGAGCATCGCCTTCACGCCGGTATCGCGGATGGCGACCGGGTGTTTTATTTCACCACCTGCGGCTGGATGATGTGGAACTGGCTGGTCTCCGGCCTGGCTTCTGGCGCGACGTTGCTCCTCTATGACGGATCGCCCTTCCATCCCAATGGCAACGTGCTGTTCGACTTCGCGGACCAGGAGGCGATGACCTATTTCGGCACGTCCGCGAAATTCATCGATTCCGTTCGCAAGGCCGGCTTGCGGCCGGTCGAGACCCACGACCTTTCCACGATCCGCACGATTTCTTCCACCGGATCGCCGCTGTCACCGGAGGATTTTCAGTTCGTCTATGACGGCATCAAGACAGACGCCCACCTGGCCTCGATTTCGGGGGGCACCGATATCGTGTCCTGCTTCGTGCTCGGCGTGCCGACGGAGCCGGTCTGGATCGGGGAAATCCAGGGGGCCGGTCTCGGCATGGCCGTCAACGTCTGGGACGACGACGGAAAGTCCGTCAGGCGGGAAAAGGGCGAACTCGTCTGCACGAAGGCGTTTCCGTCCATGCCCGTCGGCTTCTGGAACGATCCGGATGGAAAGAAATACCACGCCGCCTATTTCGAGCGCTTCGACAACATCTGGTGCCATGGCGATTTCGCCGAATGGACGGAACATGGCGGTTTGATCATCCACGGCCGTTCCGACGCGACCCTCAATCCAGGCGGCGTTCGCATCGGCACCGCCGAAATCTACAATCAGGTCGAGCAGTTACCGGAGATTGCGGAGGCGCTCTGCATCGGCCAGGATTTCGACAACGATGTGCGGGTCGTGCTCTTTGTCAGGCCGGCCGCGGGCGTTGTGCTGGACGAAGACCTGGAGAAACGCATCCGCGCCAAGATACGCACCGGCGCCAGCCCAAGGCATGTGCCGGCCAGGATCGTCGCTGTCGCCGACATTCCGCGCACCAAATCCGGCAAGATCACCGAACTGGCGGTGCGCGAGGTCGTCCACGGCCGGCCGGTGAAGAACAAGGAAGCGCTGGCCAATCCGGAGGCGCTCGAACTGTTCCGCGACCTGCCTCAACTGCGCAGTTGAGGCCACGCTGCATGGTTAACCAATCCTGAAGTCTGAATTTACCTCGTTTTCAGAGGTGGAACCTTTCCGTAAAGTTTTTCGGGGTCCGGTAAGGTTCTGTTAACGAACGGGGGCGATAGTCGATGCAACTTGAGGGAGAGATCCCTGTCCTCCATGCCCTCGGTGGACGTCCTGCTTGCTCAAGCCCCGTTGTAACAGCATCCTAAATCTCAGGCGTCCAAACGGGCGCCTTTTTCTTTGCTGCCGATCGGCGTGGAACGGAACTCGGTCGAACCGTATAGCAATTCTGGAGCTGCATGCGGTGGCTGAGCCGACCGCTATGCGATCAGTTCCTGATCGACGCTCCTGTGTCGGTGCACCGGCTGCCAGCGTCAGTCTCAGGCGCCCGAAAAATGCCTTCGCGGCAAGCTCGCGGAGGGTCCGCGTCAGCTCTATGTCGAAGTTTGCGAGTTCATTTCCGGATAAGCGGATGAAATCGTTGAAGATTCCGAACTTGCCGCAGGCTCGGAGCGGTGACCCCGCAGACCGTTCGGGTGACGGCTCTCTTTAGAGATGCCGTGCAAACACACCTAGTGTGCACTTAAAGATAACATATAAAAATCAAAAGCTTAAAGTGATGCTTCCTGGTCTCCGGCCAGCGCCCGCGACAGAAGGATGACCGGAACGGTCGCTGTGGCGATGATCAGCAGCGCGGCGATCGCGCCGTCTTCGACGACCGCCCGGGACGCGTTCTCGTAGACCAGGGTCGCCAGCGTGTTGAAGCCGAAAGGTCTGAGCAGGATGGTCGCCGAAAGCTCCTTCACCGTGTCGACGAAAACCAGTACCAAAGCCGTCAGAATGGCCGGTTTGAGCAGCGGCATGAGGATCAGCGCCGCGCTTGCCAGCGGCGGCTTGCCGAGGCTGCGCGCCGCGTCGTCGAGGCTCGCCGGCAGCTTTTCCAGTCCGGAGCGCACCGCGCCTTCCGCCAGTGCCAGGAAGCGGATCGTGCAGGCGAGGATGACCGCCGCCGCCGAGCCGGTAAGCAGCAATCCCGTCGAAAAGCCAAAATATTCCCGTGAGATAGCATCGACCCGGTTGTCGAAGTGCGCCAGCGCATAAAGCAGGCCGAGGCCGAGGATCGTGCCCGGAAGCGCGTACCCGACCGAGGCCACACGCACCACCAGCGGCATCGGACCGGAGCGAGAGACCCGCACCGCATAGATCAGGAACAGCGCCAGCGAGACTGTCAGCAGCGCGGTCACGCCGGCGGTAAGAACGGTGTTGACGAAGGCCTTTCCGAGGTCGGCATTGATCAGATAATCCAGCCGTCGCGACGCATAGCGCCCAAACACCCAGAGCGGCACGCCAAACCCGACAACGACCGGCGCTGCGACGGCCAGCATGACCAAAGCTGCTCGTAAGCCTTTGATTTTCATGCGTGGCGGCCGTGCCTTCAACTGCGTGGCGCGGGTGTTGTGAAAGCGCTGCAGGCGCCGTGCGAACTGCTCGCAGGCGAGCAATGCCAGCACCAGCACCAGCATCAGCATCGCCAGTTGCGCCGCGCCCTCCAGGCTGCTGCGGTTGATCCAGGTCGTGTAGATCGCCGAGGTCAGCGTCCGCACGCCCAGATATTCGGCGACGCCGATGTCGTTGATCGTCTCCATCAACACCAGCACGACACCCGCCGCGATCGCCGGCCGCGCCACGGGAAGCAGCACCTTGAAGAAGACGCGCGCCGGCGACGCGCCCAGCGTGCGCGCAACGTCGCCGATGTTGCGGCCCTGCATCAGGAAGACCACGCGGCTGGTGAGATAGACATAGGGATAAAGCACCGAGGTCAGCACGAAAGCCGCGCCCGGCGTCGAGCGCAGATCGGGGAACCAATAGTCCTGCGGCGTTTGGAACCCGAAGACGGCGCGCAGAGCCGATTGCACAGGCCCGGTGAACAGGAAGAATTCGCCGAAGGCGTAGGCGGCCAAATACGGCGGCACGGCCAGCGGCAGCACCAGCATCCAGGAGAATTGTCTTCGCAGCGGAAAATCGAAGCCGACCACCAGCCACGCGGCCGTCACGCCGATGACCGCGGTGCCGGCTGAAACCATGGCGATCAGCGCCGCCGTCGTCATGGCAGCGGTCGGCAGCACGTTCGTGGCGAGATGCGGCCAGTCCTCGCCGGTGCCGGAAAGCGCGATGACCGTAAGCGTGACGATCGGCGTCAACACGACCAGCGAAACCGCGAGGGCGGCCGCGAGCATAAGCGGATGGCGCTGGCGCCGCACCGGAAGCCGGTTCGCTGCGCCGTTAGGGGTGGTTGTCGCCGCTATGCCCATGAAGCCGATCGTCGGGTGATCAAACACCAAAGGCCGGCCCGCTCGCGCGGCCCGGCCTTTGGCTGATTGTGTCGGTTATCAGCTGCTCGGACCGTCGTCGAGGCCAACGCGGTCGACCATCTCGGAGGCGGCCTTGCGGTTCTTGGCGATGTCGGCCAGTGGCAGCGTGTCGGCGGTCAGCGTGCCGAACGACTTCACAATCTCGGAGGGCTCAAGACCCGGTTCGACCGGATATTCGAAGGTCTGCTCGGCATAGACCTGCTGCGCCTTGTGGCTGGACAGGAACTGGATCAGCTTGACGCCATTGTCACGGTTGGGCGCGTTCTTGGCCAGCGCCGCGCCCGAAATGTTCACATGCGTGCCGCCATTCTCGAAGGTCGGGAAAATGACGTCAATGGCGTTGCCCCAGTCCTTCTCTTCCGGATCCTTCTCATTGGTACGCATCAACCCGACATAGTAGGTGTTGCCCAAGGCGATGTCGCATTCGCCGGCGAAGATCGCCTTAGCCTGCGGACGGTCGCCGCCATCCGGCTTGTGCGCCAGGTTCGCCTTCAGGCCCTTCATCCATTCCTCGGTCTTCTCCGGACCCCAATGGGCGATCGCCGCCGAGAACAGGGCGAGGTTATAGTCGTGTTGCCCGGAGCGGATGCAGATCTTGCCCTTCCACTTGGGGTCGGCGAGGTCGGCATAGGTGATTGCCGTGTCCTTCACCCGATCCTTGGAAGCGTAAACCACACGGGCGCGCTTGGTGACGCCGAACCAGTGGCCTTCGGGATCGCGGTATTCGGCCGGCAGGTTTGCGTTGACGGTTGCATCGTCCAGCGCCTGCGTCACGCCCTTTTCCTTGGCGTTGGTGAGGCGGGCGATATCGACGGTCAGGATGACGTCGGCCGGCGAATTCTGGCCTTCGGCGAGGATGCGGTCCTCGAGCCCCTTGTCGAGGAACAGGACCTCGGTCTTGATCCCGGTCTCGGCCGTGAAGGCATCGAGCACAGGCTTGATGATGTCGGGCTGGCGATAGGAGTAGATGTTGACGGTGCCGTCAGCGAGAGCCGAGCCGGCAAACAGCGTGGCAATTGCAAGCGCGGCGTAGCCGGCGATCTTCGACCGGGCACTTCCCTTGGTCATCGTTCTCTCCTGATCAGCGAGGGGTTCAAGGCCCCGAGGGTCGGATCTTATGCGGTTCCGTTTGGGAACGATGACCTATTGGCGACATTGCGCCGCGCCGTCAATACAAACACCAACAAATTCAATACTTTAGAAGAATTCTAAACTGGATGGATTTTCACAGCTTTTCAATAAGTTGAGCAAAATTATCCGGCTTTCCAGCCGCTGCCGCGACAGATTGTCCGCCAGAACATCACGAAATTTTGGGCCGTGGCGGCGGATCAGTTCGCCAGCACCCGCGTCGACGGGAATGTCACCTCGACCAGCGTCCCTTCGCCGGACGTGGAATTGATGGTGAAGCGGGCGCGGTTGGCCTCCACCATCGCCTTGGTCAGCGGCAGGCCGAGGCCAGTGCCGTCGCCGCGCGAGCGTTTCAGCGCGTTGATCTGCTTGAACGGTTTCAGCGCCTGCTCGATTTCGGCTTGGGTCATGCCGATGCCGGTGTCGCGCACCCGCATGACGACGTCGCCGGAAGGTTCGTAGGAGGTCGAGACGATTACCTGCCCGCCGGCCTGCGTGTATCGAACCGCGTTGGACAACAGGTTGAGCGCGATCTGCCGTACGCTGCGAGCATCGGCCACGATATCGGGCAGGCGCGAGGCGAAGCTGGAGCGGATGATCACCCGTTCGCGATTGGCCTGCGGCTGCATCATGGCGACCGTTTGGCCAATCGTCTCGTTGAGAGACACCGCTTCATAGGACATCTCCTGCTCGCCGGCCTCGATCTTCGAGATGTCGAGCAGGTCGTTGACCAGTTCGAGCACATGGTTTCCCGACCGGTTTATGTCGAGAAGATAGTCCCGATAGCGGTCGTTGCCGATGGCGCCAAAACGTTCGTCGATCATCAGCTCGGAAAAGCCGATGATCGCGTTGAGCGGCGTGCGGATTTCGTGGCTGATTCGGGCCAAAAAGTCCGACTTCTGCGAGGAGGCGCGCTCCGCCACCGAGCGCGCCTGGGTGAGTTCTTCTTCCGCGCGCTTCCACGGGGTGATGTCGCGCACGACCGCGCAATAACCGCTGTCGTTGGGCAGCCTGCCGATGGTCATGAACAGTGGGATGAAGCGGCCTTGCGATTCGCGGCCGATCACCTCGCGTCCATCGTTAAGGACGCTGGCGACGCCGTGGTCGGAGAGGCCGTTGAGGTAGTCGCGCGCCGCGCGCTGGCTTTCCATGGCGAAGAGCGAGACGAAGGGCTTTCCGCTGATCTCGTCGCTCTCGAAGCCGAACAAGGCCTCCGCCGGGCGGCTGATCGACCGGATCATGCCGTCATGGGTGATCAGGATGACGCCGTCGGTGGCCGTATCGATGATCGCCCGCATCTCCGAAACGCGGTTCTTAAGCGCCTCGACATCAGGCTGCTGAAGCAGGGACGCTTCAGCTTCCGAAACCTCGACCGCGTCGCCGGTGCGGCGGATGACCAGCATCAGGGCGTGGCCGCCGCTCCAAGGCACGGATCGCAGCAACGCATCGATTGGAAATTCCAGCCCATCGGCGGTTCGCAGCCTCAGCGACCGGCCCGATCCATCCTGCTCCTCATCTTGGTAGGGATCGGAGAACAGCGCGCCGAGGCCGCCCACCTCGCGAAGCGCGTCAAGCGAGGCGTAGCCTGTGAGGTTCAGAAATTCGTCATTGGCGTAGTGCAGCACGTCGCCGGAATGGATCAGCAGCGGCACCGGCAGGCGCGACAGGATTGCCGTATCCTGGAAACGCTTGCCGCTGTCCGGAGACGACGAGAAGGCCGACGGCATGAAGCCGCTGGTCTTGAGTTCGGCGATGGCCGCCCGCGCGGCGGCGACGGGTGAGACAGGCGGCTGGGTCGCACCGGAAATGCCGATTGTCGGCTCGGGCGTTTCCGGGCCGGCGACCATTTCGGCCGCCGATACCGGCAGGACCGGCGATTTGGCCTCGGTGTCGTCGATGGAAAACGTGTCAGTCCCCCCCCCCGCCTTATCCGAAGCCTGGGATGATAATTCTGGCGGCTGCTCACGGCCGGCTCCGGATTCGACCGGCGTTTGCGGGCCTTCGGACTGCTCGTTCAGATCGCTCTCGATCGAAACCGTGTCAGCGTCGGCCTCACGTGCGGACGCCTCCTGCCACGTCGGCTCGGCTCTGTGCGATGTCTCATGGCTGGCAACGATCGCGGCCGCCGAATCGGGCACGCCGGACAGTTCTGTCTGGCTGCCGTCAATGGAAACCGTATCGGTATCGGCATGCGGGTCACGCGCAGGCGCTTCCTGCCATGCCGGTTCGGTCATGGGCTGGACTCTGGCTGCATCGGGCGGCGATGCCGACGGTTCGCTGCTATCCACGAAGACCGTGTCGGCTGCCCTCGTTTCGGGCGCCTGGTCCGACTGTGTGGTCAGGTCGACCATTTGTCCGGCGGGGGCTGGATGCTCCGAAACCGCACCCGCCTCGGTGGCAATTGCGTCCGGCGTGACGAGGTCGCTGGCCGGCTCGTGCGCCGGTTCTGCGATCGTTTCGACGGAAGCGGTTTGATAGGGCGGCAGTTCGGGATGAGCGCTGGTCTCTTCATCCGTCAGATCGAGCGGAGCCTCGATTTTTGCTGCCGGTTCCGCCGATGCGGGCACGGCCAAGGGCGCGTCGCTGTCGTTCGCGGGCTCTGCATCAAGGCTGTTCTCGGCCTCGAGCGGCGCCTGCTCCGTAATCGCCGCCTTGCTGTCGTTTGCGGCGGTCACAGCGGTCTCGATGGCGGCCTCGGTGCCGGACTGACGGCCATCATTGGCCTTCTCCGATTCCTGCGCGCCTTCGATGCCGCCGGTTTTCCGTAGTCTTTCGCCGATCTCGCGAAAAGCGCTGCGCTCGACATTGGACAGTCCCTTTTCCGCGACCGGAGGCCTGTGCTCCGCAAGACGGATGATCTTGTCGCTGGAGCGGCGATCCAGCTTTGGCGCAATATTCAGCGCCGGTACTTCGCCCTGGAACGGATCGGTACTCGGGAGTTCTTCGGCCTTGGGTTCCGCGGGCCGCTCGACGGCCCTCGCAGTCGGTTGTGGTTTCGGAGCGGGTTCGTCGGGTGGAGCCGCCGAGCCGTGCGGCAATCCGACGGCGTCGAGGTTGACCACGCTGTCGGCCATTCGCGCCACGCCGAAACCGCGAAAACCTTCGAAACTGCGGTCGCGCGAATAGATCGGCAGGGCGGCGAGATCGACGGGAACTTTGAGGTCGCTGCCGGCGATCGGCCACAACACCGAGCGCCCGGACCAAGTGTCGCGGCGGTCCAGCAGGCCTGCGATCTCACCTTGCGGATCGAGCTTGAGCGCGTTCGAAACCTCTGAAAAGGGTTTTCCGATGATGTCGTCCGCCATAGCGCCAACCGCGGCGAGGAATTCCGGCGACACCGCGCTGAAACGGCCTGCCGCATCGGTCTTCCAGACGAAGCGGAGTGGCGCCGCGTTGCGGTTGACGGTCACCGTTCTGGCGATGGCGGGCACATGCGGTGGCATGCCTGGTGCGTCTTCAGGCTCGATCGCTACCTGCTCCGAAGCCGCCTCCACCCCAGCCATGACATCGGCCGGGGGCTCGTTCTCGGCCAACGGTTCTTCGGGAATCGCGTCGGCCAACCCGGCCGACGATTCCGAGTTCGAGTAATCTGCGTCGGCTTCGACCCTCGATGCCGTCAAATCCTGGTGTTCGACAGCGGCGGGCTTCTCCGCTGGGGCAGGTATATCCTGCGGTCCCCAGACATCCTCGATCGAAGGGACGGGATGCTCGTCTCCGTCGCTAGCTGCCACGCTTTCTAGCGTCGGGAGTTCTGCCGCCCCGGCACTCGTCTCCAATCCGTCCACCGCCGGTGCAGCCGCAATGATCTGCTCTACGGCCTCTGGGGCCATGGCGCGTGATTCGGCAGCCGCGGCCGCTACCGGAACGCTCTCGCCCCCGGACTGTATCTCGGCAGAAACAGCTTCGCCCGCGCCGGGCTCCATGCCAATAGGCGCGCGCTCTGCCGCATCGGCCGCTTCCGGAGCTTCTTCGCCATCGGCCGCCTGGCCCTCATCGATCATCACCAGGAGATGCCGCGCCGGATTGTCGCGCAACCGGGCGATCCCCGCGGGAAGGCGCGACGACCCAGTCGAGATGATCTTCTTGACGAGGCGATCGGTCTCTCCGGCGACTTCCGTCACCAGATCGGCCAGCACCTGCCTGGAAACATGGCGTACAAAAAAATCCGGCGACGCCGCCTCGACCACGCCATCGCCGTCGAGGAACGCGACGAGATGGCCGGGTTCGGTGAAGCCGCCGATGGCGCGCGCCGCGATTTCGGTTTCCGGTGCACCGGCAAGGCCGGCCGGCACGGCCAGCATGATCGCATTCTCGCCGTCGGGCAGGGAAATCGCGCTTGCCGAAAACCCCATGGCGCGGCTGTCCAGCCCTTGCGCGAGCCGCACCGTGATGGCCCGGTCGCGCCCAATGGCGGGAAAGCCCTTCGTTGCCATGATCTGTCTGCGCGCGGCAAAGCCCAGCCCGCTTTCGGCACCGACGATCCGCTCTATGTCGGCATGGCCGAACACTGCTGCGCCCGGCCCGTTGGCCCACACCACCTCGGCAAGATCGGTCGACAGGATGACGATCGCGTCGCCCGCGGCGAAGCGCTCTCGCACGCCGTCGAGGACGGCGACGTCGATGAACGAATAGGCGGCCGATGGCATGTTGGACTTTTGCCCCTCCGCGGCGCGGAACCCCTGACAGTTAATGCATCGTTAATAAAAGTTGGGCGCTTCCACGTCCACTGCGCCGCTATGGGAAGCCCGAATTTCTGGGCATTTGGTTAATCCCAGACAGGTTTCAACCGGAATTTCGCTTTCTGCACAGAGGCTTATGCTGCGTCGCAATATTTATGTTGCAATGCAGCATAAATCGCGCTATATGGTGCTTACACATGAATGAGACGGCAACTTCAGTCGTCCCCGAAATAGGATGGAAAAATGTCCAAGACCGCAACCAAGCCTGCTGAATTTCTCCAGAACGTCGAATTCCCTGCCTTCGATGCCTCCAAGGCCACCGACCAGTTCCGCGCCTTCGCGGAGAAGGGCGTCGAGCAGTCGAAAGAAGCATACGCCAAGCTGAAGTCCGGCGCCGAGAGCACCCAGAAGGCCGTTGAGACCACTGTCGAGACCGCCAAGGCCGCCGGCAGCGACCTGTCGCTGAAGACCATCGCCGCGCTGCGCACCAATGCCGAGCTTGGCTTCTCGCATCTCGAAGCGCTGGTCGGCGTCAAGTCGATCTCCGAACTGATCGAGTTGCAGACCGCTTTCGTCCGCAAGGGCGTCGAGACCGCCGTGGCCCAGGCCAAGGACCTTCAGACCGCCAGCACCAAGGCTGCCGAGGACGTCTCGAAGCCGCTGAAGGACGTGTTCGAGAAGGCCTTCAAGGAAATCAAGGTCGCCTGATTTCAGGCGACTGAAGTTACCCGCGGGGCGGTTCCTCCTCCCTCTGCCCTGTGGGATTTGCCGCCAGTACCTCCTCCCTCTGGCGCGACATAGGAAAAGGCCGGCACCTCCTCGCGCCGGCCTTTTCTTTTGCGGCTTGAAATGCCGCGCATTTGCTCTTATGCACACCCCGCAAGCGACGCTTCCCTGTCGATGAGCCGGGAACGTTGCGGAATGCCTTCGCGCAGCATGTGCGGTTGTAGCTCAGATGGTTAGAGCGCCGGATTGTGGATCCGGAGGTCCTCGGTTCGATCCCGAGCAACCGTACCATTTTTTCGCGATGAATTTTCAGGGTATTGGCGAGGCTTTTCCGATTCAAGCCGCGCCTTGCTGTGGCCTGGTGCTCCTGCTTCCCTGGGAATCCCCGTTGGCTCCCGGCCATTCATGCGGCGCAACTGCGTCATGAACGAATAGTCGTTGGCACGGTGGCGGCCCGTGCCATGGTCCAGGATATCCTCTACGTTGTCACGAAAGCCAAGCGGCTATCGTCAGCAGCGCGCCGTATAGATCGTGCCGTCCGGACGCTGGTAACGACAGTAGCGAGCGCTCTGGGGGGTGGATGCCGTGCCGACAACCGCCCCGAGCAGGGCTCCCGCGCCGGCCCCAACGACGGTGCTGGCCGTGTTGCGTCCAATGGCCTGTCCGGCCAACGCTCCCGCGCCGGCCCCTATCAGCGCGCCCGTTCCTGCCCGCTGTTCCTGTTCGGTGGCAGCGCAGCCGGCAAGGGCGGCGGCAAACAAGCAGCACGCGATTCCACGTGTCATGGCGTTCATATCATAACTCCTTTTCGGTGTGGTGATAGGTCGTGGTGCTTATCTGATTGCCGGGCGATGGTGACAACTCCTGCTTGCGTAACATCATGCCAAGCGACCTAAAATCTTTTTGCGTCCCCATGCGAAAGACTCAAAGAGTGCAGAATCCAAAACTTTGTCTATCCGTCCCGAATTCAAGGGCAGGCACTGACTTTTCTTCACATTTCGACCGATGAGGATTTGATGTCACGCAGGGCATGTCGACATGGGGAGACCGGTGCGCCCTTCCGAAGGCGATAGGGCGCCGCCTGTTCGGGAGCTTCGGGCAGGTGAGTTTTTCGGCATCCGATGGCATGGACGCTTGATGCCGGCGCCATTTCTCTCCACATCGGTTGCGATGATGGACCGGGTACGAGATCAACGCTGGCTATTCACGTGGGGCTTGTCCGCCTCCGTTGCCCTGCATCTGCTAGCCGCGGCGTTTTTGATGTTCGAACTGCCGGAATCACTCCAGGCGGCGCAGCAAGAGCAGGCGATAAAGGTTGACCTCGTGCCACCGCCCAAACCGCCGGAACAGACCAAGGTTGAACCTCCGCCGCCTGCGCAAAAACCCAAGCCCGAGGAACCCCGGCAAGCCAAAGCCGAGACGCCGCCTGTGGCAAGCAAGGACACCGCGCCGCCTCCGCCTTCGCCTGCCTTGAGGCCGGTCGTCCAGTTCGGCGAAAAGGACGCCGGTCCACGCGAGGCTCTTGATGGCAACAGTGCGGAGGATGGTTCATCGGCGCCGTCGGCACCACGCAACCCGGACAAAGAGGAACTTGCCGAGCCGCCGATTGTGACCGCGGCCGGCGCGCCGAACAAGGTTCCACCGCCTGGGACGCCCGGCGCGAAGGCGCCCGAGGTCGCAAAGCCGGTTGAGGCGCAAGAAAACCCAAAACTTCAGAAGGCTAAGAAGCTGTTCTCGCGAAATGCAGGTGGCGATCTGATCGCGACAACTGCGATGGGTGAGATGCCCCGCAGTGCCAGAGCAGGTGAGTTGTGCGCGACGGAACTCCGCCAGCAGTTGCTGAATGCTTCGCCGCCCTATCTTCCTGAATTCGTGCCGCGCTATGGTCTCAAGGACGGTACGGTAATCGAGTACCGTAGGGCGGCCTTCCGTAGCGGCGGGCAATGGTACAATTTGAGCTTTCGTTGCGAGGTGGATTCGGACGCGATGACGGTTGTGTCCTTCGCCTTCGGTGTTGGGGACTTGGTCCCGCGCAGCGAATGGAAGCGACGCGGGCTGCCTACGCAGTAGCGACTGAGACGTGAACCGCCAGAACTTCAAGGGGAGCTACCCTTGAGTCTGCGACGTAGCAACGACTTTGTTCGCACGGGATAGTCCCTCGAATGTTTGAGGGGTCTGTTGAGTGCGGACCGGAAATCCGCTTAGAGTTCCAGGCATAAGGGACGAATAATGATGCGAGCGAAGATTCTGTTCGGCGGCCTGGTCTGCCTGGCGCTGACGGCCTGTCAGTCCGTTTTGGGATATGAAACCACTCCCGCCGATGAGGTAATCACGGCGGACGGCCTCTACCGGGTGTTCGAGCATCCGAAGCGGGATCGCATCATGGTGAAGCCGAGCCCTGCCGGAATCGTGTCGGCCATGCCGGGGTATCCCTCATACACCTCCGACGAGGCAGGCAGACAGGCGGTCGCCGCCCGACGCTATCTCGACGATACCGGGCGTTCAAAGTGCCCGATCATATTCGCCAGGGAGATCTCCGGGCCTCAGTTCGAATTCAGGTTCAACTGCCCGGACGCATAAGCGATCGGTCTTCCTCTGCGACCGGCAAGGCGCTGATCCTGGGCGCGTCCTGCTCTAAAATAGTGAGCCTTGCCCGCCTGGCGCGGGCTTCTTGTCGGAAGCCTTGGTCCGCGCCGGCCTTGGCGCCGGAGGCGCCGATGTCGCCACGGCGTGCGCTTCGCCGTCGGCAAAGCGCAGCGACAGGGCCGCACCGGCCGAAATCTCGGCAGCGCGCTTGATCACCGCTCCCTCGTGGTCGAGCACCAGCGCATAGCCGCGGTCGAGAATCGCCTTGTCCGATAGCTGCAGCGTCGAAAGCAGTCTGTCGGCCTGTGTGAGGCGGGCGCGGGTTCGTTCAATTCGGTAATCGATCGCCTTGTCATGGCGGCTGGCCAGCGCGGAAAACGCCTGCCGTGCCAGCGCGTTGCGGCGTGTGATCGGCGCCAGCGTGCTGCGCGCCGCGGTCCGGGAAAAGTCGATCCGCCGCTGGCGGATCTTGCTGCGGAATGCGGCGAAAGCGCGAGCGAAATCGCGTTCCAGATGTTTTCGCGTTTCGCCGATCCGTCGCGACAGCGTCGCCGGCGTCAAACGGATGGCGGCAAGCCGCGCCCGCTTGCGGTCGGTGCTCACCGTCAGCGCCCGGCCGAGACGGGTGGTCGCCTCGTCGAAATGGCGGCGCGGCAGCGCCAGGAGCTGGTCGGGCGAGGGCAGGGCGCGCGCGGCGGCCCTCAGCGCCGTGCGCTTGCGCTCGGTGGAGCGCGAAACACAGGCCCGCAGCCGCGCCCCGAGATTGGCGAGCCGCGCGGCGAGTTCGTCGCTCACCGGCACGGCGATCTCGGCCGCACCCGTTGGCGTCGGCGCACGCACATCGGCCGCGAGGTCGATCAGCGTCCAGTCGGTTTCATGCCCGACGGCCGATATGACCGGCAGATCGGAAGCGGCCACGGCGCGCGCCAGTGCCTCGTCGTTGAAGCCCCAAAGGTCTTCCAGGCTGCCACCGCCACGCGCCACGATGATCAGGTCCGGACGCGGGATCGGTCCGCCTTCCGGCAGTGCGTTGAAACCCCGCACGGCGGCGGTCACCTCCGCCGCGCAGGTGTCGCCTTGCACGCGCACCGGCCAGACGACGACATGCAGCGGGAACCGGTCTTTTATGCGGTGGACGATGTCGCGGATCACCGCGCCGGTCGGCGACGTTATCACGCCGATGACACGTGGCATGAAGGGCAGAAGTTGCTTGCGCGCCGGATCGAACAGGCCTTCCGCCGCCAGCTGCCGCTTGCGTTCCTCGAGCAGCGCCATCAGCGCGCCGGCGCCCGCCGGCTCAAGATTGTCGATGACGATCTGGTATTTGGACGAACCGGGATAGGTGGTCAGCTTGCCGGTGGCGATCACCTCCATCCCTTCCTCGGGACGGAATTTCAGCCGGTTCATCGTGCCTTTCCAGATCACGGCTTCCAGCCGGGCTCGATCATCCTTCAGGCTGAAATAGGCGTGGCCCGAGGAGTGCGGCCCGCGATAGCCGGAAATCTCGCCGCGCACCCGCACATGACCGAAATTGTCCTCGACCGTACGCTTCAGCGCGTTCGAGATTTCGCTGACCGTGAATTCGGCGGCATTGGTCTTTGATTCGCTCAGGAGGTCGTCCATGCCCACATGATCCGCCACAGGTGTTTCCGGTCAAGACCGGGGCCGACTACCAACCAGCTATTACCTGACCTGCTTTCTGCTTCTTGACCCTGGCGAAGGCCAGGGCCGCGAAGTCGAACGAGCCGCCTTCCTCCATGGTCGGCACGGAGAGGTTGCCGAGGCTGTCGGTGATGTGGCGCGCCAGCGCTTCGACCAGCGCCGGGTGGTCGGTGTGGCCGCGCATGATGCCGATCTTGGTCTCCGGCAGTGCTCCAAACCCGTCAGCCTCGCCGAGCACGCGCATACCGGGACGCAGCGAGCATTCAGCGAGCACTGAAACCGCCAATCCCGACAGCACGGCCGAGATGATGACGGTCGCAGAGAAGCTGCTGATCAGTATGCGATAGTCCCGTCCCATGTGTTCCAGCACATCCATTCCCGCCCGCCTCCAGATGCAGGTGGGCCGTCCGAAGGCCACCGGCAGCGGCGTCTGTTCATGCACGGTGTGGTGTAACGAAGTCACCCACAGCAGCGGTTCTCGCCGCACGATCTCCGATGGCGCGACCTCCTCATTGTGCGTCACCAGGGCAATGTCGAGATTGCCGCGCCGGATGTGTTCGCGCAGCCGTCCCGTGTCCTCGCAGATGACGGAAAGTTCCACCCGCGGGTTCGAGCGTGAAAACCGCGCCATGATTTCGGGCAGGAACGGCTCGGCGTAGTCGTCGGGCACGCCGATGCGGACATGGCCCTTGAGGCTGGTCTCGTCGAAGGCGGCAAGCGTCTCGCGGTTCAGCCGGATCATGCGGCGTGCGAAGGCGAGCAGTTTTTCGCCGTCTTCGGTCAGCCTGTTGGTGCGTCCGTCCTTCTCGAACAGCGGCTTGCCGATGCGCTCCTCGAGCCGCCGCATCTGCATGGACACGGCCGATTGCGTGCGATGCACTTCGTTTGCCGTGCGGGTGAAGCTGCCGGTGTCGGCGATGGTCACGAAGGTCTGCAGTTGATCGAGATCGAGCGGCGCTTGCATGACACCATCCATCATTCGTGTTGATGATAAACATTAAAAACATTCGTTGGATTAATCAATCGCATTTTGGAATTGTGAGTGTGTCCAAGCAAGTGATCGCAACAAGCCGGGCGGGAATGGGTTCCGCCGGATCGATTGCGCGCGGACAAAGGAGAACTGTCATGGCCGCCCTTGATTTTGCCACCGAGACCACGCGCACCGCACGGCGTCCGGTTACCCAGGCGATCGGATTCACCATGATTTCCCAACTTTACACCGCCTGGCGAAACCGCCGCGCCTTCTACCGTCTCGGCGAGATGACGGATTCCGAACTCCGCGATATCGGCCTTACCCGCGCCGACCTGCATGTCGCAGTGGCGGTGCCGTTTGGCGTCGACCCGACGACCCGGCTGCGCACGCTCGTCGAAGCGCGGAGCGAGTTGCTCTGAGCCATCGATGAACGCCCTTCAGCAGGCGCTCCCCCACCCCGGCGCCCCCTGCCGGATGCCTGCACATTGCCCGGTCCCAACGGACCGGGCTTTTTCTTTGCTGCCAGTTGCTTCCTACCGCCCCCGGTCCATGCCCTTCTTGAACTGCTCGAAGATCGACTCGACGCCCTTCTGGTAGTCGTCGCGCTGTTTCGCGCCTGTCTCGAACATGTTTCCAAAAATATCGTCATAGGGGTTTCTCGGCCGCCCGCTCGGATTGGTGCGCGGCTGCGGCGTCGGATCCGGCTCTTGCGGCGATGTCTGCGGGCCCTGTGCACCCCCCAGCATGTCCTGAAGAATCTTGCCCCAGGGATTGTCGCCTATCGGGTTGGGTGCCTGAGGCTGCGACCGCGGTTGTTGCTGGCCGCCACCAAGCATGCCTTCCAGCATTTTTCCGAATGGATTGTCCATCGGGTTGGGCGCCTGCCCAGGTTGCGGCTGCTGGGCGCCGCCGCCGAACATGTCGTGCAACACCTTTCCGAACGGATTGTCGAATGGATTCTGTGGATTCGGCGCCTGGCGCGGCTGCGCTGTTCCGCCGGCTAGCCCGTCGCCCTGGCGCATCATCTGCTCGATGATCTCGCCGAGCGGGTTGCCGCCGCCGAAACCGCCGGCTTGCGCGCCAAGCTGGTTGGTGGATTGCTTGAACAGCCCGCCCATGACCATCGAGGCGATGACGGGAAGCATCTGCTTCAGCACGTCCTGGCCGATGCCGGTGGCCTGCGCGGCCTGCGCCGCCACGGCCCGCGAAAGGTCCTTGGAGCCGAAGAGTTGGCCAAGGATGTCATTGCCTTCAGCCATGCCTTGCGGCGTGAACGCAGCCTGCGGATTGTCGAAATATTTGGCGTTCTGGCTGTTTGCCAGCGCACTCATGAAGTTTGCTATGCCGTAGGGGTCGGAGGTATTGCGTTTCAATCCCTGGCTGAAAGCCGGCATCAGGGCCTCGACCGCCTGCTGCGCCTGCTGCTGGGAGAGGCCGAACTGGCGGGCGAGCTGGTCGATACCCTGGCCGTTCTGCGATTGGTTGAGCATGTCGAACAGGTTGAACATGGTCGTCCTCCAAGGGTGTCGCCGGGGAGCCTAGATCGTTTCCGTGGGCGATTGAAGGGATATTCGATGCTGGCGGATCGCGGTGAGCCGGATTGCAACCTTTCAAGAAAACAGGCATGCCTCGCGGAAAGGTTGAGGATGGCCATGGAAGAAACAGCCGAATCCAAAAAATCCGCCCGCAAGCGCGCCGACGAAATCCGCTCGTTTCGCTGCAAGAACCTAATCGCCGTCCTTGAGCGCCCGACCGATATCAAGAACATCGGAACGGTGGTCCGCAACGTGAATGCGCTGGGCGTGGAGAAGGTCTATGTCGTCGATCCCAGCCATTCCCTCCCCGACGACTGGCAGGACTTGCGCGAGAGACGATCGATCTCGAAAACCTCCGTTTCGGCGGTAAAATGGACGTTCGTGAGGCGCTTCGACAGTACTGACGCTTGTTTCGATCACCTCGAGAAGAAAGGCTTCAAGTCGATCGTCACGTCACCCCACGTGAAAGGCAAAACGAGTATTTTCCTTCACGAAGGCGACTATGCCGCCCACACCAAACTTGCGGTCTGGTTCGGCAGCGAGGCAACCGGCATCAGCGATCGCGCGGTGGAAAGAAGCGAGATGTGCGTCTCCATTCCGATGTTCGGAATGATCGAGAGCCTGAACCTCGGGACAAGCTCGGGGATCGTTCTGTACGAAGTCGCAAAACAGAGGCGCGAATATCAAAGCAAATACAGGTGGCGCAATAAAAAGGGCAAGCGCTCGAACCCGTTGCCGACCGTAATAGCCCCGGCAGCCCTGACCGACCAAAATCCGGTGCCAGTCGACCAAAATTCGGGGGCGGCCGAGAGCGTCTCGAATTCGGCAACCGGCGGGTCCTAATACGCATACTCCAGGAACGCCGGCTCGATCGAGCCGCCCCAGCGGGTGTGATAGGCGCTGAGCATTTCTTCCGCGCTGGTGGTGCCGCGCGCCACCACCTCGTCCAGCGTCGACAGGAACGTGCTCTCGTCATAGCCGTCGCGGTTTTTCCGCCCTCGGCTCTTCAGCCCCGCGCGCGAGATGTCCAGCACCTCGCGGCTGATATCGCGCAGGCTTTGACCCCGGAAGGTGGCGGCGATGCCTTCGGCCGGCACGGCGGCGCGTAGAGCGCGCACCTCCTCGAAACTCCAGTTGTCGGTCAGTGTCTCGGCGGCGTCGAGGGCGGCCTCGTCATAGAGCAGCCCCACCCAGAAGGCCGGCAGCGCGCAGATGCGCCGCCACGGGCCGCCGTCGGCGCCGCGCATTTCCAGGAAACGCTTCAGCCTGACGTCGGGGAACAGCGTCGACAGATGGTTCGCCCAGTCGCCCATGGTCGGCACGCCGTCGGGGATAGAATTGTGCGCGGCTCCGTCCATGAACTGGCGGAACGTGATGTGCGTCATGTCGTGGTAGCGGCCGTCGCGGATGACGAAATACATCGGCACATCGAGCGCCCATTCGACATAGTCGGCGAATCCAAAAGTTTCCGAAAAACAGATCGGCAGCAGGCCGGAGCGCTGGTTGTCGGTGTCGGTCCAGATCTCGCCGCGCCAGGATTTCAAGCCGTTCGGCCGGCCTTCGGTGAAGGGCGAGTTGGCGAACAGCGCGGTGGCCAGCGGCTGCAGCTTCAGCGACACCTGCATCTTGCGGCGCATGTCGGCTTCGCTTTCAAAGTCGAGGTTCACCTGGATGGTGCAGGTGCGGTACATCATGTCGAGACCTTTTGTACCGACCTTGGGCATGTAGCGGGTCATGATCTCGTAGCGCGATTTCGGCATCTTTGGCGTTTCGGCCAGCGACCATTTCGGGCTGCCGCCGAGGCCGAGGAAGCGGATGCCGAGCGGCTCGGCGATCTCGCGCAATTGCGCAAGGTGCGCGTTGCCCTCGCGGCAGGTCTGGTGGATGGTCTCCAGCGGCGCGCCGGAAAGCTCGAACTGGCCGCCCGGCTCCAGGCTGATGGCGCCCTGGCCGGTCGGCTCGACCAGGCCGATAATGCGGCCCTCGTCCATGATGGGATCCCAGCCCAGCGTCTTCTGCATGCCTTCGAGAATGGCGCGGATGCCGCGTTCGCCGCCATAGGGCACCGGGCCGTGGCCGTCGACATAGAACGGGAATTTTTCGTGCTCGGTGCCGATCCGCCATTTGTCGCGCGGCTTGTTGCCTGCCGCGAGATAGCCGACCAGTTCGTCCTTGCCTTCGATCGGGCGGAAGTCCGTTGTGTCGCGGGCCATGGTGGTCTTCTCCGGCGGCCGAATGGCCGCGCGGCTTGATGGCCGATATTGCCATGGCCGATCAAGCGAAAAATCCTGACGCATTTGTCAGGAGAGTTGATGCGGGTGTTCCGCCGCCGGTTGCCATGACGGAAATCCTTTCCGTCCGCCAACTGCATGCCACCAGTCGGAACTGCTTCGCCGGTGCGCCCCGGCCCGATCCTGGGGTCGGAAACATGCAGTTCGGTAACGGCTTTGCTGTCGCTTGCTGATAAGTGCCCGCCGCCAGTCCAGAAAAACGGAAACATACTTCCCAAGTAGAGAATAAATAATCTGTAGAGAATAAGGCCCTTGCATTTTTACAAGATAGGTATTTCTATATTTGAAATAGTTTGGGAGGAGGCGATGGGTGTGGAGTTGAAAGAGGTCTGCATCATCACGGTACCGAACGATCCGCCCTATCACGACGGCAACGATGCCATCGAGCAAAGCCACAACATGAGCGGCCTTATTTTTCTCGACCCTGACTGGTGCGTGATGGTGGCGGACGAGAAGCGAGGGGTTCATCGGCTGCGGGTGGTGCGCGACGCAAAGGGCATTCCCCATTTCCTGTACGATGCTGCCCTCGATCTGGTCTTACCGTCCGAGACTTTTCTCCAAAATCACGGGATCGGCGTCGAAGATATCGACAAGCTGGAACTGGATCTGGAGGCAGTGGCGCGGAACGGAGACGACATCCTGTTCGTCGGCTCGCACGCCAACAAACGCAAGCGCGGCCAGGTCAATCCGGCTTCGCATCTGGTCGCTATCGCGTCAGTGTCGGACCTGCGGTCGAAATCCGAAGTGCCGGCACGATGGGCGAGCCTGGACGGGCTTTTTGGCGCGATCAATGTCCTTCGTGACCGGCTGAACAAGCAGTTGCAGTGCGGCGGCCTCAACATCGAGGGTGCGACCGTATTCGGGAAGAATCTGCTGATTGGCCTGCGAAGCCCCACCCACGGCACAGACGGTAATGATTCAGGCGCCTATGTCATCTCGACCTCTGTCGAAAAGCTCGTCGATGAGGACTTTTACGGCGCCACACTGCATGTCCTGCCGACGGACCGGCCTTTCATCGGCATAAGGTCGATGGAAACGGTCCGCGACGCCGTTTTGGTGATCACGGGAGATGCGGGCGTCCCTGGCCTGGTCGACAAGCAAGGCAATCCCAAGGTGCCGGAATGTGGCTCGAACCTAAACGAGGAGGACGCCGGCCGTCCGTTTCAGCTTCGTGTCTGGAAGCCTTCGACGGGAGACGCCTTTGAACCGGATCCGATCGTTACCTTCAAGCCGGTCGTGGAGGACGATGCCGAGGGCAAGCCCTCTCTGGCAAAACTCGAGGCCATCGCCGACGATCCGGGCAGCCCGGGCGCATTTTTCATTCTCTACGACGGCAGCAACAAAGTGCGCCATCTGATGGGTCTGGAACTGCCCTGATTCTCGGCTTTGCCGATGCGACGCTCCGGCATCGATCTGCAAAACGTGCGATGAGCGGGCGGCTCCAGTTGGCACCTGCCGAAAGCGGGGCTACTCTCCGAAGCCGGAGGCGGTCAGGGGATCGACGTGCGGATCACGGAAGAACAGCGCAGGGCCTGGGAGCGAGACACGGCCCAAAGTCCGTTCAACATGTGGCTCAACGCTGAAGTCGCCGGCCCGGACGGGAGCTTCGACCTGGCGCGCCTTCACTCCGTCGCGCGGCAATACGGCATCGACCGCGAGCAGGCCTATGCCCATCTCAATCCCGGCCAACAGCGGATGAGCATCGGCAACATGCTGCGCTCGCGGGTTCCCCGGTCGCTCTATGAGACGCCAGCCGTCACGGCTGAGGCAAGGGACTTTCGAGCGGCCGGCACAGAGCGGCATGAGATTATCCGGGAGGCGGGCGTCCGCGAGCTCTTATCCCTTCACGCCCAGATCCTTGACGAATTGAGAGACCGTCAGATCGTCAGGACGTCCAATTCTCCGTTGGGCGACTATGCGGAACTGTTGTTTGCCAGCGCCTTCGGGTGGCAATTGAACGACAATTCCTCCGCCGGGCACGACGCGGTCGATGCGCAGGGCGTGCGCTATCAGATAAAGGCCCGGCGGGTGACGCCCAAAAACCCCTCGCGGCAGCTCAGCGCCATTCGACGCCTCCCCGATCGGACATTCGATGTTCTTGCCTGCGTGCTGTTCGATGCTGGCTATCAGGTGTTCAAGGCGCTTCTGCTGCCTTACGAGGTCGTGCAGGCAAGAGCCAGGCATGTCGAGCACACGAATAGCTGGCGCTTCATGGCCGACGACAAGCTGTGGCTTGTCGCCGGCGCGCAGGACGTGACCACCGACATTGCGCGTGTTGCGGAAACGATCTGAAGGCGACATATAATTCCCGATGATCGCGTGAGTTCGGCATAGGATCAGGCGCCGCGCCGCCCATCTTGCCGGGCGTCTGCTCTTGTATTCGGCCGCTCCGCCAGCTAAATGCGAACCACCAGACCGGGCCCCTCTGACAGTCTTCCAGGCTGTGATGTCGGACTGGAAGTCCAACCGGGGTCTGGTGTTCGTGGAATTTAGCTGACGACAGCCTTTGAAGTTCGGCCGGAAGCGTGAAAACGCTCCCGGTGCTGTGGTTTGCCGCATTCTGCCATGCCGGCACCCCCATTTGAAAAATGGGTGCCAAATGATGGAATATTTTACGCCGGAAGCGCTGTCCGCGCTTCTCCAGGTCATCATGATCGACCTGGTGCTGGCCGGCGACAATGCGATCGTCATCGGCCTTGCCGCGGCCGGCCTGCCGAAGGAGCAGCGGGCCAAGGCGATCCTGATCGGTATTATCGCCGCCACCGTGCTGCGCATCGGCTTCGCAGCGGCCACCACGCAGCTTCTGCAGATCGTCGGCTTGCTGCTGGCGGGCGGCGTGCTCTTGCTCTGGGTCTGCTGGAAAATGTGGCGCGAATTGCGCACCACGCATGCCGAGGAGGTCGAAGGCGCCGAGGCGCTGGAAAACCGGGACATCAACCAGGACGGCACCGTCGCCGGCGGCGCGCCGAAAAAGACGTTCGCGCAGGCCGCCTGGCAGATCGTCATTGCCGACGTCTCGATGTCGCTCGACAACGTGCTGGCGGTGGCGGGTGCCGCGCGCGACCATCCCGGCATCCTGGTATTCGGCCTGATCCTGTCGATCGCGCTGATGGGCATCGCTGCCAGCTTCATCGCGCGCATCCTCCAGCGCCACCGTTGGATCGCCTATGTCGGCCTCGCCGTCATACTCTACGTGTCGCTCGAAATGATCTGGCGCGGCGGCCACGAAGTGCTGGCGGTGATGAATCCTTGATACCAATCCCATGCGGCGGCTCCGACCGGGGCCGCCGCAAAGCTACCAGTCCCCGATCGTCGCCTGCACCAGTGCCAGCGCGGCCACTCCCGCCGTATCGGCCCGCAGGATGCGGGGGCCGAGCGGGATGGCGGTGACGAAGGGCAGGGCGCGCAGCGTCTTGCGTTCGTCGTCGGAAAAGCCGCCCTCCGGACCGATCAGCAGCCCAAGTTTTTGCTCCGAAATCGCCCGCAACGCCGGCAGCGGGTTGTCGGTGGAAGCGTCTTCGTCGCAGAAGATAAGGCGGCGGTCCTTGTCCCAGCCTGCCAGCAGACGGTCCAATCTCAGTGCCTCTGCGACCTCAGGCACCGCCAGCACGCCGCATTGCTCAGCCGCCTCCACGGCGTTGGCCCGCAAGCGGTCGATGCCCGGTTTCGTCACCTGCGTGTGCTGGGTGATCACCGGCTGCAAAAGCCCGGCCCCCATCTCCACGGCCTTCTGCACGAGATAGTCGAGCCGCCCCTGCTTCAGCGGCGCGAAACAATAGACCAGGTCCGGCTTTTTCGGCTGCGGCCGCGTCTGCTCGACGGGTCTCAGCCACGCCGCCTTTTTCGACCGCGCCTCGACCGCCGCCCGCCATTCGCCGTCGCGGCCGTTGAAGACCAGAACCTCGCCCTCGGCCATGCGCAGCACGTTGAGCAAATAGTGGCTGTGTTGCTGTCCGGCCTCGAACGCTCCGCCGGCCACGAGGTCGGCTTCCACGAAAAGCCGCTGCATTTTGTAGTTCGCGCGCATGGCCGAGCAATGCGGCAGCGCGGCAGGCGGGTCAAGGGAGCGCGCGCAGGGACACCACGGCCTGTCTGCCGGCGTTCTCCGGTTTGGACTGATCTCCGGCGTCGTCGTCTTGCACGCCTTTCCCGAGGCCATCGATGGCGAGAACCATCAGGCTTACGGCTGCCTCTTGGGGCAGCCCAGCCTCCTGACGCAGATATCGCCAGTTGAAAAACCGCAGCGTCAGGCCGAGCATGGCGCGCTGCCGGTCGTCCAGGCCGACCCCAAGGGCCTCCTTCCATTCCGCGAACGGCTTGGCGAACCGCAGCCTGCTGATCTCGCGCGTCAGAGCATGGTGCTCGGCATCGCGCAGCACCCGCGCCATCAGCGACGCATGGCGTTCGTACCAGTCGTAGATCGCCCGGATTCCGACGGTCAGCCTTTCACGTCGCTCCTCGATCTGGTGCCAGGGCGCGGCGTCCGGCATCGGATCGTCCTCGGCGACCTGGCCGGAGCAGGCCATAAGCAGGCTCCGCTCGTTCGGGAAATGCGCGTAAAGCGTATGCCGCTGCACGCCGGCGCGCTCGGCCACCATGCTGAATGTCGTATGCGCCGGGCCGGCGCTGCTATGGAGTTCTACCGCGGCGTCGACGATGCGCCGTCTGGTGTCGGCCTGCTGTTCTGCTCGCTTTTTTAAGGTGTAGGTTCGTGTCATAGTGATTTCACTGCACAGGCATATGTATTCATATTGACAGCTACCTCTCCTTTCGCTACACGCCATCGTATTCTGAAATAGTGGTAGCTGTCCATCGATTCCACATGAGCCCGCAGCGACAAAAGGTCGTCGCGGGATTGGTTGCGTGAACCGCAATCATTGAAATCGCGGAGTAATTCGACCGGCGATCCGCCTTCGAGCGAAGGGCGACGCGTCGGCCTCGCTTGGACGGTTGGCCATCAGCGCAACACGCAAAGGGCAACTTACATGGCTTTTTACAGTGGTACCGACAAATCAGAGGCTATTCCCGGCACGGACAGTGCCGACACACTGTTCGGCAATGGCGGCAACGACACCATCGCCGGCGGTTTCGACGACGATTTCCTTGACGGCGGTGCGGACAACGACACCGTTAAGGGCGGATTCCAGGACGACAGCGTCTATGGCGGGGCCGGAAACGACACTCTGGAGGGCGGCTCTGGCGACGACTACCTGATCGGTGGAGAAGGAACCGACACCATCCAGGGCGATCTCGGTGACGATACCATCCTGCTGGTGGACCTCGCGGACGGGGCCGGCGACAAGATCAATGGCGGCGTCGGCTTCGACAGCATCAGCTTCAGCTTCGAGGATGCCGCGGCCGGCGTGACCTTTGTCGCGCCGGATACGGCAAAGACCACCACCCTGCTCGGCATGCAGATCGTCGACGTCGAGCGCTTCACGGTTACCGGGACCGCATTTGTCGACAAGCTGACCGGCGGCATGTGGAGCGACTACCTGTCCGGCGGCGCGGGCAATGACGTGCTGAAGGGCGGCGGCGGGGCCGACTGGCTGCTCGGCGAGGATGGCAACGACACGGCCTATGGCGAGAATGGCGATGACGGCCTTGTCGGCGGCATCGGCAATGACATTCTCTATGGCGGCAACGGCCGCGACAATCTGTTCGGCGAAGCCGGCAACGACCAGTTGAACGGCGACGCCGGCAACGACTTCATCAGCGGCGGAGATGGGATCGACACCGCCAACGGCGGCGCCGGCGACGACAACATCTCCGGCGGCAGCGGCGACGACAAGCTGGACGGTGGCACTGGCAACGACATGATCGAGGGCGGAGCCGGCAAGGACACGCTTATCGGCGGCGCCAACGACGATACGATCACTGTATCGATCGGCAGCGGCCCCGACACGGTCGACGGCGGCACGGGCATCGACCGGCTGATCATCAACGGGCTCTCTGGGACGTTCACCGCCAAGGCGGCTAACGTTCAGAACACCCTGTCCGACGGCACCACCTTGATCAACATCGAGGCCTATACGATCACCGGTTCGAGCGCCAAGGACACCTTTACCGCTGGCGCCGGTAACGACGTGATGTCGGCCTATTCGGGCAGCGACGCGCTCTACGGCGGCGACGGCAACGACATGCTCGACGGTGGCGAGGGCAACGACCTTCTCGACGGCGGCAATGGCGACGATGTGCTGATCACCGGCAAGGGCAAGGACAGCGTGCGCGCCGGGGCCGGCATCGACCAGGTCGTCATCGACCGCGCCTACAACTTCGACCAGAACCTCACCTTCGCCATTGACGGGCGTTTCGGCAGGCTGTCGGACGGCTCGGTGATCGCCGATGCGGAGATCTTCACCATCACCACGAGCACCGGCAACGACGTGCTCGATGGACGCGGCGCAAAGCAGGTGACGTTCACTTCAGGGCACGGAAACGACCAGCTCACCGGTAGCAATGGCGACGATGTGTTCGACGCGGGTTATGGCGACGATGTCGTGGTCGGCGGCGCCGGCAACGACCGCATCCTTGATGCCGCCGGCAACAACACAATCGACGCCGGCGACGGCATCGATACCGTTCAGGTCGAGGTCGACTTCTTCCACGCGACCGGCGACAAGAACACGATCAAGCTCGGCGCCGGCGATGACAGCGTCTTTCTCAACACCGCCAGCGGCAGCATCTACGGCGTCTACAGTGTCAATGGCGGCACCGGCACCGACCTTGCCTGGATCAACCGATCTGGCGCCAGCACCGACCTGACGTTTACGCTGTCGGCCAACGCGCTGCTGGTCAACGGCAATGTGCGGCTGATCGACTTCGAACGCGTCCACATCCAGTCCGGCAGAGGCAATGACACGCTGACCGGCGGCAATCTTGCCGACGAACTCAATGGTTATGACGGCAACGACAAGCTGACCGGGCTCGGCGGCGACGACGAACTGATCGGCTGGAACGGCAAGGACACGCTGCTCGGCGGCGACGGCAACGACATTTTGTGGGCGACCGGCGGCGTCTCCGACAAGGACCGCGACGTGCTTGACGGCGGCGCCGGCAATGACGAACTGCACATCAATGCCGGCGACACCGCCACCGGCGGGGCAGGCTCGGATCGGGTCTTCCTCGATCTTTCGGATGTGACCTCGGCGATCAAGTTCACCTTCTCGACGGGCACGACGACGGTCGATGCGACCACGTCGTTCTCAAGCGTGGAAGCCTTGGACTTCGTCGGCGGCACGGCCGGCGATACGGTCACCGGCGGCGCCGGCGCGGATGTGCTTGACGGGCGGGCCGGCAATGACGTGCTGAACGGCGGGTCCGGCAATGACCAACTGCTCGACGGCGAAGGCAGCGACAAGCTGTCCGGCGGCATCGGCGACGATTCGTTCACCCGCACCAGCGGCGTCGGAACGGATGTGTTCGACGGCGGCACCGGCGACGACACGCTGTACTTCAATTTTCTCTCGGGCATGTCGGTCCGCGTCGATCTCGCCGACAACAGCCTGAATTCCGGAATGGCGAAGGGGCTGACGCTCACCAGCATCGAGCGCGTTTTCGGCGGCAATGCCGACGACGATATCCGCGGCACTGACGCCAACGAAGGTTTGTACGGCAATGAGGGCGGCGACAGGCTTGACGGCCGCGGCGGCAACGATCTGCTGCGCGGCGGCAAGGGCTCGGACATGCTGACCGGCGGCGCCGGCAAGGACACGTTCGTCTTCGGCTGGGACGGCACCGACACCGGCGACCTGATCACCGATTTCACACGGGGCTCGGACCTGCTGATGATCGAGCGGGAAGGGTTCGGACTTGCCGACAATTATGCACTCAAGCTTGTGCTCGGGACCGGCACGGTTGCTACGACGGCAGGCGCGCAGCTCCTGTTCGAGACCGACACCGGCCGGCTCTGGTTCGATGCCGACGGTAATGGCGGCGACTTTGAAAGCACACTGGTTGCCAAGCTGACCGGCCTCAGCACGCTGAGCGTCAGCGACTTCGTCCTCGTCTGACAAAGGTTTCCGGGTGGCGATGGCCTCGCCGCTCCTGTTTAAGGGACAAACCCGCCGGGCGCCCGACGCTCCGGCGGGTTTCTGTTTTCAGCAGGTTCCGCGTGCCGCGCGTTGAACGGCCCGTGGCTTGCCCCCGCCCGGTATTAACCGTCGCCTTCCAGAATCTTGAACAGTGTTCAATTTCTATCTTGAACAATGTTCACGGTCGTGTAGGCTGCCTCTTGTGAACAGTGTTCATAGGGAGATCGAACATGTGGAAACAACTTGTCGCGCTTGCCCGGGGGCACACGCACGAAGCCGGACAGGGTATCGTTGACCGCAACGCGCTGGTCATCCTGCGCCAGCAGATCAGGGACTGTGCCGAGGCGATCGCCACGGCGCGCAAGGCGATCGCAAACGCGGTCGCCCAGAACAGCCAGGAAGCCCAGCAATATGAAAGGCTGGCGGCGCGGATCGATGATCTCGAAACCCGCACCATCGCCGCGCTGGAGCAGGGCAGGAACGAACTCGCCCGCGAGGCGGCCGAAACGATCGGTCTTCTCGAGGCGGAGAAGGGCGCTTCAGAGCAGGCGCAAAAGAACTTCGAGGTCGAGATTGCACGCCTGAAGCGCACCGTCACCGCATCGGAGAAACGCCTGCGCGACCTGCAACGCGGTCAGCGCATCGCCTCGGCGACCGACACGACGCAGCGGCTGCGCGAGACCGGCGCCGGCACGACGCTTTCGACGCTGCGCGACGCCGAGAAGACGCTGTCGCGGCTGCGCGCGCGCCAGACCCGGATCGAAGCGGCGGCGAGCGCGCTCGAGGAAATGGAGCAGAGCGGCGACCCCGGCGCGCTGAGCGAGAAACTGGCGGCCGCCGGCTGCGGCGCGCCGCTCAAAACCAGCGCCGACGCCGTGCTCGAACGGCTGTCGAAACGCATGAACGGCGCGCAGTGATGCCGCGCCGGACTGACTAAAACTTCCCCGAACCGTCTGACCCACTAAACCGAGAAGGATCGAAGAAATGTCTGTCAATTCTTATACGCCAAAAGACTCCGGCGCCTGGAAGAGCTTCACCATGCTGAGTTTCGGCGTCGCGGCCGCGATGATGGCGGGCGGCATCTACTTCCTCGAAGCCAGTTTTGCCGCCAAGGGGTTTTATGCGATGGCCGCGATCATGCTGGTGCACACCTCGGTCACCATCACCAAGACACTGCGCGACGCGGAAGAGGCCTCCCGCTTCATCAACCGCGTCGAGGACGCCAAGACCGAGCGCCTGCTGATGGATATTCAGCGCGGCGATGGCGCGTAAGCGGTCGCTTTCCGAGCAAGCCACAATAGGGGTTTCGCTGCGTTGTGGCGGGATTTGATTTTTCTTCAAGCAGGAAAGACCGAGGCGTCAATCGCCGCGAAAAATCAGCGATTGATGGACGCCTGCGCCAGCCATCGCGCCGTCGCCGACCGCCAGCGCGACATTGCCTGCTCCGCGCGCCGCGTCGCCGGCGGCGAACACGCCGGGCACGGTGGTTTCCTTGACAGCGTCGGTGCGGATGAACTGTCCCATCGGCCCGTCGTCGAACGCGCAGCCCAGTTTCTCCGCCAGTGTTCCGGTAGGGCGGGTGCGGGTCGCCGTGAACAGGCCGGCGACGGGCACCACGCGGCCGTCGGCAAGTTCGACGTCCGCCCTGTCGCCGGAGATTGCGACGACCTTTTCGCGTTCGACGGATACGCCGCGCCGTTTCAGGTCATCCATGCGGTCGTCGTCCAGCGGAAAGGCGTCGGTGACGAACAGCGTCGTTCTGCCCCAGTCGGGCAGCATCAGCGCATGGTGAAGGGAGGCGGGTGAGACGCCGAGCACGCCGATCGGCCCGTCGCCGAGTTCATAGCAATGGCAATAAGGGCAGTGGAACACGCTTCTGCCCCAGCGCTCGGCCAGGCCGGGAATATCGGGCAATTCGTCGGTGACGCCGCCCGCCAGCAGCAGCCGCCTGGTCTCGAACGCCTGTTCGTCGGCGATGGCGACGGAAAAAGCCTTGTCCGAGGATGTGGCGGAGAGGGCGATGCCATCGAGCCAGCGTACGGTCGGATAAGCCAGCAATTGGGCGCGGGCGTCGGCCACGATGTCGCCGGACGCCCGGCCGTCCTGGCCGAGAAAACCGTGCGAGGTTTTTGCAAAACGGTTGCGGCGCTGGCCGCCGTCTATGACAAGCAGCTTTCGCCGCGCCCGCGCCAACTGCAAGGCGGCGGAGAGACCGGCGTAACTGCCGCCGACTATGATCGCGTCGAACATCAAGCTCATTCCTCTTTTCGAATGCGATGGGCGGCGGTGTTGCGCCGGAAATCATCCGCCAGCGCCGCCAGCGTCACCGTGCCCAGGCGGCTGATCAGCAGCGCCTCGGCCTCGGCGAAGGCCGGGGTCAGCGCCCGGTTGACCGCCTGCTCGACCAGACAGGACGGGCTTTCGATATGCACCCCGATCGCCAGCAGGGTCGGCGCGCCCAGGGCATCGTAGATGTCCCTCAGCGTCACAGCCGACAGGTCGCAGGCGATCTCCCAGCCGCCGCCATGGCCCTTTTCGGAACGCACGAAACCGGCCTCGCGCAGGCCCGCCATGGTGCGCCGCACCACCACCGGGTTGGTGCCCATGCAGGTGGCGAGTTCGCCGGAGGTCATCGGCAGATCCTGTTCGGCCATATGCAGCAACGCGTGAAGGGTGGCCGAAAGCCGGCTGTCGTGTCTCATGTAACTTCATATGATACATGAAAAGATCGACGTCAAGCCGAAGAGTCGGGGCCGCCGGCCTATCCGCTCATGGCACCCCACGCCGGCTGATATCCGTGCCGAAGCGCGGCCACCGTCGCCAGCGGCGTGAGCAGGCGGGGCGTGCCGAGCCTTTCAAGCGTGCCGGCGTCGGCATAACCCTCGAACGACCAGCGCAACGCCCGCCCACCGCGGAGTGCGTATGCGACGCGATCGTGGAAAACCATCGTGCCGTCCGGCAATTCTGCGGCCTCTTCCGGGGTCAATTGCCTGGGGATACTGCCCGACGACACGCGCTGCCCATGCAGAACCGCGTCGATCTCGGTCACTTTCGGCCCCAAAAACCCGTTCCCGGCGGCGAAACAGTCGGAAAACTGTGCCGCCCGCTCGCGCCGGCAATAAAAGCAGGGGCGGTGGCCAGCGGCCAACGCCGTCACCTCGTCGAGGAAGAAAAGCTCCGTCCACCCGGCATTGCCGGACGGCGCGTTGCGCCCCATGACCTCGCGCTTGCGGCCCCGAAAATCGCATTCGCAGATCAGCCACGCCTTGGTCGTCCAGCGGCGCTTGAGCAACGTCTTCGTCTCCGGGTCGTGGATGACGCCACGGTTTCCCGTGAATTGCCCGCGGGCCGCCACGGCATGGATTTCGCCGAACGGGTCGACGCGGTTCTGCAGCGGCATGGCAAGGTTCCGTTCTGGTCTATTCATTCCGATCGGGTCGCATGATATCGAACGCCAGCAGGGTTGCATTCCGAAACAGGCGGGTGAGCAATGTCCGACCAGATTGAACCACTCTGCCGGAGACGGTTTGGGCCAAGGTCGAGGGCTGCGTCGAATGGCCGTACCGGCGGTACGGTCGAGACGAAGCCCGAAGGATTTGGCCCTAACCGGCCCGGCAGAGTGGTTCAATCTGGTCGGACATTGCTCTGATGCGGGTTCTTGTCATCCAGAATTACGACGGCAGCGGGTTGGGCCAGGTGGCGACCGCGCTCGATGAGGCACGCGCGGAGATTGACCTGCGCATGGCGCATCGTGGTGACGCGCTGCCGGAGAATTCCGACGGCTACGATGCCGCCGTCATCCTCGGAGGCGGCCAGAACGCGCTTGCCGACGACGAATACCCCTACATCCCTTCCTTGCTCGACCTGGCCCGCGATTTCTCGGGCAAGGACAAGGCGGTGCTGGGCATCTGCCTCGGCAGCCAGCTTCTGGCCCGCGCTTTCGGCGGCAAAAACCAGATCGGCGGCGCCAGCGAATTCGGTTGGTGCTCGGTCAGCCTGACCGACGAGGGCACGGCCGACCCGGTGCTGCGCCACGCGCCGCGCGACTTTTCGATTTTTCAGTGGCACGACGACACCTTCTCCATTCCCGACGGCGCATTGCATCTTGCTTCGAGCGGCGTGGCCAGCAGCCAGGCGTTCCGGGTCGGCCGCGCCACCTATGGCGTGCAGTTCCATTTCGAAGCCGACCGGAAATTGGTGCGCGAATGGAACGCTGCCTTCGCCAAAACCATCGCCGAGAATCAGCCGGACTGGCTGGGGCGTTTCGAGGCCGAGGCCGCCCGCCATGGTCCCGGCGCCGACGCGGCGGGACTGGCATTGGCGCGCGCCTGGGTCGCGGCGATCCCGGCGCCGCAAGCTTAGGTCGCCATGCCCGCGGGATGCCCGTGGCATAAACGTCACGCTCGCCGGTTACTCTTCAGCAAACGTTAACTTTACGGTCGATTTACCCGGCGTCTCAGCCTAGAAGGCGGCGCCTTCATGGAACCACGGAGCCGATTCCGCGCTTATTCCTGCGGATTGGAAACACAATCGTAACCGTGCGCCCGTAAGACTTTAAGAGAATTCAACCGAGATCACCGCTGTGCGTTCCGCGCTTCTTTCCTTTGCCATGCTTGTCGCCATCGTCCTGTTCGGGATGGGCGTCTATTCGGTCGATGCCGGCAGCCAGCAGGTTGTCGTCGACGGCTACGGCGTGGTCGCCGCCACCCACTAATCGACTGCCAAGCCCGGTACTGCCGGGCGGCACTCTCCAAAAATCAGGCCTGCGCGGTCATCAGGCGCTTTTCAGCGCCCTCGATCACCAGCGCTGTGAGCACCCCGGAACGCCATGCGCCGGTGTCGACATTGACTCGATTGGCCAACACTTCCGGCTCGCGTGTGATCGTATGGCCATGCACCACGACCTTCGGATGAAGGTTCGGATGGTGCAGGAACTCGTTCCTGATCCAGATCAGATCGTCTGATATCTGCCGGTCGAGCGGTATGCCCGGCCGGATACCGGCATGGCAGAAGAAGAAGTCGCCGAACGAAACGCTGAACCTGCGGGAGCGGATGAAACCGACATGCTCCGGCGGAACCGCCTGCACCAGGTCGGCGTGAAAGCGGTCGAGATCGCGAAAGAACCGTCCGAACCGCACATCGTACGACGCCGCGGTCTCGATGCCGCCGAACTGCATGAACAGAGACTCCTTCGACGGCGCCACCAGGAAATCCAGAAACCCGATATCGTGATTGCCGGCGAGCGTGATCATCCGCTCGTCGCGCCGGCGGGCGGCGATCAGGAAGGCCAGAACGCCACGCGATGCCGGGCCTCTGTCGACATAGTCGCCGAGATGGATGATACGCCAGTCCGCCGGCCGGTCACGCTCGATCTCGCCAGCGATGCGCTCATGCATTTTTTCGAGCAGATCCAGCCGGCCGTGCACGTCGCCGATGGCGTAAAGGCGGACGCCGTCCGGCCCGCGCGCGTCGAGATAATGGATTCCGTCAGTCATGCCGCTTCGTTTGCCACAAGATTATTCGGTGCGCGAGCCATGAGCGCCGGGCATCGGATCCTAATCGACGTCGCCGGAATTGACGGCTGCTCCGACTTTTCCGGCGTGCGCTGCCCGATCGAACAGCCGTATGCACGCGCTCATTTCCCGGCCCGTCTGTCGCCGTCGAGCCGCTGCCGCAGCCTTAGCCGGGAAACACGCTGCCATTCGCCGGTGCGCTCGGCCTGTGCCATTGCCTGTTCGATGAAGGTGATGTGGTCCATCGCGGCCTGCCGCGCCGCCGCCGGGTAGCCGCCAACCACCGCCGCGTGGATTGCCCGATGCTGGGCGAGCAGTTTTTCGCGCGCGTCGGCCATGGTGAAGACGATCAGCCGGTTCTCGAACACCCCGTCCGAAAGCAGTTTGTAGCAGGCGCGCAGCGTGTGCAGCAGCACGATGTTGTGCGCGCATTCGCCGATCGCATGGTGGAACTCGACGTCTATCTCCGCCTGCTCCGAAAAATCGCCGCGCTCGTGCGCCTGGGTCATCCGAGCCATGATGCCGTCCAACAGCGCGCGATCGTCGTCGGTGATGCGCCGCGCCGCATATTCGGCGGCGATACCCTCGATCTCGCGGCGGTATTCAAGATAGTCCACCCGCGCCCTGGAGTGGCTGACGATCAGTTCCGCGACCGGTGGGGCGAAGACCTGGCCGACGACATCCGCGACATGCGTGCCGCCGCCATGCCGGGTGACGATCAGCCCGCGCGCCTCGACCGCCTTCAGTGCATCGCGCAGGATCGGCCGCGACACCTCGAACTGCCGTGCCAACTCGCGTTCACCGGGCAGCCGGTCACCGCTGCGTAGCACACCTTCGAGGATCAGGCTCTCGATCTGCTGCACGACCTCGTCGGCGGTCCGCGAGTGTTCGATCCTTGAGAAAAGTTCGTTCAAGCGGCTGTATCCGGTGACTCCATCGACCATAGGAGGATGCTCCACAATTGGTCAAATAAATTATCCACTCAGGCTTTGGTGGCTCCGCCACCGCCGTCGGAGATCGGGATTGCCCCATTGGGGCCTGTCTACGGCAAGGCAATGTCGTGCAGCGGCAATCCTGATGCGGCGGGCTGTTTTTCAGTAGCTTGCTGGAGGGACATAGATTGGAACATGTCTATGTTGCAGCGCGAAAGAAATATTGTGCGGCGCGAAATAAATTCGCCATTGGCTTGAAGGTCTCGTGGGCCGATAAGGAAGAGGTTGTAGGCGCACGGAGCAAACATCGTGGCTGCCGAGCCAATTCGACTGAACCTAGTCCCGCCTGTTACCGGCACGGTGATGGGTTTCGCCGCCCATGAGGGCCGCCCCGGCGCTATCGGCGAGGTCCATGCGCGTCCCCATCCGCTGATCGAAAAACCGCGCGTCCTCATACAGTTGTCCTTCATGACCGAGGCCGGTGGCAGCGTCGATCACGCGGTGCTCTCCGAACTGTCGCGCCGGCTCGGCATCGCCGCGCCCGACAGGCAGGCCCGCCATCACGCCATGAGATGGGGCAGGGGCACGCTGCGCTGGGAGCGGCATACCGAATTCTCGACCTATCTGTGGGAGGGACCGCTTGGCGAGCGCATGAGCGAGGATTCACCCTTCGGCAACGGTTTTTCGCCGCCTGGAACGGTGGTCTCCGGCATCCGGCTGGAAATTCGCGACTGGATCCCTTCCAACCAGGCGCTGATTGATTCCTTCGATGCCGAGAGCCTTTGTTATTCGCTGGCCGAGAATGGTCTGGCCGCCATCGTCACCGATTTTCGCCAGGACGGCGACGGATTGACCCGCATCCTGGTGCTCGACCGGGGACTGACCGCGTCGCGTCGCGGCGCGCTGGCCCAGCGCCTGATCGAGATCGAGACCTATAGGACGCTTGCCATGCTTGGCCTGCCGCTGGCGCAGTCGCTGTCGGGGCGGCTGCGCCGGATAGAGGACCGGCTTGCCGAGATCACCGGCGCCATGCGCGCCGCCGATCGCCGGGACAGCCAGGCGCTTCTGGCCGAACTTACTGAACTTGCTGCGGAATTGGAAGCCGACGCCGCCGCCAGTCTCTACCGTTTTGGCGCCAGCCGCGCCTATGACGGTATCGTGCAGGAGCGTCTGGCGGCGCTCGGCGAAGAGACTGTCGCGGGTTATGACACCTGGGCGGGATTTTTGCAGCGGCGTGTCGCGCCTGCCATGCGCACCTGCCAGTCGGTGGAAGGACGGCAAACCGGTCTTTCGCAAAAACTTAGCCGCGCTACGACGCTGCTGCGCACCTGGGTCGACGTCGAGGTCGAAAAGCAGAACCGTGATCTGCTTGCCTCCATGAACAACCGCGCCCGGCTGCAACTGCGCCTGCAGCAGACGGTCGAGGGCCTGTCCGTCGCCGCTGTCTCCTATTATGTCGTCGGCTTGGTTGGTTATCTGGCCAAGGGCTTTTCCATTTTCGGCCTCGAGGTGAAGCCGGAACTGGTCACTGCGGCTTCGGTGCCGCTGGCGATCCTCGCCGTGTGGTGGGGTGTACGCCGAATCCGCCGCTCGCACCGCGAACAGGACGGCGCCGCAAAACACTAAGTCCTTGAGATAGCTTCTAGATCGCACCGCTTGCGATTGCTTGCCGTGCTCCCCAATTGCTGGTAAAAGATTTTTACCACTCGCTCGCCAGGGCCGCGCAAAATGTCCGGACTAGCCATGCCGACCCCCGATGCCGCGACGTTGCGGCGGCGTGCGGAGATCGTCGCCGATATCAGGCGGATCGTTCCCGGCGAGGGCGTGGTCGACACCGTCAACGAGATGCGCGCCTTCGAGAGCGACGGGTTGACCGCCTATCGGCAACTGCCGCTGGTGGTCGTGCTGCCCGAGACGACGAAGCAGGTCTCGAAAATCCTCAAATATTGCGACGAGCGCAACATCCGCGTCGTTCCCCGCGGCTCGGGCACCTCGCTCTCCGGCGGCGCGCTGCCGCTGGAGGATGCGGTGCTGCTGGTGATGAGCCGCTTCAACGAGATTCTGGAGATCGACTATCTCAATCGCGTCGCGGTGGTGCAGCCGGGCGTGACCAATCTCGGCATAACGCGCGCCGTCGAGGACGAAGGCTTTTACTACGCACCGGACCCGTCCTCGCAGATCGCCTGCTCGATTGGCGGCAATGTCGCGGAAAACTCCGGCGGCGTGCACTGCCTGAAATACGGGCTGACCGCCAACAATGTGCTCGGCATCGAGATGGTGCTGATGAGTGGCGAGGTGGTGCGTCTCGGCGGAAAACATCTGGATGCGGAAGGTTACGACCTGCTCGGCGTCATGACCGGCTCCGAGGGGCTGCTAGGCGTCGTCACCGAGGTGACCGTGCGTATTTTGAAGAAGCCGGAGACGGCGCGCGCGCTGCTGATCGGCTTTCCGACCAGCGAGCAGGGCGGCCAATGCGTCGCCGATATCATTGGCGCCGGCATCATCCCCGGCGGCATGGAGATGATGGACCGGCCGGCGATCCGCGCCGCCGAGGATTTTGTCCATGCCGGCTACCCGCTGGAATGCGAGGCGCTGCTGATCGTCGAACTGGACGGGCCGGGCGTCGAGGTCGACCACCTGATCGGCCGGGTCGAAGCCATCGCCCACAGCAACGGTTCCACCACGTGCCGCATCTCGACTTCGGATCAGGAACGGCTTTCCTTCTGGGCGGGCCGTAAGGCGGCGTTCCCGGCCGTCGGTCGCATCTCGCCGGATTATTACTGCATGGACGGCACCATTCCGCGCAAGGAACTGCCGCGCGTGCTGGCCGGCATGCGCGAGCTGTCGGAGCAATACGGCCTGCGGGTCGCCAACGTCTTCCACGCGGGCGACGGCAACCTCCATCCGCTGATCCTCTACGATGCCAACAAGCCCGGGGAACTGGAAAAGGCGGAAGGCTTTGGCGCCGACATATTGCGGCTCTGCGTAAAAGTCGGCGGCGTCTTGACCGGCGAACACGGCGTGGGCGTCGAAAAGCGCGACCTGATGCCCGAAATGTTCAACGAGATCGATCTCGACCAGCAGATGCGCGTCAAATGCGCCTTCGATCCCAACCACCTGCTCAACCCCGGAAAAGTGTTCCCGCAACTGCGCCGCTGCGCTGAACTCGGCCGGATGCACATTTCCGGCGGAAAATTGCCGTTCCCGGACATTCCGCGATTTTGAGGATGAGCAACGGTTGTCGCCAATGGGCCAAGCGCTGATGAGGCGTTCGCAGGACTTGGATTCCTCGTGCTCGCGAAATGGGGGAGAGGTGGCTAGGATGAGGCGCGGCACTGTAAGAAGGGTGGGCGAAACGCCGAGCCGCGGGTGCCGCTCATGACTACTTTCACGCCCACATCTGCCGGCGAGGTCTTGTCCGTGGTCCAATGGGCGGTTGCGGAAAACGCGCCGCTGGAAGTGCTGGGCCATGGCTCCAAGCGCGGCATCGGCCGGCCGCCGCAGACGGAACACGCGCTCGACCTGTCAGGGCTCACGGGCGTCACGCTTTACGAGCCCGAGGAACTGGTTTTGTCCGCCAGAGCCGGTACGACGCTCTCCGAGATCGAGAACCTTCTGGTCGAACGCGGCCAGGAACTTGCCTTCGAGCCCATGGATTTCGGCCCGCTGCTGGGTAGCGCGGCAGGGCGCGGCACGATCGGCGGTGCGCTGGCGGCAAACCTTTCCGGGCCGAGGCGGATCAAGGCGGGGGCCGCGCGCGACCACATCCTTGGCATCCATGCGGTGTCGGGACGCGGCGAGGCCTTCAAGTCGGGCGGGCGCGTGGTCAAGAACGTCACCGGCTATGATCTTTCCAAGGCGATGGCCGGATCATGGGGCACGCTGGCTGTGGCCACCGATGTGACCTTCAAGGTGCTGCCGGCGGCCGAAACCGAGACGACGCTTGTGCTGCCGGGCCTGCTTGACGATGCGGCGGTCGCCGCGATGGCAGTGGCAATGGGCTCTTCGGCGGAGGTGTCGGGCGCCGCGCATCTGCCGGAGACGGCCGCCGGACGGGTCGGCGACGGTGCGTTCAAGGCGGCCGCGACATTGCTGCGCGTCGAGGGTTTCGGGCCGTCGGTGGACTACCGCGTAAACCATCTGCGCGACGTCTTCGGCGGCGGCGCTGGGTTCGAGGAGATTTCCGGCGGCGCCTCCAAGGCGATCTGGCGAGTGATCCGCGACTGCCTGCCCTTCGCCGACGGGAGCCAAAAACCGGTCTGGCGTGTGTCGATGGCGCCGAGCGAAACCCACAAGGCGGTGATGGCGTTGCGCATGGAGGCGGCGGTCGAGGCCTTTTACGACTGGGCCGGCGGGCTGGCCTGGTTGCGGATGGAAGGCGATCCCGACGCCGATCTTCTGCGCGGGCTTGTAAAAAAATTCGGCGGCGGCCATGCCACGCTGGTACGCGCCAGCGTAGCCGACCGCGCCGCCATCCCGGTCTTCGAGCCGCAAGCGCTGGCGCTGGCCGCACTGTCCCGGCGGCTGAAGGAGCAGTTCGACCCGCAAAACATCCTCAATCCGGGACGGATGGGCTGATGCAAACCACCTTCTCCCTCGCCCAACTCGCCGATCCGCATGTCGCGGAGTCGGAAAAGATCCTGCGCAAATGCGTGCATTGCGGCTTCTGCACCGCGACCTGCCCGACCTATGTGACGCTGGGCAATGAGCTCGACAGCCCGCGCGGACGAATTTACCTGGTCAAGGACATGCTGGAGAACGGCAGGCCGGCCGACAAGGAAATCGTCACCCATATAGACCGCTGCCTGTCCTGCCTGTCCTGCATGACGACCTGCCCGTCGGGCGTGAACTATATGCACCTGGTCGATCATGCCCGCGCCCATATCGAAGAGACCTACAAGCGGCCGCTGGCCGACCGGCTGATCCGGCAGGTGCTCGCCTTCACGCTGCCTTATCCCAAGCGGTTTCGCGCCGCGCTGTCGCTGGCGAAGCTCGGGCGGCCGTTCGCCGGCCTGCTGGCCGGCGTGCCGGCGCTGAAGCCGCTGACGGCGATGCTGAAGCTGGCACCCGCATCCGTACCGGCGGCCTCGCCGGTGTCGCGGCCCGGCCGCCATCGAGCCAGGGGCGAGAAGCGGGGCAGGGTGGCGCTGCTCACCGGCTGCGCGCAGTCGGTGCTGGAGCCCGGAATCAACGAGGCCACGGTGCGGCTGCTCACCCGGCTGGGCGTCGAGGTCGTGGTGCCGGAAGGCGAGGGGTGTTGCGGCGCGCTGGTCCATCATATGGGCAAGGAGGACGCGGCGCTCGCGGCGGCGCGCAAAAACGTCGACGCCTGGACGCGGCAGATCGAGCAGGGCGGGCTGGACGCGATCGTCATCACGGCCTCGGGCTGCGGCACGACGATCAAGGACTATGGCTTCATGCTGCGGCTCGACCCGGCCTATGCGGACAAGGCGGCAAAAGTCCCGGCGCTGGCCAGGGATGTCACCGAATATCTTGCGGCGCTCGAGCTGCCGGAGCCATCGGTCAGGCCGGGCCTGACGGTGGCCTATCACTCCGCCTGCTCGATGCAGCATGGCCAGAAGATCACGCGCCAGCCGAAGGAGTTGCTTGCCCGCGCCGGCTTCACCGTGAAGGAGCCGCGCGAGGGTCATTTGTGCTGCGGCTCGGCCGGCACCTACAACATTTTGCAGCCCGAGATTTCGGCAAGTCTGCGCGACCGCAAGGTGAAAAACATCGAGGCGACGGGCGCGGTACTCGTCGCCACCGGCAATATCGGCTGCATTACCCAGATCGCTTCCGCGGCGAAGCTGCCGGTGGTGCATACGGTGGCGCTGCTCGACTGGGCTTATGGGGGGCCGAAGCCGAAAGGCGTCTAGCCGGGGAGGTTGTGGAATGGGAGCGCTGTTTTATCTCCTGCTTCCGATCGCAATCGCGATCGCCATCTGGCTGGGGATCAGGTTTCGCAACTCGAGCCGCCCGTGGCTGGTCGGGCCGCTGTCAGGCTCCGTCGCGTCGAATGATCACGGTTTCGATTCCAGCACGTCCGGAGACGGCGGTGATGGAGGCGGGGGTGGCGGCGATTGACGGTCGATTGCCGAGCTGAAGAACGCCGCAGCTACTCCGCCGCCTGTTGCACACTTGGCTGCGGCCAGCGCTCCAGCGCAATCCGTCCGGCCTCGGTGAGGTCGTAGACGCCCCTTTCCGCCCGCAGGAACCAGCCATAGACATTGCGGCGCAGGATCGCGGCGGCCTTCGGCGCGCCGGGCTTGAGGTCGCGCGGCCGCTTCGGGCCTTCGGCGAGGGCGGCGGCGCAGGCCAGAGCCTGCTGGCGGTAAGCGGTCATGATCGGCGCGCGCGAACCGCCGCCGGTTGCCGGATCGCCCTGGCGGCGGCGGTGCTCGTCGACCAGCCGCGAGCGCCGGCGCGGATCGCGGCGCGGCGGCAAGGCGGCCGGGCTGAGCAGAAGCTGGACATCGCCGTCGGCGGTGACGCCGAGCAGGCCGAAGCCGAGGCGCCGGCATAGATTGCGGAAACGCCTGTCGGCCTCGCGCCCCTTGCCGCGCGCCGACAGACGCGCCGCCAGCCATACCTCGTCGCTGGCGGCGGCGCGGTCGACGCCTTGCAGCAGCAGTTCGAGGTTGAACTGCAGCTTCAATTCGCAGATGACGACCACCGGCGGCGTGTCGGGGCCGAGCGCCACCAGATCGCAGCCGCCAACCTCGCCCTTGACCGAATAGCCTAGGCTTTCGAGGAAATGTTTCACCGGCAGATAAAGGGCAGTTTCGAGCATCGCTGGCCACAGAGTGATATCAGCGAGATTCGCCGATTCGCCTGTGCGTGTCATCCTGAGCGGGTCTGTTCAGTTTCGTCATCCGACGATCGCCGAACCCTCTGACAATAGATATCGCCGCCGCGCGGCGGAAAATCCGCGCCGGCCATCGATTCCTCGGTGTCGAGTCGCACAGACGGCGTTGTCACGACGTGTCGGGCGACTGCAGCACCCAGCAGGCGAGCCCGTGCATGACGTCCAGAACCTCATGGACGTCATGGGTGGGTTTTCTGCGCCAGCCCGGCGGGCGGCCGGGTTTCAGCGGCCAGATTCGGCGAGCCCGGCCCGGCCTGGGAGGGTCTCCGCTCCGCGCTGTCGCCGCTTTGCGCATTCTGCGCCGCGCGCCGATCGCGGCGAGCATTTTGTCATGCTCGCTCATCGCATCGGGGTCTCCGTCCCCGACGGTCATCGCGTCGCGAATTTTCTTATCCTGCGCGCTTGCCGCGTCGCGCCGCGCCTGCCAGCGGGCAAAACGTTTGGCCTGACGCGGCAGGTCGTCGAGGGTCGCGGCCAGCGTCTGAAGGCGCAAGGCCAGCCGCGTCGCATCGACCGGGTCGTTCCGCGACGGAGGCGCCGCAACGGGAACCGGCTCGCCGAAACCGGCAATCGAGATGCGTGGCACGCCGCAGGGTGCCGGCCGCGAGGGCCGGCGGTTCCAGGGCGGCAGGGGATCGAACAGCGGCAGCGCCGGGACGCGGCGGTCTTCCGGCTGCCTGCCGATACGGCGGAATTTGCGCCGGCCGAGCTTCTTCGGCTTCGGCTTTCGCGGAGACGGCGGCGGCAAGACCAGCCCGCGCGCCGCCACGACGATCAGCCTGCGCGCCGCCGCCTCGGCCGGACGCAGCAGTTTGAGGATGGCCCGGTGGAGATGGCGGGGGAGGGTAAGTGCCGGGTTAAGTGCCGGGGACAGTTTACTTTTTTCCGCCAGCACCTGCCTTGAAGCGGCCGCGCCCTTCCGCGGAAACAAAGTAAACTGTCCCCCAGCGCCAAGGTCCCCAGCGCCAAGGTCCCCGGCGTCAGGCCCTCCGGCGCCAACGCCCCCAGCGGCAAGCCCAATACCGGCAGCCAGCCCGGCCATGCCGACAAGCATGGCAAGGATGCGCTTCAAAGCCTCCCGGTTCTTGTCGATCGCCGCATTCCAGTCCATCGCCGCTTCCTTCCAACACGCGGCGAGATTATCGCTGCGAAAGGGAAGGGCGGGGACAACTTTCCGGAAAACAATCCTGACGGATGCTGACAAGGGCGGCACCGAAGCGACGGCTGAGGACGAGCCGTCCGCTTGCGATCCCAGCGCCCGACATAGATCCGCTATTGTCCAACGGATCGCATTGAAGCGCGCCGGCTATCGGTCGGTGGAGCGAAGCCGCGCCCGTTTGGCAGCCAAATTTGAGGGGCCTAGCCCGCGTGCTTCAGCCGGCTTTGCGCAGGGTGGTGACCGTGCCCGCCTGGTAGGTCGAGCGATAGTGCTCCCGCTGGCGCTCGAGCGCCACCATGGTGTTGCGCAGCAGGATTGCGACGGTGACAGGTCCGACGCCGCCCGGCACCGGCGTGATCCAGGACGCGACTTCCTTGACGCTCTCGGTGTCGACGTCGCCGACGATGCGCGTACCGCCGTCGGCTGTGGTTTCGCTGTTGATACCGATGTCGATCACGGCGGCTCCCGGCTTGACCATGTCGGCCTTGATCAGCCGTGGCTTGCCAACGGCCACGAACAGCGCGTCGGCGCGGCGGGCGTGGGCGGCGACGGATCGTGTCATGTGGTGGCAGACCGTCACCGTGGCGCCTTCGCTCATCAGCAGGAAGGCAATCGGCTTGCCGACGATCTCGGAGTGGCCGACGACGACAACTTCGAGACCCCTGAGGTCGAGGCCCGTCGCCTTCAGCATCTCGACGGACGCCGCCGCCGTGCAAGGCGCGAGATCGAGTTCGTTGTAGACGATGTTGCCGATCGAAGCGGGATGCATGCCCTCCACGTCCTTGAGCGGATGGATCGCGCCCTGGATCGCCTTGATCGGAATATGGGCTGGCACCGGTCGCTGGATGATGATGCCGGTGACGCGCGGATCGAGGTTCATTCCGCTGATGGCGGCTTCCAACTGGCCGGCCGAGATGTCGGCGGGAAAGCGCCGCTCGTCGAAATCGATGCCGGCGGCTTCGGCCTTCGAACGCTGGTTGCGGACATAGACATCGACGGCGGCCACATCGCCGACGGTGATCGAGACCAGTTTCGGCCGGAACCCCTCGGCTGTGGCGCGTTCCGCCTGGGCGCGCACCTCCCCGAGGATGCGGGCCGCGACCGGCGCGCCCTTCAGGTATCGGTGATCGTCGGATGTCGGCATCTTATGCTCCGAGAGTGGGGGGCGTCACTGCCGGCGCCTGTCCGGCGGGCACGGCAAGGACGTGCCACGTCAATATAGCGTGGCGGGGCCGCTGGCCAGACATCTTTGGTGCAATGCGAAAGGGCAGCGCGGTCGCCCGCGCTGCCCTTGCCCCCCGGTAAGGGAAGCGGTCCCCCAACCGCTTCCCGGCGCCGCGCCGCCCCCGCGTGCGCGGCCTCCCCGGTCCAGCTAAATGACCACCACCCTGGTGCCGACGCCGACCCGTTCGTAGAGGTCGACCACGTCCTCGTTGCGCAGGCGGATGCAGCCCGACGACACATTGGTTCCGATGGTCCACGGCGCGTTGGTGCCATGGATGCGGTAGAGCGTGTCGCCGAGATAGAGGGCGCGCGCGCCGAGCGGATTTTCGGGGCCGCCGGCCATGTAGGTGGGCAGGTTGCGGCCCTTGGCGCGCTCGCGCACGATCATTTCGCCCGGCGGGCGCCAGTCCGGCCATTCCGCCTTGCGCGAGATCTTCTGCGTGCCGGTCCAGACCATGCCTTCCTGGCCGACGCCGACGCCGTAGCGCCGCGCCCTCCCGCCGGACTCGACGAGGTAGAGGAATTTCGAGCCGGTATCGATGACGATGGTGCCGGGCTTTTCCGATCCCGAATACTCGACCTGCTGCGGCAGATAGATCGGGTCCATCTGCGGCTGGATCTGCTTCCTGCGTGGCGCCGGAACGGCGGCGGTGCGGACCGGGTCCTGGCCGAACCAGTTGAAGCCCTGGTTGCGCGCGACGCGGCGCGTCTGCGGCGCGGGCTCGCCGCGCATCACGCGCCGCTGCTGCGTGCCAGGCTGGACACGGACACCGTAGTCGGCATTGCCGCGCACGATCTTGCGGCCGGGCTGGCTGCCGAGCTGCATGACCCATGGGGCCGACAGGTCGGGGCTGACGACGACCGGCGGACGCTGCGCGTAGCGGTCATTGGCGCTGGCCGGCGCCATGGTGAGGCCGACAAACAAGGCCGAGGTTAAAAGAAGAATGCTGCTTTTCATCTTGCGCGTACTCGTCAACACACAATTCGCGAAACGGTGGCACGGCGGTGCGCTCTCGCTCCGTCATGTCAGGAGCGTGACGGCAATCGGAAACCGAAAAGTGAATCGGGTTGCTTAAAAAGCCGGGATTTCCGTAAACCTTTCAGTGTGGTTACCGGCGCGTTCAGCGATTTGGTAAAGGCGCGGTCAACAGGCCAATAGGCCCGTTAACCAAGGGTTTCGGCAGGAGCGACGGCATGACGGGATTGATCGAGGGTTCGGACGGCTTGATCCGCTGCGCCTGGGCGGGTGATCTGGCGGACTACAGGCATTATCACGACAACGAATGGGGCCGCCCGGTCACCGACGACCGCCGGCTGTTCGAAAAGATTTGCCTGGAGGGTTTCCAGTCGGGCCTGTCGTGGCTGACGATCCTGCGCAAGCGCGAAAATTTTCGCGCAGCCTTTGCCGGTTTCGACTTCGACAAGGTGGCCGAATTCGGCGCGGCGGATGTCGAGCGGCTGCTCAAGGATGCCGGCATCATCCGCCATCGCGGCAAGATCGAATCGACCATCAACAATGCGCGGCGCGCCAGGGAATTGATTGCCGAGGCGGGGTCGCTGGCGGCCTGGTTCTGGCAGTTCGAGCCGCGGGCCGGCGAGCGGCCGTCGACGGTGGATCATGCGGCGGTGGTCGTCATGCCGAAGACCGAGGTGTCGGCAAAAATCTCGAAGGAGCTGAAGAAACGCGGCTGGAGTTTTGTCGGCCCGACGACGGTCTACGCCTTCATGCAGGCGATGGGGCTGGTCAACGACCATATCGAGGGCTGCCATTGCCGCGCCCCGATCGAAGAGGCGAGGGCGGCTTTCAGGCGGCCGACGCTGCGCGGCAAGCCCGAATTCTGACGTTCAGCCTTCGATGCCTTGCCGCCCGGTGACCGTCATCATCGTGCCGGTCATGGTGGCGATGAGTTTTGCCTCGCCGTCGGCGGCGAAGGCATAGGCCTGGCCGTCGGCGACGATGATGGTGCGGCCGGGTTTCGTGACGGACCCGCGGAACAGGAAACGCTCGCCCTTGCCGGGCGCGAGCAGGTTGACCTTGAACTCGATGGTGAGCACGGCGGCGTTTTCCGGCATCAGCGAGAAGGCGGCATAGCCGCAGGCGGAATCGAGCGCGGCCGAGATGATGCCGGCATGCAGGAAACCATGCTGCTGTGTCAGCGCATCCGAAAACGGCATTTCGATCTCGACGATGCCCGGCGTCACGCTGGTGAGTTCGGCGCCCAGTGTCGTCATCACGTTCTGGCGCGCGAACGAGCTGCGGACGCGCTCCTCGAAATCCACGCTGGGCACAATCTTTGCCGACATCGCTTTTTGCCTCCGATCGTCGCTTATGACAAAGCCCGAAGCCGCAGGCAATGCAATTTGCTGCATTGCAAAAACAACGGTCAGTTGAGGGCAAACAGCGAGGCGTTAAGCAGCGTCGCGAAGGCCACCCAGGCGAGATAAGGAATGAACAGCCATGCCGCGATGGGGTCACGACGCCAAGCCATCACGACGAAGCTCGCAATCAGAACCAGCAGGACAAGGATCACGGGGAGGGCAAGGCCGATGCTGTGCAGACTGAAAAAAATGGGTGACCACGCAAAGTTCACAACGAGCTGGGCAAACCAGAGCTTGGTGAGGATTCCATCGCGCTCAACGCGCCAAATGCGCCAGCCGGCAATGGCGATCAGGATGTAGAGCACCGTCCAGACCGGGCCGAAAACCCAAGGCGGCGGATTGAAGGCCGGTTTCTGGAGTGTGTCGTACCAAGGGCCGGGAGCCGTTGCCAAGCCGATCGCCGTCCCGCCGCCGACGGTCAGCAGGAGAAACCATAACAGCGTCACGCGCCCGGCCATTCCCTGTCCTTTGCTAAGCATCCTCTGCCCTGCAAATCTGGAGCGCGCGGCGGGCCTATCAAGCCGGGCTAAGTTCGTCAGTTGCGGCGCAGGGCCGCGAAGTAAAAACCGTCCGTGCCGCTGCGCAGCGGCGACAGCACGATGCCGCCGTCCTTTTCGATGCGCGCGGCGTCCGTCTTGCCGGGAAAGCGCTGTTCGAACAGCACATGGTGGTCGGCGGGCGAAAACGCCGGGTTGGCGTCGAGGAAGCGCGCGACCTGATCGTGGTTCTCGTCGCGAAACACCGAGCATGTGACGTAGGCGATCAGCCCGCCGGGCTTCACAAAAACCTTGGCGTCCTCGAGGATGCGCGCCTGCTCGCCCTTGCGCACGTCGAGCTGCCGCGTGGTCAGCCGCCACTTGGCGTCGGGCCTGCGCCGCCATGTGCCGCTGCCGGTGCAGGGGGCATCGATGAGGACGATGTCCATCTGGCCGGCGAGCTTTTCGACTTCCGGCAACTTCGACAGGACCTGGATGTTGCGGGCGCCGGCGCGGCGGACGCGGTCGAAGATCGGCGCCAGCCGCGCCTTCTCGGCGTCGTAGGCGAATATCTGGCCCCTGTTCTCCATCGCGGCGGACAGCGCCAGCGTCTTGCCCCCGGCGCCTGCGCAGAAGTCGAGCACCTGCATGCCGGGCCTTGCCCCGGCGAGTGCGGCGGCCACCTGCGAGCCTTCGTCCTGCACCTCGAACCAGCCCTTCTGGAAAGCCGGCTCGGCCTGCACATTGGGATGGCGGCCGTCGGCGGCGATCGGCGGAATGCGGATGCCTTGGGGCGCGAGCGCGGTCGGGGCGGCGCCCGTCTGCTCCAGTTCGGCGAGCACGCGAGCGCGGTCCGACATCAGCGTGTTGACGCGCAGATCGAGCGGCGGCCGGCCGGCCAGCGCGCGCCCTTCCTCGGCCCAGTTTTCGCCGAACGTCCGTTCCAGCAGCGGTTCGCACCAGTCCGGGCTGTCGGCGCGGACGATGGCCGGCGCGTCGTTGAGGCGGTTGGCGGCCAGTGCATCAAGCTCACCTTCATCCAGCGGCGCGGGTGCAAAACGGTCGCCGTCCAGCACGCGGTTGATGCTCTCCGGCGTCTCCGTCCATTCCAGCAGAAGCGCGCCGAAGGCCAGCGCGCGCGACGTATCGGCGCCGAACAGCCACGCCGCCGAGCGTTTTCGGCGCAAGGCGTCATAGACGATGTTGCCGATCGCCGCCCGGTCTCCGGCACCGGCGAAACGGTGCGACAGGCCCCAATCCTTCAAGGCGTCCGCAGCCGGGCGATGGCGCCGCCCGATATCGTCGAGCACTTCGATGGCCGCCGCCAGCCGTCCGCCCAGTCTCATGGTGGTAATCCCGCTTCGGTTGCCCGTTCAGGGCCTTGCTACAGGGCCTAACAGGATTGGGCAACGGGTGGTCGGCCGGCAGTGTCGCGTGGGCTCGAAATCGTGTACGTCTGGTATAGCAATAGTGCTATAAAATACTTGAATGATAGAGCCTTAAAGCGCTATACTGCGACACTGAAATGGAGCATCGGATTTGATCACGGCGGGACAGATGCGGGCGGCGCGAGCCCTTCTCGAAATTGACCAGGCGCGGCTGGCCGAACTGTCCGGTGTCTCGCTCGCGACCATCCAGAGAATGGAGGCGAGCGAGGGCACCGTACGCGGCGTGGTCGATACGCTGACGAAGGTCGTGGAGGCTCTGGCCGTGGCGGGTATCGAACTGATCGGCGACAACCAGCGCAGCGACGTTGGCGGCCGTGGTGTTCGGCTTCGCGCTCCCGGCGGCCCGACGCGGCCGGGAGCGGGCTGACCGGTCGGCTGCGACAACCGCGACGACGGCATCGAAGGGTCTTGATTACTTTTCCTAAGAGCACGGCAGATGGCGCATACATCCGATCATTTCACGCGGGAGCATCGGCCTGGCTTCCGGGAGATGTTCACGCCCAAACTGCTGACCGTGCTGCGCGAAGGTTATGGCCGCGAGCGGCTGCGGCATGATCTCGTCTCCGGCCTCACCGTGGCGATCGTGGCCCTGCCGCTGTCGATGGCGATTGCCATCGCCTCCGGCGTATCGCCGGATCGCGGGCTCTATACGGCAATCGTCGGCGGCTTCCTCGTATCCCTGCTGGGCGGCAGCCGGTTCCAGATCGGCGGCCCGGCGGGCGCCTTCATCGTCCTGGTCTCAGCCACCGTGCAGGCGCACGGCGTCGACGGGCTGATCCTGGCGACGATGATGTCCGGCGTGATGCTTGCGGCGATCGGCTACGCCCGTCTCGGCACCTTCGTCAAATTCATCCCCTATCCCGTAACCGTGGGGTTCACCGCCGGCATCGCGGTCATCATCTTTTCCAGCCAGATCGGCGAATTGTTCGGACTGACCCTGTCCGGCCCCGAGCCCGGCCCATTCGTGCCGAAACTGATGGCGCTGGCCAGCGTCGCCTCGACGGCAAACATCGCGACGATCGGCGTCTCTGCGCTTACCATTGCAGCAATACTGCTGATCAGACGGTTCCGCCCGCAATGGCCGGGCCTGCTGATCGCCGTGCTGCTGGCGTCGGTCGCCGCCGCGATGCTGGGGCTGCCGGTCGAGACCATCGGCACAAAATTCGGCGGCATTCCGCGCACGCTGCCGGCGCCGGCCCTGCCGCCATTCTCGCTCGACAAGGTCATGGCCGTTCTGCCTTCCGCCATCTCCTTCACGCTTCTGGGAGCGATCGAATCGCTGCTCTCGGCCGTCGTTGCCGACGGGATGACCGGCCGCCGCCACCGCTCCAATTGCGAATTGGTGGCTCAAGGTTTCGCCAATATCGGGGCCGCCCTTTTCGGCGGCATATGCGTTACCGGAACCATTGCGCGCACGGCGACCAACGTACGCTCGGGCGCCGAAAGCCCGGTGGCGGGGATGGCCCACTCGGTCTTCCTGCTGGCCTTCATGCTGCTGGCCGCGCCGCTCGCCAGCTACATACCGCTCTCCGCCCTGGCCGGTGTGCTGGCGGTGGTGGCCTTCAACATGGTCGAGCGCGACGCCTTCGTCGCCCTCCTGCGCTCGTCCTGGGGCGACGCGATCGTGCTTCTCGTCACATTCGGGCTGGTTGTCTTCCGCGACTTGACCGAGGGCATCGTCGTCGGCTTCGCGCTCGGTGCGCTGCTGTTCATCGACCGCATGTCCAGGAGCGTGGCCTTCGAGGCGCAGACACCGCTTGGCGTGCAGGACATCGCCGACAGCGAGAACGGCGACCGGAAACCTTATCATGCCGAGGCGGAGGGCAGCCCGGACCTGGTGATCTACCGCCTCTCCGGCGCGTTCTTCTTCGGCGCAGCCTCGATGGTCGGGACGACGCTCGACCGCATAGCCGATACGCATAGCAGCTTCATTCTCGATTTCTCAGCGGTTCCCGTCCTCGACTCGACAGCCGCCAACATTATCGAGCAGTCGGCGCGCAAGGCCGAGAGGCGCGGCATCCGCTTCTTCATCACCGGCGCTTCGCCGGCTGTCCGGCGTATGCTTCTGACCCATGGCGTGCGGCCGCCGCACGTCCACTACGCCGCGACCATCGCCGATGCGCGGGCGGAACTGAGCGCCACGCCGGCCGCCGAGCGCGCATAGCGGCATTCAAACGAAAAGCCGGGACGATAATGGACCGTTCCAGTGAACTTCAGTTCGGCTGCTCGTAAGGATTGAAGAGTTTGACCCCGGTCGGTTCAAAGTGCCGGACATTGCGGGTGACGAGCGTCAGGTCGTGCTCGATCGCGGTGGCGGCGATGAGCAGGTCCGGGTCCGTTCGCTTCATATCGAACGTCAACGGCCCCCAGCGCCGCGCAATATCGAGAGTGACCGGCAATATCTGTGTCGCATACTGATGAAGTGTTGCCTCCAGCCAGCTTCGATGTCGTGACGCCGGCTTCCCCTCCTGTCTTTCAAGCTTGTGTATCCCTCGCTGGATTTCACCGATCGTCACAACGCTGATGAATATGTGCTGCAGTTCGATCGTATGCAGCCAGTCCAAGACCGAGGAAGCGGCCCTTGCCTTCGACCGCTCGGACAAGACCATCGTGTCGATCAGGTACACGGATCAATCCAGGTCGATGTCACGATATGAGGACGGATATTGGTCGCGGTCGTCGAAAATATCCTCCATCCCCTCCGGTAGTTTCGGAAAGTCGAGAATATGCTGGACGAAGGTTTTCCTGGGCTTCGTGTCCAGTTTCGTCAGCCGCTCGTACTCTTCCGCTGACAACACCACCACCGCATCGATGCCGCGCTTGGTGACATGTTGCGGCTCGCCGCGCTGCGCGGCCTCGACCACGGCGGAAAACTTGTTCTTGGCGTCCTGAAGTGTCCAGACCTTGCCCATGGAAATCTCCATCAGGCTAGATTGTAGGCTAGCCGGATGGCCGCTTCAAGGCTGGCTCCAAAGCAGAAAGGCCGGGAATTTGTCCCGGCCTTTCCATTCGATCGACCCGCGTTTCGGCGGTGGCCGGACTATGCGGCTTCCCGCAGCGATTCGCTGCCGAGGTCGAAGCGGTCGGCGTTCATCACCTTGGTCCAGGCCGCCACGAAATCCCTGGCGAACTTTTCCTTGGAATCGGCCGTCGCATAGACTTCGGCGTAGGCGCGAAGCTGCGAATGCGATCCGAAGATCAGGTCGATGCGCGTACCCGTCCACTTGACCTCGCCGGTCTTGCGGTCGCGGCCTTCATAGACGCCGTGCGAACCGGACTGCGGCTGCCACTGCGTGCCCATGTCGAGCAGGTTGACGAAGAAGTCGTTGGTGAGCTTCTCCGGCTGCTTGGTGAAGACGCCGTGCTTCGAGCCGCCATGGTTCGCGCCGAGAACACGCAGTCCGCCAAGGAGAACCGTCAGCTCGGGTCCGGTCAGCGTCAGCAACTGAGCCTTGTCCACAAGCGCTTCCTCGGGCTTCATGAACTGCAGCTTCTTGCCGTTGGTATAGTTGCGGAAGCCGTCGGCGCGAGGTTCCAGCGGGGCGAAGGACTGGACGTCCGTCTGCTCCTGCGAGGCGTCGGCGCGGCCCGGCGTGAAGGGCACCTTCACGTCGATGCCGGCATCCTTGGCGGCCTTCTCCACGGCGACCGAACCGGCAAGCACGATCAAGTCGGCGAGCGACACCTTCTTGGCGAACTCCTTCTGGATTGCCTCCAGCTTTGCAACCACGGCCTGGGCCGGCTGGTTGACCTCCCAATCCTTCTGCGGAGCCAGGCGGATGCGGGCGCCGTTTGCGCCGCCGCGCTTGTCGGAACGGCGGAAGGTCGAAGCCGATGCCCAGGCGGTCGAGACCAGTTGCGACACCGACAGGCCGGAGGCAAGGATCTTCTCCTTGAGCGCGGCGATGTCCTGTCCGCTGATCAACTCATGTTCGACGGCGGGGATCGGATCCTGCCAGATCAGCGTCTCCTTGGGCACGAGCGGGCCGAGGTAGCGGACACGCGGACCCATGTCGCGGTGGGTGAGCTTGAACCAGGCGCGGGCGAAGGCGTCGGCGAACTGGTCCGGGTTCTCGTAGAAGCGCCGCGAGATCTTTTCGTATTCCGGATCGAAGCGCAGAGACAGGTCGGTGGTCAGCATGGTCGGCACGTGCTTCTTCGAGGAATCGAAGGCATCCGGGATCGACTTCTCGCCGCTCTTGGCCTTCCACTGCTTCGCGCCGGCGGGGCTCTCGGTCAGTTCCCATTCGTTCTCGAACAGGTTCTTGAAGAACAGGTTGCTCCACTTGGTCGGCGTCTGCGTCCACGTGACTTCCGGACCGCCGGTGATGGCGTCGGCGCCGATGCCGGTGCCATGCGTGCTCTTCCAGCCGAGGCCCTGGTCTTCGACATCAGCGCCTTCCGGGTCGGCGCCGACCAGCGACGGGTCGCCGGCGCCGTGCGTCTTGCCGAAGGAGTGGCCGCCGGCGATCAGCGCGACGGTCTCCTCATCGTTCATGGCCATGCGGAAGAAGGTCTCGCGGATGTCCTTGGCCGCCGCGATCGGGTCGGGATTGCCGTTCGGGCCCTGCGGGTTGACGTAGATCAGGCCCATCTGCACCGCGCCGAGCGGTTCCGCGAGCTGGCGTTCGCCGCTGTAGCGCTCATCGCCCAGCCAGGTGCCTTCCGGTCCCCAATAGAGCTCTTCCGGCTCCCACACGTCGGCGCGTCCGCCGGCGAAGCCGAAGGTCTTGAAGCCCATGGATTCCAGGGCGACGTTGCCGGTGAGGATCATCAGGTCGGCCCATGAAATCTTGCGGCCGTATTTCTGCTTGATCGGCCAGAGCAGCCGGCGTGCCTTGTCGAGGTTGGCATTGTCCGGCCACGAATTGAGCGGGGCGAAACGCTGCTGGCCGGCGCCTGCGCCGCCGCGGCCGTCGGTGATGCGATAGGTGCCAGCGCTATGCCAGGCCATGCGGATGAACAGGCCGCCGTAATGGCCGAAGTCGGCCGGCCACCAGTCCTGCGAATCCGTCATCAGCGCGTGCAGGTCCTTGATGACCGCGTCGAGGTCGAGGCTCTCGAACTCCTTGGCGTAGTCGAATTCCCCGCCCATGGGATCGGACAGGGTCGAATTGGTATGCAGCACCTGGATGTCCAGATGCTCCGGCCACCAGTCGCGATTTTTCCGTCCGGCCGGTGCGTGTGCGACCGGGCATTTGCCCGCGCTCTTGTCGTCCGTCTTGGCGTCCATGGCTTTCTCCTGCCTCCCTCGTCTCGGTGGGTTCTTGCTGAAATGATCGACCAGACGCCTGGCGGGGAAGGCCGAGCAATCTGGAACGATTCCAGACTAGGCGTTTCCGTCGATAATGACAAATTGCCTTTCCTGATTTTTCCGATAATTTCTGCTTATGACAAACCTCACTATCCGCCAGATGCTGTATTTCGACGCGCTGGCGCAGACGCTGCATTTCGGCCGCGCCGCCGAGCTTGCCGGGGTGACGCAGCCGGCGCTGTCCTCGCAGATTGCCGAACTGGAGGAGCGGCTGGGCTGCCGGCTGTTCGAGCGTGGCGGCCGCTCCGTGCAACTGACCGAGGAGGCGGCGGCCCTGCAGCCGCGCATCGAGTCCATCCTGGCGCAGATCCGCGAGGTCGAGACGCTGGCGCGGCGTGGCCGGCGCACCATGCAAGGGCGGTTCCGTCTGGGCATGATCCCGACGGTGGCGCCTTATCTGCTGCCGCAGGTGCTACCGGAGCTCAAGGCACGCTTTCCGGAGCTTCAGTTGGAACTGCGCGAGGCGGTGACCATGTCGCTGGTATCGGAAACCGCCGCCGGCCGCATCGACGGTTTTGTCGCCGCCCTGCCGCTCGACCATCCCGGCCTGGTGACGGAGAGGCTTTTCGACGACCGGTTTTTTCTCGCCGTACCGGAGCAGGACGCGGATTTCGTCGCGCCGCCGGTGCCGCCGGAAAGCCCCGCGCTGGAGCGGCTGATGCTGTTGGAAGAGGGCCACTGCCTGCGCGACCAGGCGCTGAAGATCTGCGGCAGCGTCAGGCCGGCGGCACTTTCGAATTACGGGGCGACCAGCCTCACTACGCTGTTGCAGATGGTTGGGCACGGTCTCGGCGTCACCCTCATTCCGGAAATGGCGGCCGAATCCAGCCGCGTCATCCGGGATCTGAAGATCGTGCCGTTTGCCGAACCGGTGCCGTCGCGCGAGATCGCGCTGGCTTGGCGCAGGAACAGCCCCCGGCAGGAGGAATGCCGCGAGCTTGCCGGCATTTTGCGCGGGCTGCGCGAGACGGTGATGGCGTGAGCGAGTAGGCGCAGGGGACAGTTCACTTTCTTTCGGCAGAAAGGCGCGGCCGCTTCAAGGCTTGCGCGAGCCGAAAAAAGTAAACTGTCCCCGGCAGTTAACCTACTCTCGCTCTCATCTTCCCAACAATCTCCGCCAGCGCCGCCTGGTCCGCCGCACCGCGTTCGCGCCGCGCGGCGACGAGGCAGGCCTGTGAGCGCAGGATGACGCCGTCGGACAGGATTTTCAGGTGGTTGGCGCGCAAGGTCGAGCCGGTCGAGGTGATGTCGACGATGACGTCGGCTGAGCCTGCGGCGGGTGCGCCTTCGGTGGCGCCGAGGCTTTCGACGATGCGGTAGACCTGGATGCCGTGTTTTTGCGAGAAGAACTGCTGCGTCAGCCGCCAGTATTTCGTGGCGATGCGCAGCCGCCGCCCGTGGCGCTGGCGGAAATCGGCGGCGACGTCGTCGAGGTCCGCCATTGTGTCGACGTCGAGCCAGACTTCGGGGATCGCGACCACCACATCGGCGTGGCCGAAACCCAGCCTCGCCGCGACCTCCATGCGCGCATCCCAGTCGGCGCGGCTTTCGCGCAGAAGATCCTCGCCGGTGACGCCGAGATCGACATTGCCCTGGCCGAGTTCGCCGGCGATCTCGGAGGCCGACAGGAAGGCGATTTCCACGTCGTCGCGGCCTTCGATATGCGCCCGGTATTTGCGCTCGTCGCCGGGCAGGCTGACCGGCAGGCCGGCGGCTGCCAACAAATCAAGCGTCTGCTCGCGCAGCCGGCCTTTTGAAGGGATGGCAAGCGTGAGCGTCATGCCGTACCCCCACGCAAGGCCTCGATGCGGTCGAGCCAGACTGAAAAACCGACGCCCGGAATAGGGTCTTTCGCGCCGAGCAGGGTCAGCAGGCGGTCGTAGCGCCCGCCGCCGGCCAGCGGCTGGGACGCGCCGGACGCGGCGATCTCGAACACCATGCCGGTGTAATAGTCGAGCGGACGGCCGAAGCCGGCGTCATAGGTCACGTAACCGATCGCCTTGTCACCGACCGCCTCGGCCCGCGCCTTGAACAGGTCGAGCGCCGTGTCGAGGTAAAGCTCGGCCTCGTCTGCGAAACGCGTCAGCGCCTCGGCGGCCTCGCCAAGCGGCACGCGGATCGCCAAGAACTGCTTCAGCGCGGCAAAAGCCTCGTCGGAGAGGCGCACGGCGCCGAGTTCGGCCTTCTCGATCAGACGCCGCGCGATATCCTCCGGCGTTCGGCCGGCAGACGGCGTCAGCCCCTGATCCTCCATCGTCCGGCCGATATGGGCGGCGAGCGCCTCGCGGTCGCGCGCCGCCACGAGCCGGGCGGCCGGCTGGCCGAGACCTCGCTTGCGCTGCGGGTTGGCGAGGTCGTCGAGCGCTGCGGCAAGCTGTTCGGGCGCACCGAAGGCACGCGCCAACCGCTTCTGCCAGCCACGCGGCAGGCCGAGCGCCGCCAGCACCGCCTCGAACACCGACTGGTCGCCGAGCGTTAGGGCAAGCGGCGTTTTCGGCAACGCCAGCGTCAGCAGCGCATGTGCGTCGGCGATCAGCCTCGCGTCGGCGGACGCGATATCCGTGTCGCCAAGATCCTCGATGCCGGCCTGGAAGAACTCCGCCCGGCCCTCGCGTCGCTGGCGGAAAACCTCGCCGAGATAAGCGTAGCGGCGCGGCGTGCCGGATTGCGTGCGGATGTGGTCGAGGCAGACGGGGATGGTGAATTCCGGGCGCAGGCAAAGCTGCTCGCCGGTCTCGCTCTCGGTGAGGAAAATGCGGCGGCGAAGGTCTTCACCGGCCATGTCGAGGAATGGATCGGCGGGCTGCAGGATCGCCATGTCGACGAGGTCGGCGGAGCGCGCGGCGAACAGCGCGCGGATGTCGGAGGGGAGGGTGGTCATGGCGCAGAGGCCTCGATCGAGGCACCCCCTTCTGGCCTGCCGGCCATCTCCCCCTCAAGGGGGGAGATTGGCAGTTCCAGCCGCACCGCGCATTCGGCAACGCCGGAGATTGGCGAAACCAAAGCGGCCGTCGAATCTCCCCCCTTGAGGGGGAGATGGCCGGCAGGCCAGAGGGGGGTGTTCATGCGTCGGCCTTCGCGCGTTCGCCGGCCTGCGCATCGAGCACTTTTCGCACCGCCTCGACCAACTCGCCTTCCGTCACCGAAAACTGCGCCGGGCGGCCCTCGCGCCAGGCGGCATTGTCGGTGATTTTCTTGGACAGTTGCTCGCCGAGCGCCATGTCCTTGATCTGCACTTCCCCCTTGGCGCGCTCGTCGCCGCCCTGGATGACGACACAGGGCGCACTTCTGCGGTCGGCGTATTTCATCTGCGGCTTCATGCCGGAGCCGCCGAGATACATCTCCGCCCTTATGCCGGCCTGGCGCAGCGAGGCGACCATCTTCTGGTAGCGGCCGAGGCTTTCCGTGTCGCGGTCCATGACCAGCACGACCACCGGACCGACGACGTTGGAGGTATCCAGCTTTCCGAGATTCTTCAGCGCCGTCATCAGGCGCGACACGCCGATGGAAAAGCCCGTCGCCGGCACCGCCTCACCGCGGAAACGCGACACCAGCCCGTCATAACGCCCGCCGCCGCCGACCGACCCGAAGCGCACGATCTGGCCTTCGTCATTGGGGATTTCGGCCAGCAGTTCGGCCTCGTAGACCGGCCCGGTGTAGTATTCGAGGCCGCGCACGACGGAGGGATCGATGCGGATGCGGTCTTCGCCGTAGCCAGCGACCCGTACCAAGCTTCTTATCCGATTTAGCTCGTAAAATCCTTCGTGGAGAGTCTTTGGTTCACTCGGAAAAATGCGGAGTCCGGATACGGCTGCGATATTTAAGTCCCCTTCCTCAAAACTAAGACCGAGGGACTCAACAACGGTATCTATCTGTCCCTCATCCAGCTCTGCGCCCTTCGTAAAGTCGCCTTCGCCTTGCTTGCCGCCGTCCCAGCGCCCCTTGCCAAGCAGCAACCTCACTCCCTGGGGACCGAACTTGTCCAGCTTGTCGATAGCACGCAGCACGGTCAGCCGCCGGCCGGCATTCTCGGGGCCGCCCAGCCCGATCGCTTCCAGCACGCCGTCCAGCACCTTCCGGTTGTTGACGCGGATGACGTATTGGCCGCGCGGGATGCCGAGCGCTTCCAGCACGTCGGCCATCATCATCGCCATCTCGGCGTCGGCGGCCACCCCAGGCGTGCCGACCGTGTCGGCGTCGAACTGCATGAACTGGCGGAAGCGCCCCGGCCCTGGCTTCTCGTTGCGGAACACCCAGCCGGAGCGGTAGCTGCGAAACGGCTTCGGCAGCTTTTCGAAATTCTCGGCGACGAAACGCGCCATCGGCGCGGTGAGGTCGTAGCGCAGCGACAGCCATTGCTCGTCGTCGTCCTGGAAGGAAAAAACGCCCTCGTTCGGCCGGTCCTGGTCAGGCAGGAATTTGCCGAGCGCATCGGTGTATTCGATCAGCGGCTGGTCGGCGGGCTCAAAACCGTAGAGTTCGTAGACGGCGCGGATTTTCGCCATCATCGTTTCCACCGCACGGATGTCGTCCGGAAAACGGTCGGCAAACCCGCGCGGCAGGCGCGCCTTCGTCTTTTCCGAGTTCGTCATGGTCGTTCGCTTTGTGCTGAGGGTCGTTCGCGGCGCCGCCGTCCTAGCGGAAGGCGCAAGGGGCGGCAAGGGTTTGGGGCGGCGGTCAGCGCCCGGGGACAGTTTACTTTTATCCGCCCGAGTGAGCTTGCCAAGGCTTCGCCCTTTCCGCGGATAAAAGTAAACTGTCCCCTGCATGCAACCGCCCCCGTCACCACGCTGCGGAACTCCGCCCTGGCCATTGAGAAGAGTTCGGGAAGACGGGCGGCCGTAAGCTCGCTCATCTAATAAACTATCTGCGACCTTCCGGCCGCCCGTCCGGCGCATGTTTTCACCATCCCATTCCGCTACGCTAACCATCGCCTTACGGCTTGCACCTGCAATGTCGTTGCGTACTGGCAGACATACTCCAGCTTGTGTATGTGGGAACTCTGGGACAGCCCCCGGCCTTCACGGCCACGTTAGCCGCTATCTCCGGGACGCCGGCTCCTCCCCGCAAATCACCGTCATGACCGGCGTTCCCGCGAGAGGAACAGCGCTTAGTATGAGGCAGGTTTTCGGGAGGGGGACGAGGATCGTGCGCGGCGGGATTTTCGCTCCGGGCGGGAAAAGAAAGAATGAGCAAAAACAAGGGCCGGCAATCGAAACAGGCTCAATCCAAAAAAAGTTCTCTCGGTTTGGCGAAAGAGCTATCCCCTTTTTTCGTTAACCATTGCGGCGCGGATGCCGCGATCATTCCGCCCGGCTGCCACAAACCGGCCCTTATTTCGCGCCTGAGCCGAAACTATATCGAAACATGGGCGCGGGGTGTGCGGCATGAGCCGGATACCGGCGCCTGTCAAAACCGCCGCAATCCCAGAACCTGAAAGCCAAGACCATGTCCGCCCTCGTCAGAAACACCCCGGCACCGTCGAGCCCCGTGGCTTCGGCGGGACGTGCGCGCAGGGTGGCCGAGAAGTGCGGCATCGGCGGTTTTGGCATCGGCGGAGAAGGCGATGCCGGCGGCAATCTCGGCGGCGCGGCGCTCACCGTGCTGCTGGTGATTTATCCCGCCGTGGCCTCGGTGGCGGTGGTGCTGGCGGCTTTCATGCTGTCGGGAGCCGCGCCGGCCGTCTGACCGGCCGCTTCCCCCTCCGGATGGCTTTGCTGCCCGATAGCCGTGGCTCGCAGGGCAGTCGCATGAAGGAATTACCCCCAGCCCTAACCCCACAAGGGACTGTCTTGTCTCTCCGCCAGAGGCCGATCGTCGCTGGTTACGCTCGCCATGACAGCCGCGAAGTGTCCCGGTGGTGGGGTGGGTAATTTCTTCAAGCTAATGCCCAGACGTGGGCCGTTGCTTTTTGCCCCGTCGCCGACAACAGTCGGCTCGGAAAAAATTCCGATTCACATAACGGCGCTTGAGGGGGCGGCGACATGATCGAGACGATCGCAGGCAAAAAACTGCTGTTCGCCATGGCGGCGGACGCCGAATACGGGCCGCATCTGAGACGCCTGTTCAAGCCGCTGATGACCGGCGTCGGCCCGGTCGAGGCGGCACTCGCCATGGGCGTGGCGCTGGCCCGGCTGGAGGCGCAAGGTGCGCTGCCGGACCTCGTGGTTTCGCTTGGCTCGGCCGGCAGCCGCTCGCTGGAGCAAACGGAGGTCTATCAGGCGGTCTCCGTGAGCTATCGCGACATGGACGCCTCGCCCCTGGGGTTCGAAAAGGGCGCCACGCCTTTCCTTGACCTGCCGGCGACAGTGCCGCTGCCGCATAGGATTCCCGGCATCCGCGAGGCGACGCTGTCGACCGGCGGCATGATCATTTCCGGCGCGGCCTATGATTCGGTCGCCGAGGACATGGTGGAGATGGAGACGTTTGCCGTGCTGCGCGCCTGCCAGATGTTTTCGCTGCCGCTGGTGGCGCTGCGCGGCATTTCCGACGGCAAGGACGAACTGCGCCATGTCGGCGACTGGACGGAATATCTGCATGTCATCGACGAGAAACTGGCCGAAGCGGTCGGCCGGCTCGAACAGGCCATCGTGGACCGGACCGTCTCCATATGAGTCGTCGCTGGGCCTAGCGCGGCAGGTTGCGGGAGTTGCCGAACTCGATCGCAGCGATATCCGCCCTTGGAGTGCCGCCGCCGTCGAGATAGGCGATCGACCCCTGCCGGTGGTCGAGCTTCCAGGTGCCGCTCGGGCCGTCGGTCCAGTCGACCGCGTAGCCGTCGTCGAGCAGCCGCCATTTACCGCTGTAGGCGACGCCGTCCGGCAAAAGCATATGGGCGTCGCTCTCGCTCTGGTAATAGATGATCGCCTGCTTGCCGCCCATGTCGAGCACGTGGGTGGTGCCGGCCATGATGATTGCGAGCGTGTCTTTTCCGAGGATGGACATTTTTTGCTCCGTGTTGGGAAATCTCTCGACCACTGTCGGTTGGTCAAGTAGCTTGACTATATAGGATTAAGGCATATGGTCAAGACGCTTGACGAAAATTCGAAAGGCCTGCCGGACCATGTCGGCTGGAGGCTTTGGAACGCCAGCCGCGCCTGGCAGGCCGAATTTGCCGCCGCGATGCGCGGGGCCGGACACCCCTGGTTCACAGAGGCGCGCGCCACGCTTCTCGGCCATCTCGCCCGGAAGGGCACGCGCCAGTCCGCGCTGATCGACAGGATGGCGATCAGCAAGCAGGCCGTGCAGCAATTGCTCGACGGACTGGAAGCCGAAGGCGTGGTCGAGCGCCTGCCCGATCCGCGCGATGGGCGCGGCAAGCTGGTATGTTATACAGAGAAGGGCCTTGCTGCGCTGCGCGACGGCGACCGCATCAAACGCGAGATCGAGCGGCGCTATGTTGCGCGCCTGGGCGAAGCGCGTTTTGCCACGCTGATGGACGCCTTACGGGCGCTGGACGAAGGCCAGCCGGATTCAAAACGTGAAGAAGCGGATTCTTCGCATGAACGAGCGGAATCGAACTGACAGCGCCGCGCGCCAACCCATTGCACCGACTCGACTTCTTCTCTAAATGCCCGCCATGAAAAATACCGCCACCGTCCTCATCGTCGATTTCGGCAGCCAGGTCACCCAGCTTATCGCGCGCCGGGTGCGCGAGGCGGGCGTGCATTCGGAGGTCGTGCCGTTCCAGTCGGCGGAAGCCGCGTTCAGGCGCATCAATCCGCAAGCGGTGATCCTTTCCGGCGGACCGGCTTCGACGCATGAAGCGGGTTCACCGCGCGCGCCACAAATCGTCTTCGAGGCGGGCATTCCGGTGCTCGGCATCTGCTACGGCCAGATGGCGATGTGCGTGCAGATGGGCGGCGTGGCGGAAGCCTCCGACCATCGCGAGTTCGGCCGCGCCTTCGTCGAGGTCGAGAAGGACTGTCCGCTGTTCGAGGGACTGTGGGCGACCGGCCAGCGCCACCAGGTATGGATGAGCCATGGTGACCGGGTGATCTCGCTGCCCGAAGGATTCCAGATCTATGGGCGCTCGGAAGGCGCGCCGTTTGCCGTGTTCGGCAATGTCGAGAAGAAGATGTACGGGCTGATGTTCCACCCCGAAGTGGTGCATACGCCGGACGGGGCAAAATTGCTGCGCAATTTCGTGCATCGGGTCGCCGGCATCGAGAGCGACTGGACGATGTCGGCCTATCGCGAGAAGGCGGTGGCCGACATCCGCGAAAAGGTCGGCAAGGGAAAAGTGATCTGCGCGCTGTCGGGCGGCGTCGATTCCTCCGTAGCCGCGCTGCTGATCCACGAGGCGGTCGGCGACCAGCTGACCTGCATCCTCGTCGACCACGGGCTGATGCGCAAGGACGAGGCGAAGAACGTCGTTTCGATGTTCCGCGAGCACTACAATCTGCCGCTGATCCTGGTCGACGCCGCCGACCGTTTTATCTCGGCGTTGGAAGGCGAGGCCGACCCGGAGAAGAAGCGAAAAACCATCGGCCGGCTGTTCATCGAGGTGTTCGAGGAAGAGGCGAAGAAACTGGGCGGCGCCGATTTCCTGGCGCAGGGCACGCTCTATCCCGACGTGATCGAGAGCGTGTCGTTCTCCGGCGGCCCCTCGGTCACCATCAAGTCGCATCACAATGTCGGCGGCTTGCCGGACCGTATGAACATGAAGCTGGTCGAGCCGCTGCGCGAACTGTTCAAGGACGAGGTGCGGGCGCTGGGCAAGGAACTGGGCCTGCCCGAGCATTTCATCGGCCGCCACCCGTTCCCCGGTCCGGGCCTTGCCATCCGCTGCCCCGGCGGCGTGACCCGCGAAAAGCTGGACATATTGCGCGACGCCGACGCGATCTATCTCGACGAGATCCGCAAGGCCGGCCTCTACGACGCCATATGGCAGGCCTTCGCCGTACTGCTGCCGGTGCAGACGGTGGGCGTCATGGGCGACGGCCGCACCTACGAATTCGTCTGCGCGCTGCGGGCCGTGACCTCGGTCGACGGCATGACCGCCGATTTCTATCATTACGACATGGGTTTCCTCGGAGCGACCGCGACGCGCATCATCAACGAGGTGCGCGGCATTAACCGGGTGGTCTACGACGTCACCAGCAAGCCGCCCGGGACGATCGAGTGGGAGTGACCCGGCGTCCTTCTGGGCGTTTCGCGGTCAATCGCTAAACTAACCTATCTCATTGAAAATAAAATATAAAGGTCTCGCCATCTATCGCGGCCTATCGCCCCAAAGCGCGACCATTTGACGGTATTGCTGGCGGTATTTGGATTTTCGTCAACGAGCCGCTTTCCAAATACCGTCAGCGCTACAATTCCAAGCGGCACGTCGATTTTGCAGCTAACGTTCTGATATTGAAGTGAAATAATATTCGGTTGACGGTATTTCGCGTGACGGTAAAAATAGGCCATTCGACGGGGGTGCTTGACGTCGAAAGGCCTCTACGATGCTGCCTGTTGATTTCCACTGAGAAGTGACCCAGTCGACGGAGGTTTTTCCATCGAGAATTGACCCATGTTTGAAGCTCCTCCCACACGGATTGTGTGGGGGACATCGGAGTGATCGACATGGAGTTATTGAGCGTCATCCGACGCTGGCACTACCGAGACCATCTTTCGATCCGCGACATCTCGCGCCGAACCGGAC